>JAVXFC010000149.1:0-502 GCA_036658095.1 Alistipes sp. | reverse complement strand
TATTCTTTTAAATATGCAATATCCATGGCTTTTGAGGGGTATAAACGAGAAGCTGCGGAAGTAAACGAAGAATTATTGGATAAATTACTGCAAATAACACTTAATAGTATCTCTATTAGTCCTGTGCAATGTTATGATACAAAAACGAATCATGCGACACCTGTAAATGAAATTACCGAAGGAATACTTAAAGAGATGAAACCGATACTTGGTGAAATAGCGAAAAGAGGAATTGATAAATTTTAGACTTTTAATGCTCCTGCGCCCCTATATCCGCCCCTCCAAATGAAAGAGGGTCTTTAATTTGCTGTTATCCAACTAATTAAAAACCCTCTTTGAGGTCTGAAGCGGATTTGAACCGCTGTACAAGGTTTTGCAGACCTTTGCCTAACCACTCGGCCATCAGACCAAAATTATTGATTTCCCGTGATGAGCGGGAGTGCAAATATACAAAGATTTCTAAAATTTGCAAAACTTATGCACAACTTTGCGTTATTTCCCA
>JAVXFC010000148.1:0-507 GCA_036658095.1 Alistipes sp. | reverse complement strand
TCAAGCGGCCTGCATTCCAACGGCTATTCCCTTGCCCGCAAGGTGTGCATCGAAGGCAAAACCCACTACGAACTGCGCTTGCCCTGTGAAGAGCTGGCCGGTTCGTGCGTGCAAGATGCCCTGCTAGAACCCACGCGCATCTATGTGAAGTCGGTACATGCCGCGCTCGGGGCGCACCCCGAAGCCGTGCACGCGCTGGCCCACATCACCGGCGGCGGCATCACCGAAAACCTGAACCGCGCGCTGCCCAAAACGATGGATGCCGTGGTTGATTTGAGCACCTGGGAAATGCCGCCCATTGTGCCCTTTGTGTGCGCGGCCGCCCGCTTGGATGAAACCGAAGCGCTCAAAACATTCAACATGGGCATCGGCATGGTGCTTATCGTGGATGCTTCCCAGGCCGAAGCGCTGCGCGCAACGCTGCAACAACAGGGCGAAACCGTGTACACCATCGGCACGATTGAGCCGGGATGCGGCACCGTGCGCTACACCAACGAAGGCTCGCTG
>JAVXFC010000147.1:0-510 GCA_036658095.1 Alistipes sp. | reverse complement strand
GATCCCATTTAAGGTATGTGAAAATGATTTCACACACTTTCTGCAAGTGTTTATGTATAATCAAAATTGATCTGATAACGAAATGCGGGAGAAGAAGAAATGGAAACCGATCTGAAATATTCTCTAATGACAACGGTCGCAGCACTGGCTGTGATTGTTATCTTTAGTTTTGTTGCCGCACTACACTGATTTATTGCTAAGTTTTCTATCGATAGCCATTAACATGGCTAAAACAAAAGGCGGTCAATTGACCGCCTTTTTTATGTGCGTCACTCAGCAAACTTATGCCAGGTTTTTCGCCACGAATTCCCAGTTTACCAGAGCCCAGAAGTTCTCCAGATATTTAGGACGCGCGTTGCGATAGTCGATGTAGTAGGCGTGTTCCCAAACGTCCACGGTCAGCAGTGGCTTGTCACCGTTGGTCAGTGGGGTTGCAGCGTTTGAGGTATTTACAATAGCCAAAGAACCGTCTGCATTTTTAACCAGCCAAGTCCAGCCAGAACCGAAGTT
>JAVXFC010000146.1:0-515 GCA_036658095.1 Alistipes sp. | reverse complement strand
TTTGTGCAGTGAATCAATGCCCAGCCATCGCGCGTGCAAACCTCGGTTGTGTGTAACCCTTGTGCCTCGGCAGCTTGGGTGACGATGGGTGCGTCTGCCTCCAAAAAACCACTCATCAGCAGGGTGCCACCTGCATTGAGCAGCGTGTTGTAACAAGGCAGGTCGGCAAGGAGCACATTGCGGTTGATGTTCGCCAGAATGAAGTCGTAGTGGTGTCCCTCGACCCGATGCACGTCGCCTAAGAGCGTGTGTACGCGATTGGCAACCCCGTTTGTCGTGGCATTCATGCGGCAATTTTCATCGGCCCAATCGTCAATATCAACGGCATCGACGGCTGTGGCTCCCTGCTTGGCAGCAACAATCGAGAGTACGCCCGTGCCGCTGCCCACATCCAAACCAAACTTGCCCTTCACGTCGAGTTTGAGCAGGGTTGAGGTCATCAGGCAGGTGGTGGCGTGATGTCCAGTGCCGAACGAGAGGTGGGGCATAATCACCACCTCGGCAATTCCGGTGGG
>JAVXFC010000145.1:0-516 GCA_036658095.1 Alistipes sp. | reverse complement strand
TTCTGCAAATCCGATTTTAGCGAGCTAAATGAGGATTTACGCTTCTTACTGTTTTACGCAACGTATTTGCATCCCGTT
Source organism: Alistipes sp. (assembly GCA_036658095.1). Taxonomy (GTDB): domain Bacteria; phylum Bacteroidota; class Bacteroidia; order Bacteroidales; family Rikenellaceae; genus Alistipes. The sequence continues at coordinate 438 of JAVXFC010000145.1, read as the reverse complement.
TGCGCGATATTGCGGTACCGCGATTTCAATGCCACTTTGTTGTATATCGGCAGCGTTTAACCAGAAGTACATCGCCATCGAACGGGTTGTCTCTGAACCGTTTGTCCAGTAGTAGCCGACCCATGGTTTGGGAACATCAACGCCCGATATGGGGTTGTAAACGTTCTGAATGTGTCCTTTTAAATAGGTGCGAAAGCCAGCAGCGGGGTAGTAGGCGTTTGTGGTTCCGTCGGTGAGCTTCCAGCCAAATTGTTTCTCCGTGCCCGACGCTTTATCGGCGATAGTCAGCCCTGCGAAATCATTCTTTGAGGGGACTGTCCAGCATTTGGGACAAGGATCATTGAGGTTTTTTGTTGCACTCCAAAGTGTCTCTGAATGAGTAGTGTACAGCCAATCGTAAGCCGATGCCTCGACACCTAAAATAAAGCTCAACGGATG
>JAVXFC010000144.1:0-516 GCA_036658095.1 Alistipes sp. | reverse complement strand
AATATTATCTATCGATATCGCTGATATTGATATCGGCAAGAACATCGGCGCCGCGTTGCAGATTGATCAGGCTAATGCCGATAAGAATATTGCGCAGGCCAAAGCCGAAGAACGACGTGCTATGGCAGTAGCTTACGAACAAGAAATGAAAGCCAAGGCGCAAGAGGCTCGCGCCAATGTAATTCAGGCAGAAGCCGAAGTGCCCAAAGCAATGGCAGAAGCCTTCCGTAGCGGCAACTTGGGCATTATGGATTACTATAAAATGAAAAATATTCAGGCAGATACATCTATGCGTGAAAATATTGCAAAACCTTCTACCGGAATATCAACTAAACCACTTAGCGAATAAATGTATGAAAAAAAAGTTTCCTTCATCAGAGCTTATCATTAACGAAGATGGCTCTGTATTCCATTTGCACGTAAAGCCCGAGCAATTGGCAGACAAAGTAATATTAGTAGGCGACCCAGGACGGGTGGCATTGGTTGCTTCGCATTTCGAAATCAAAGAGTGCGAAA
>JAVXFC010000143.1:0-519 GCA_036658095.1 Alistipes sp. | reverse complement strand
ATCATAACCGGAATGATCTGTGCAATACTCGTTTCTGCCTATTTTCTAAAAAAAGGAAGTTGGCATAGCCATCCTCTCTTGTCGAATAGCTCCTTTTTTATTTACGCCTATTTTGCCATTCCGATATCTTTCATAGGCAGGATGGTCGTCAGGATTATCCCGCTCAGCGACCTGAGTATGACGGTTCTCTATTTATTCTGCCCAGCGGTAATTATTCTTATCGGATTGCAGATTTTTATTTTGATGAAGCGTTATTTGCCTACATTGGCAGAGATAATCACAGGTGGCAGATAGCATATTTGAAATGTAGAAATGTCTTTTCATAAGTGATAATGTGAGAGTTACCGAGTTGCATTTCAATAACACACTGTTCATGGCCATAAGTTGCAGCCAAAACCTAAGTACGTTAGGTGTCCTGAAGAATTCTGTGGAGATTTTTTAATTTTCGAATTCTGTAATACTAATTCCTAAATAGTGACACGCCTTTTCTTTGCTTATCCCGTCTTTTAGCATACGATC
>JAVXFC010000142.1:0-519 GCA_036658095.1 Alistipes sp. | reverse complement strand
CGTTGCCCGAACGATGCACGATCAGTGGCTCGCTATTGCTGACTACTCCATCGAGAAAACTCTTGAGGTTGTTTCTCAGTTCGGTGAAATTGGCTGTTTTCATGGTTTTGTGTGTTATTTATGTACAAATATAAGTACTTTATTATGTACTTGCAAATATTCTGCCAACGTTTTTTTTAGAAAGGCGGGTAATTACTTTTTTTTACGGAAAAATTACATTCTAAAAGTAAATGTAATACACTATATTTGAGTGTGAAAACAAATAATAACATATCTTTTTAAGGATAATGAACGAACGCAATATCATACAGGGAGGGGTGGCGGTCTTCCTTTCGCAGATTCTTGAAATATTTTACCCCCTGAGGTGGGTGATGTTGGCAGCCGCAATATTGGTGTTGGTGGATCTGCGTTTTGGTATCTTGGCTGCTCGACAAAGGGGTGAAAAGATTCGCACCTCGCGGGCGATCCGTCGCACGGTAAACAAGGTTGTAGATTATATTTGCTGGATTCTCCTATCTG
>JAVXFC010000141.1:0-529 GCA_036658095.1 Alistipes sp. | reverse complement strand
AGAATTTTTGCCCGAAGGGGTCGATATAAACAAATACCTATAAGTTATGATGGAATTTACAGCCGAAATGATCGCAGGCTTTCTGGGCGGTGAGGTCGTAGGCGATACGCAGACCAAAGTCAACACCGTCTCCTCGATCGAGGAGGGCAAGGCCGGCTCGCTGAGCTACCTGACCAACGCCAAATACGAACCTTTTCTCTACACCACAAATGCCAGCATTGTGCTGGTAGACCGCACCTTCTGCCCTTCGCAGCCCGTTGCGGCCACACTCATCAAGGTCGATGACGCGGGGCAATGTGTACTCAAATTGCTCGAAATGTACAACGCTGCCAAACCGCGCCGCACGGGCATCAGCCCCCACTGCGCCCTCTCGGAGCAGGCCACGGTGGGTGCCGACTGCTACATCGGCGACTTCACGGTAGCCGAACAGGGGGTCTCGATCGGCGCCAACTGCCAAATCTATCCGCAGGTCTACCTCGGACGGGGAGTGAGCGTGGGCGAAGGAACCATCATCTACGCCGGTGTCAAG
>JAVXFC010000140.1:0-546 GCA_036658095.1 Alistipes sp. | reverse complement strand
AATGCCGGAATGGCATAACCGCCTTTTACGGCTTTGGCGAACATCTCGCGGGTGTTAACCAGGCCCAAATCTTTGTAGGATACCATAATGATTTATTTTATGTAGTGAATTTGTTGTTCTCAAAAAATCGCACAAATTTAATGAAAATTCTTAAGAATGACCTCTTTTTGGGAAGAAAATGACAGACAAAAGAAAATTGTTGTGCGATCTGAATTGTTTTTTGTATTTTTGCAAGGCTTTATTCGAAATCAAACACGAAACTAACAAACATAAAATAGAGAACTGTTATGGCAGATTTCATTTATCAAGAGCCGTTCCCCGTTGGGGAGGACAAAACCCAGTATCGTCTTTTGACGAAAGATTATGTGAAGGTCGTCGATTGTGACGGTCGCAAATTGCTGAAAGTCGATCCCAAGGGGTTGGAGCTGCTCTCTCGCACGGCCTACTGCGACGTGTCGTTCTACCTGCGTGCGTCGCACCTCGAAAAGTTGCGTACCATTCTCGACGATGCGGAGGCTACCGACAACGATAAGTTCGTGGCTTACA
>JAVXFC010000139.1:0-569 GCA_036658095.1 Alistipes sp. | reverse complement strand
CCCTGCTTGCCCGCATGAAACCCGATGCGATTCTTGTGAACTCCTCGCGCGGCGAGGTGGTCGATGGTGATGCTTTGTTGCGCAGCGGACATCCGTATGTGCTGGATGTATGGGAACACGAACCCGATCTCAATCCGGCTCTACTTGCGGGGGCACTCTTCGCCACGCCCCACATCGCCGGCTACTCGGCACAAGGCAAAGCCAATGCCACAGCCATGTCGATACACGTTCTATCGAACCTTTTCGGATTGTCGCTGAGCGATTGGTACCCTGCCGAAGTGAAACCAGTGAAACCACAGCCCATCAGTTGGAAGCGTCTCTGCGCCACCATCCGCAGCCACTTTGATTTAGTCGTACAAAGCGAGGCATTGAAAGCCGCGCCTGCCGACTTCGAATCCATGCGCGACAACTACCGCTACCGCGAAGAGTATTTTTAGAAGCGAGCCTGCAAACGAAATATAGAAACAAAACAAAAACGCCTGCCTAAAAATTACTTTTAAGCAAGCGTTTGAGCCTAAACCGAAACTATATGTCATATCCAGTATATATCAGTATGTTGTGATGTTATC
>JAVXFC010000138.1:0-571 GCA_036658095.1 Alistipes sp. | reverse complement strand
ATTACCCCGATTTTATGTACTATTTTTGACCAATAAGCCAAAAACAGAAATAAAAATAGCTCTAAAATAACTTCGGCAACAAATTCAAACAGCTTCTTAATTGCTGTGCAAAATTAATAGAAGAAACAGCTCTTATCCGTGGACTTGATTTATTAATTAAATGATCGGTCGTAGATAGACAAATACAACCATTTAACGGACATATATATCCACTTAGCTCAGAGCGTGATAATCCTCCAAACCTTTAACAACTGGTATATCATCTCATCATACAGATTTAACGAACAAAAAAGTCGTCTTTCACCAGACTTCACATGTCAAGTTCAACGAAACGCAAGATGATAAGCAACTCCAAAGTGCTTCAGATAGCGTTGTAGAGTAATAGTAATCTACAATTACTGAATCACCCAAGTTATATCCAATTATATTCCATTAGATATTTGTTCCATTGGAATATAATACATATCTTTGTGGCAGAATTGATAGCAGGAAGAATGAAAAACTTTATAAAATCGAACTTACTCTACCTGATAGGTGGGGCGAAAAGAGCCGAAAAGAACGAGATGAATAA
>JAVXFC010000137.1:0-588 GCA_036658095.1 Alistipes sp. | reverse complement strand
GAAGAGCCGCAGTGTGTCATGTAGGATGATTGTGTCGCGCATAGGGACTTGAATCTTCATCTCGGTCACGGTCGCAGTCGTTGCGAGTGATTTCAGCTGTCGCACCTTTATTTTCAATGTTTTGCACTGTTGTACAAGGTCGCTGCGATGCCTCTCCAGTTCGCGACGGGTCAATTCCAGCTGTTCGACTGATGCCGCGGAGAGACTGTCTCGTGTGCGGTAGTAGGTTGCTTGGTCAAGCAGTGCAGATTGGTTGTGTTGCAGTCGATTGATTTCGGTGCGTTGGCGTGTGTAGCCCCACACCAGCAGCGTCGTCACACAGACGGCGTATATAAATAGGTATTTTTTCATGGTGCTGCAAAGGTAACATAGGTAGTGGCATGGTGATTTCCACAATGTTCAACTTTTTAAAGCGAGCGTTTGCGAACGCTCCTCCTCTGGCTCGTCAAGGTCACAAAGTTAGCTTTGCGGCGGCGTGTGCCACGTGCTCGGCAGCGAGCGAAAGCAGGGGGGCGTTGTCGCACCGAGCGAGTGAAGTAATGCCGCGGTGGTCGAAGTAGAAAAGTTCGTCGAAATGTGTGAGCTGCG
>JAVXFC010000136.1:0-605 GCA_036658095.1 Alistipes sp. | reverse complement strand
CTATAAAGCGATAGGCGCTCTTTGCCGATTGGTCGGGGTAAGCAGACAGAAGTACTACCGCGCTGGGTGGTGTACACGAACCAAGCAGAGCGTGTTAACGGCATCTTGAAGCAGGAGTTTTTGTTGGAAGAACTGGATGCGGATTTGCCCACGCTGCGCAAAATTGTTGGACAGAGTGTGGCTACCTATAACAATTTACGACCGCACCTATCGTGCGGTATGCTGACACCGAATCAGATGCACCACCAACGAGCGGTGGCGATAAAAACGTATAGACGAAAATTGGAGCAGACTGCAGTCTGCTCCAATTAAACAAATTTAATTATCTTTGTATCATCAAACCTGTAACGGTTTTTCAGAACGGGACAATATTAAAACGAGAAATACAAGGATGAAAAAAGAGATTTTATTTATACTGCTCAAAGACTTTGCCGATTGGGAGGGAGCGTATATTGCCCCCAGTCTAAATTTTGGCTGTGAACCCAATATCGAGCGTAAATATGTGGTTAAAACGGTGTCGGTGACCAAAGAGCCTGTTGTTTCGTGCGGTGGGTTCAAGCTACTGCCCGATTACAGCATCAACGATATTCCCGCCGATTATGCGG
>JAVXFC010000135.1:0-620 GCA_036658095.1 Alistipes sp. | reverse complement strand
TTGAGGTCGCGCATGTTGCGCAGGGTGGCGATCAGGGTCGGCAGGTCGTGGCCGTCGATCGGGCCGATGTAGTTCCAGCCCAGCTCTTCGAACAGGGTGCCGGGGACCAGCATGCCCTTGGCGTATTCTTCGGTGCGGCGGGCAATTTCCCAGGCGCCGGGCAGGCGCGACAGGACTTTTTTGCTGCCTTCGCGCATGCTGGCGTAGGTGCGGCTGGACAGGATTTTCGCCAGGTAATTGGACAAACCACCGACATTGCGCGAGATCGACATGTCGTTGTCGTTGAGGATCACCAGCATGTTGGCGTCCACTTCCGGCGCATGGTTCAACGCCTCGAAGGCCATACCGGCGGTCAATGCGCCGTCGCCGATCACGGCAATCGCCTTGCGATCACTGTTCTGCAGGCGGGCGGCAATCGCCATGCCCAGCGCTGCGCTGATCGAGGTGCTGGAGTGGCCGACGCCAAAGGTGTCGTACTCGCTCTCGGCGCGACGCGGGAAGGCGGCGATGCCGTCCTTCTGGCGCAAGGTGGCCATGCGCTCGCGGCGTCCGGTGAGAATTTTGTGCGGATACGCCTGGTGACCCACGTCCCACACCAGCCGGTCGTCCGGAGTGTCGAA
>JAVXFC010000134.1:0-674 GCA_036658095.1 Alistipes sp. | reverse complement strand
AAATAAAAGTTACGAAAAGTTTGGTAGTGGAGTTAAAAGTTTCTACTTTTGCACCACTGAAAACGAGAGGAAGTAGGTAGCGCAGAAAATAAAGATAAGACAAAAACTTTTAAAAAATATACGTCAACAAATTTTGTAATAACAAAAAGAGTTGTATATTTGCAAACCCAATTAGGGAGCGCAGAAGTTTAGATTGAGAGTAAGGAGAATGGTTTAAGGGTTTAAAAAAAAACTTTTAAATTTTTTCAACAAACATTTGGTCATTAACAAAAAACTTATTACTTTTGCACTCGCAAATACGGAAGCGAAACGACAGAAAAAGTTTCCGTTATAAAGCGATAGAATAGAGATCATTGAAGATACAATATAACAACCAAAATTAAGGAAAAACTAAAGCGTATTAAAGAAACTTTGAGTGAGTCAGACAAACATACAATGGAGAGTTTGATCCTGGCTCAGGATGAACGCTAGCGGGAGGCCTAACACATGCAAGCCGAGCGGTATTTGTTCTTCGGGACAGAGAGAGCGGCGTACGGGTGCGGAACACGTGTGCAACCTGCCTTTATCAGGGGGATAGCCTTTCGAAAGGAAGATTAATACCCCATAATATATTGACTGGCATCATTTGATATTGAAAACTCCGGTGGATAGAGATGGGCACGCGCAAGATTAGA
>JAVXFC010000133.1:0-726 GCA_036658095.1 Alistipes sp. | reverse complement strand
TTAATAAGTACTTGTATCAGTCGTTCCTTGTCACTGATTGCGCAACATTCCGATAGGTGGTCGCCAAAACGCAATTCAATGGGACGTTTTCCGACTTTGATACTCAACGAGCAGATGACCTCTTGACACATCTGGTTGACATTGAAGTTGCAATTTTCAAATTCGAGCGTACCCGCTTCGATCTTCGACAGATCGAGAATGTCGGAGATTAATTTAATGAGTAGATTACTATTCTCATGGACTATCTTTTGATATTCGAGCCGTTCTGTGGGATTTGTGGACTCCGACAAAAGGTCGGAGAAGCCGACAATGGCATTGAGTGGCGTACGGATTTCGTGGCTCATATTCGCCAAGAATGCCGACTTCAGACGGTCACTCTCCTCCGCCTTGTTCTTGGCGGCAATGAGGTTCTGCTCGGTTGCTTTCAAATCCGAAATGTCGGTCAGCAGACAGATCACCTCGTCTTTGATGATCGAATAAAGCACCGCATGAAGATGTTTGTCGATCCGTTGTATATAGCTATCCTGCTCGATGTAACGCCCCATATTGAGCGTTTGCGTCAATGCCGAGAGTTCATTTTTGGGATTTAGCCCCAACTCTTCCGCCGAACGGTTGATGTAGCAAGATCGCTCTACGCCCAGAATGGTATCAGCAGCGTAGTTCGAATCAATTACTTTATAGTTAACAGGTATGCCCTGCTCGTTGTACAACATCTTCAGCCGTATG
>JAVXFC010000132.1:0-751 GCA_036658095.1 Alistipes sp. | reverse complement strand
AGAGATGATTGAAAACCTGACGGCTTATCTGGCCGAGATTACCGGATTTGCAGACGTCAGCTTCCAGCCCAACTCCGGCGCTTCCGGCGAATATACCGGCTTGCGTGTCATTCGCGCTTATCTGGAAAGCATCGGACAAGGACACCGTAACATCGTGCTCCTCCCCTCCTCCGCTCACGGAACCAATCCGGCCAGCGCCGTACAATGTGGATTTAGCACCGTTACCGTAAAGTGCGACGAGAATGGCAACATCGACCTCGAAGACTTCCGCGCCAAAGCCGAAGCCAACAAGGACAACTTGGCTGCCAGCATGATTACTTATCCCTCCACACACGGCATCTTCGAAGTGGACATCAAAGAGATGTGCGACATTGTGCATGCTTGCGGCGGACAGTTATATATGGACGGTGCCAACATGAACGCACAGGTAGGCCTAACCAATCCGGGAACAATCGGAGCAGACGTATGCCACCTGAACCTGCACAAAACATTTGCTATCCCTCACGGCGGTGGCGGCCCAGGCGTAGGTCCTATCTGCGTAGCCTCTCATCTGGTGCCCTTCCTGCCTTCGCATCCTGTGCTTTGGGGTAGCGACACGAATACCGTGTCCGCCGCTCCTTATGGCAGCGCAGGCGTACTAGCAATCACCTACGGATACATCCGCATGTTGGGCGCAGAAGGTCTAGCCACAGTGACCAAGTCGGCCATTCTGAATGCAAACTATATGGCCGCCAAGTTGAAAGATACGTAC
>JAVXFC010000131.1:0-792 GCA_036658095.1 Alistipes sp. | reverse complement strand
GGTGAAGGACATTCAGGCCCGGCTCCATTTCCGCCAGGAAAATGTGTTCCGCATGAGTTTCGAGCGAAAGAATCTTGCCTACATCGTTCGCTCTACCGAGGACAAAACCAGCGAACTGCTGCACATCCTCAAACGAATGCCCGGCAGCGCCATTGTCTATGCCCGTAGCCGCCGCCGCACCAAAGAGATCACCGGACTGCTGCAAGGCGAAGGGATTACAGCCGATTTCTACCATGCCGGACTCGACAATGCCGTAAAAGACCTCCGTCAGAAACGGTGGCAGAATGACGAATGTCGCGTAATCGTAGCCACCAATGCCTTCGGCATGGGCATCGACAAGCCCGACGTGCGCTTGGTAGTGCACCTCGATCTGCCCGATTCGCCCGAAGCCTACTTTCAGGAAGCCGGACGTGCCGGACGCGATGGCGAAAAGGCGTATGCCGTTATCCTCTACTCCCGATCGGATAAAACGACCCTGCACAAGCGCATTCCCGATACCTTTCCCGACAAAGATTACATCAAGGATGTGTATGAGCACCTGCAATATTACTATCAGATGGCCATGGGCGACGGACAAGACTGCGTCAAAGAGTTCAATCTCGAAGAGTTTTGCCGCACGTTCAAGTACTTCCCTGTTCCGGCGCACAGCGCACTCAAGATACTTACCCAGGCAGGCTATCTCGAATATACCGACGAGCAAGACAATGCCTCGCGTATCATCTTCTCCATCCGCCGCGAAGAACTCTATAAACTGCGCGAGATGCCGGGCGAGGCCGAAAAGCTACTGCAAAC
>JAVXFC010000130.1:0-797 GCA_036658095.1 Alistipes sp. | reverse complement strand
CTCTCCATTGGTAATCCGATCCATCCATTGCTGGTTATCCAAATACCATTTTACCGTCTTCTCAATCCCCTCTTCAAATTGCAGACTCGGCTCCCAACCCAGCTCCTTATTTAACTTGCTGGCATCAATCGCATAACGCAAATCATGTCCGGCCCGGTCGGTTACATACGTAATTAACTTCTCACTTTCTCCTTCTGCTCGCCCTAATAGCCTATCCACTGTTTTGATAATCACCTTAATCAAATCAATATTCGTCCACTCGTTAAAGCCACCAATGTTATACGTATCGGCGATCTTCCCTTGGTGGAAAATCAAATCAATCGCCCGCGCATGATCCTCTACAAATAACCAATCCCGTATATTCTGCCCCTTGCCGTACACAGGTAGCGGCTTGTTGTGGCGGATATTATTGATAAAGAGCGGAATTAACTTTTCCGGAAACTGATACGGGCCGTAATTATTGCTGCAATTGGTCACAATCACCGGCAACCCGTATGTATCATGGTATGCCCGTACAAAATGATCACTGCTCGCCTTGCTTGCCGAATAAGGAGAATGCGGATCATATTTGGTGGTTTCGGTAAACATGCTTCCATCAAATTGCAATGCACCGTACACCTCATCGGTAGAGATATGATAAAAAAGATGCTCTATCTCGTTGTGATTATTCCGGTTGTACTTTGCCTTCCGCTGCTGATCAGTCAATGCTTTCTGTTGATCTGCCTGCTCCTGTTGTTTCTCCGCCAACGAATAATTCCAGCTCGTCCGGGCCGCTTGTAACAAACTTAACGTTCCCA
>JAVXFC010000129.1:560-821 GCA_036658095.1 Alistipes sp. | reverse complement strand
TATCAAGGTCAGTGTAACCTGCGCTTTGATGACACCAACCCGGTGAAAGAAGACATTGAATACGTTGAGTCAATTAAACGCGACGTACAGTGGCTAGGTTTCGAGTGGAGTGGCGCAGTGCGTTATTCCTCCGACTACTTCGATCAACTGCACCAGTACGCGATAGAATTGATTACTAAGGGCTTGGCTTATGTTGATGAGCTGACTCCTGAGCAGATCCGTGAATACCGCGGCACCTTGACGTCTCCGGGTAAAAATAGC
>JAVXFC010000129.1:0-550 GCA_036658095.1 Alistipes sp. | reverse complement strand
AAGAGAATCTGGCTTTGTTCGAAAAAATGCGTAACGGTGAGTTTGCCGAGGGCACAGCGTGCTTGCGCGCCAAGATCGACATGGCTTCTCCGTTCATTGTTATGCGCGATCCGGTTTTGTATCGTATCAAGTTTGCTGAACATCACCAGACGGGCAACAAATGGTGCATCTACCCGATGTACGATTTTACTCACTGCATTTCTGATGCCTTGGAAGGGATTACACATTCACTGTGTACTCTGGAGTTCCAAGACAACCGCCGTTTGTACGATTGGGTATTAGATAACATCACTATCCCAACGCATCCGCGTCAGTACGAGTTTTCTCGTCTGAATCTCGAGTATGCCATCATGTCGAAGCGTAAGCTGAACCAGTTGGTAACAGAGAAGATCGTAGAAGGCTGGGATGATCCTCGTATGCCAACGATTTCCGGCCTACGTCGCCGTGGCTATACGGCAGCCTCTATCCGCGAATTCTGCCAGCGTATCGGCGTGACTAAGCAAGACAACAACGTAGAAATGGCTGCGCTGGAATCGTGTATTCGTGACGA
>JAVXFC010000128.1:0-851 GCA_036658095.1 Alistipes sp. | reverse complement strand
GCCACCGCGTCGGCACGACGATTCCGGTAATCAAGGTAGTAAGCATGTTCCCACACGTCGATCGCCAGCAACGGTTTGAGCCGTTGCGTCAGCGGAGTTCCGGCATTGGGCAGCGCAAGGATCACCAACTTACCCGTTGCATCCTCAGCAAGCCACACCCAGCCCGAGCCAAACAGTGCGAGGCTGGCTTTGGTCATCTGTGCCTTGAGCTGATCGAACGAGCCGAAATCACGGTCAATAGCCGCCAGCAAGCCGCCTGTGGGTGCATGTTGCGGCTGTGGAGCAAGCGACTCGAAGAAAAATTCGTGGTTCCACGCCTGCGCGGCATTGTTGAAGATCGCTCCATCTGCCGAGCAAATAATATCTTCCAGAGGCTGCTCGGCAAAAGGTGTGTCGAGAATCAACTCATTGAGTTTGGCCACGTAACCCACATAGTGTTTGTCGTGGTGAAAGCGCAGCGTCTCCTCGGAGATGTGCGGTTGTAGCGCCGTGTACTCATAAGGCAATGCCTTGGGAGTAAAGCGTGTTTGATTGATTGTGTCGGTTGTCATAGTTAATAACATAAGTGATAGAATGGTCAGAGTACACATAACTTTTATTTGTCAATAGGTTCAAATGCCCACTTCCCCTCTCCGCAGACGGGGCAGATCCACTCCTCCGGCAGGTCGTCGAAGGCTGTTCCCATGGCGATTCCATTTTCGGGATCCCCCAACGCGGGGTCGTAGATGTATTCACACACGGTGCAACGATACTTTTTCATACGCTTTCACACTTTAAGTTATCGTCGATTCTCAACAAATATAGTACCTATCTGCACATAATCCAAAAATATATTCGTATATTTGGAGTAG
>JAVXFC010000127.1:0-863 GCA_036658095.1 Alistipes sp. | reverse complement strand
AAGCTGACCTATGCTGGCAATTTAGAATCCCTCACGCCTGTAGCCGATAACGAGCGCTATTCGTTTGAACAGGTTGATATTTGTAACCGCAATGAATTGGATCGCGTTTTTGCCCAGTATCAGCCTGATTATGTTATGCATCTGGCCGCTGAAAGCCACGTGGATCGTTCCATTGACGGCCCAGCTGATTTTATCGAAACCAACATTGTTGGCACTTATACGATGTTAGAAGCCGCTCGTCAGTACTGGAATGGGCTTGATGCATCGCGTAAAGATGCATTCCGTTTCCATCATATTTCGACTGACGAAGTTTATGGCGATCTGCATGGCACCGATGATTTCTTTACTGAAACTACGCCATATGCACCTAGCAGCCCATATTCGGCGTCGAAAGCCTCCAGCGATCACCTAGTCCGCGCTTGGTTACGGACCTATGGTTTCCCGACTATCGTGACTAACTGCTCGAACAACTATGGCCCGTATCATTTCCCTGAGAAGCTAATCCCGTTGATTATCCTCAACGCATTAGCTGGCAAGCCGCTGCCGGTTTATGGCAACGGAGCCCAGATCCGTGATTGGCTTTATGTTGAAGATCACGCGCGTGCGCTATATCTGGTGGTTACCGAAGGTGCGATTGGCGAAACTTATAACATCGGTGGTCACAACGAACGTAAAAATATCGACGTTGTGAAAACCGTTTGTGCCCTTTTGGAGGAGCTTGTTCCTAGCAAACCAGAAGGCGTTGAGCACTATGCTGATTTAATCACCTATGTGACCGATCGCCCAGGTCATGATATGCGTTATGCCATTGATGCCGCCAAAATTGAGCGTGAGCTCGGCTGGCGACCTCAGGAAACCTTTGA
>JAVXFC010000126.1:0-894 GCA_036658095.1 Alistipes sp. | reverse complement strand
AGGGCGACAGCCTGGGTATCCACATTGACCACATTGGCTTTGCGGTAGAATCGCGTCGATCTGTTCAACGATAGGGTCAGCATCAACTTTAAAACGACGCGCGGCAAAGCCGAGCACGATACCGGAAACCAGCGCAATAGCGCCGACGGCACAAATAGCAATCCACAACGACGACATTAGAATTTCACCAACCCGGTAAAGCCCATAAACGCAAGGGACATCAGTCCGGCGGTAATCAGTGCAATAGAAGAACCGCGGAACGGCGCGGGCACGTCAGCCACGGCTAAGCGTTCACGAATTGCGGCAAACAGAACCATCACCAGAGAGAAGCCTGCGGCGGCGCTAAAGCCATAAACAGCAGATTGCATAAAGTTATGCGACTGGTTGACGTTAAGCAGCGCCACGCCAAGCACGGCGCAGTTGGTGGTAATCAGCGGCAGGAAGATACCGAGCAGTCGATACAGCGCAGGGCTCGTTTTACGCACCACCAACTCGGTGAACTGCACCACAACGGCGATCACTAAGATAAAGGTTAAGGTACGCAAATATCCTAGCGCCAGCGGCACCAGAATGAATTCGTTAACTGCCCAAGCGCAAACCGAGGCGAGGGTGAGTACAAAGGTGGTTGCCAGCCCCATACCAATGGCCGTTTCCAGCTTTTTAGATACGCCCATAAATGGACATAAGCCGAGAAACTTAACTAAAACAAAGTTATTGACCAGAACGGTACCGACCAGTAACAGCAAATAATCGGTCATCAACTAAACCTAGCAAGAAAAACAGTAGACGAAGAAAAACCGCCGTATTATCGGGATTTAGCCGCCGGACGACAACAGATCAAGTACAAGGTTATTCGATTTATTGCGAATTAACTCGAATCAGGGTGTACTGAAC
>JAVXFC010000125.1:0-901 GCA_036658095.1 Alistipes sp. | reverse complement strand
CTCGGTTGCAAAAACAATCAGTTGACGAGCTTGGATATCACCAAAAACACGGCACTGACCAAACTCGGTTGCGAAAACAATCTGTTGACGAGCTTGGATGTCACCAAAAACACGAAGCTAACCGAACTCAGTTGCAAAAACAATCTGTTGACGAGCTTGGATGTTAGCCAGAACACGGCACTAATCTTCATCGACTGCCCACTCAATCGGTTGACGAGCTTGGATGTCAGCAAAAACACGGAGCTAACTGATCTCTACTGCGATGGCAATCAATTGACGAGCTTGGATATTAGCCAGAACACAGCACTAACTTTCCTTGTCTGCGATACCAATCAGTTGACGAGCTTGGATCTCAGCCAAAACACGGCACTAACTTCCCTCTTCTGCTATGAGAATCAATTGACGAGCTTGGATCTCAGCCAAAACACGGCGCTAATCAACTTAGCTTTCGGTTATAATCAGTTGACAAGCTTGGATGTTAGCAAACACACGCAGCTATTCTATTTAGACTGCGAACACAATCAGTTGACGAACTTGGATGTCAGCAAAAACACGGAGTTAGGCTCCTTGGGTTGCCAAAACAATCAGTTGCCGAGCTTAGATGTTAGCAAAAACACGAAGCTAATGGGCCTCTACTGCGGATGCAATCAATTGACGAGCTTGGATGTCAGCAAAAACACGAAGCTAAACGACCTCGAATGCTATAACAATCAATTGCCGAGCTTGGATGTCAGCAAAAACACGGTGTTAACTTACCTCGACTGCGGTTATAATCAGTTGACGAGCTTGGATCCCAGCAAAAATATGACGCTAACCAACCTCGCCTGCAATCGAAATCAGTTGACGAGCTTGGATATTCAACCGCTGACTTCACTGATCACTTTGGATTGCGGACAACAAT
>JAVXFC010000124.1:0-1362 GCA_036658095.1 Alistipes sp. | reverse complement strand
GGCAAAAAACTCCGCATTATATCAATCAATTCCATAAAACAAAGATAATAATTTCAAAACTCACCAACAAGAATTACGGATTGATCCCAATTTATAGCACAATAGCCAGAATCCCTCATCTCATTCCCATTTATTTATAGTACCTTTGTTCTACAAATATAAAAATAAAACGTTATTTCATGAGGAATTTAGGTGCGATGCTTTGTTGTGTTGCTGGATTACTGTTTTTGAGTGGCTGCACTCGTGGGTCAGAAAGCTTTGACGGAAAGAGTGTTGTCATTAATCCGATCATCACGCGGGTGGCGGGCTTGAATTTCGAGGTGGGCGATCAGATTGGACTCACTATCGTGCGTGGCGCGAGCAATTATGCCACCAATATTTTGATGAGTTATAATGGTTCGACCTTTGCTGCGACGAATTTATCGTGGTACGATGCAAGCGATCTGGCGATGCTAATTGCCTATTATCCCTACGTTGCAGCGGGTACTCCTACTACTTTTAGGGTGGCAGCAGATCAAAGTGCGAGTTGCGCTACGTCGGATTTGTTGGCTGCTGTGAAGAACAATATTGCACCCACTTCGACGGCTATCCCCATGATTTTCCACCATATGATGACCTCTGTACAAATCTCTATTACCAACCAAACCTCCTCCGAGGTGGTGGGCGTGGTGGTTGGTGGCGCTGTTGCTGATGCTACGGTGGACTTGAAAACATCAATCACGACCGTGGTTAGCGGTGTTGCGGCAACGGACATAAAAGCCCACGCAGCCACACCTCAGAGCCTCTACGAGGTGGTTATTGTGCCGCAAACAGCGGCGTTGACGGTGAGTGTGACCACGGCAGACGGCAAGGTGCGTACGGCAACTTTTGCCTCTAACGCGCTGTTGCAGAGTAAGCGCTATACGATGGGCGTAGTGGTTGAGAAGGAGAAGCTGATCCCAACTTTGAGTGGTGACGTGGCGGATTGGTCGCCCGGAGGCGCTCTGACCCCCAGTGGTGGCGCAGGCGAGTCGGGCGGTGGCAGCGGCGATGTAACCACGGGGACGATGCTCTGCCAAGGCGAAAGCTATAAAACGGTGACCTATGGTAACTTGGTCTGGATGGCGGAGAACCTGCGTTATGCACCAGCGGGTGCGTCACTCCCCGCAGGCGCGTGGTATCCGAGTGGGCAGCCTACGGCGGCAAAAAGCTATGGGATGCTTTACAATCAGACGATGGCGCTGCAAATCTGTCCCAGTGGTTGGCGCTTGCCAACGGAGGCTGATTTTGCGCAGTTGCTGCCGCACATTACGCAAAGTTTTGTCCCTTTGGCGGGTGTATATCACTTAAGTAGTGGTTGTTGCAAATATTTCGAGGTGAATG
>JAVXFC010000123.1:0-1452 GCA_036658095.1 Alistipes sp. | reverse complement strand
ATAAACTCTACTTCGAGCCGCTCATGGTCGAGGATGTGATGAACGTCTTGCACCTCGAAAAACCCAAGGCGATCATCGTCTCGCTGGGTGGTCAGACCGCCATAAACCTTGCCGAACCACTGGCTTCGCTGGGTGTGCCAATTATTGGCACTGGGGTGCAAGCCATCAAAAATGCCGAAGATCGCGGTTGCTTCGAGAAGATCATGGAGGAGCTGCAAATACCTCAGCCCGAAGCCGAAGCGGTCACCGACATCGAAACAGGTGTGCGTGCCGCCGAGCGCATCGGCTACCCCGTCTTGGTGCGCCCAAGCTACGTGTTGGGTGGTCGCGCGATGCAGATCGTCTCGAACGAAGAGCGCCTGCGCCACTACCTGCAAACGGCCGTTGAGGTGAATGCCGATTCGCCCGTGTTGGTCGATCGCTACATCATGGGCAAGGAGCTGGAGGTAGACGCCATTTGCGACGGCAAAGAGGTCTTCATCCCCGGCATCATGGAACACGTCGAGCGCACGGGTATCCACTCAGGCGACTCGATCAGTGTCTATCCGACCTTCAGCGTGAGCCAAAAAGCGAAACAGAAAATCATTGATTACACGGTGCGTCTGGGTCTGCGGATCGGCATCGTGGGTCTCTACAATATCCAGTTCATTTTGGCAGGCGACGACGACATCTACGTGATCGAGGTCAACCCCCGTTCGTCGCGCACCGTGCCGTTCCTCTCGAAGGCAACAGGGGTGCAAATGGCGCATATCGCCACCCAAGTGATCCTCGGCAAAAGTCTCAAAGAGCAGGGTATCACGGAGGTCTATGGCAAGGAGAAGAAACGTTGGTACGTCAAAGCTCCCGCCTTCTCGTTCGCCAAGATTCGCGGCATGGACTCCTACCTCTCGCCTGAGATGAAGTCGACGGGCGAGGCGATCGGCTATGACGACAAATTGACGCGCGCACTCTACAAAGCGCTGCAAGCCACAGGAATGAACGTCTGCAACTACGGTACGATTTTCGTCACCATTGCCGACCACGACAAGGAGGCAGCGCTGCCCCTCGTCCACCGCTTCTACGACCTTGGATTCAACATCGAGGCGACCACAGGTACAGCAGAGTTCCTGCGCGAGCATGGCATCCGCACGCGCACGCGCCGCAAGCTGAGCGAGGGAAGTTCCGAAATCATCGACTCGTTGCGCCAAGGTCATGTGAGCTATGTGGTCAACACAATCGACATCAACCAACATAATACGCGCCTCGACGGCTATGAAATTCGTCGCACCGCGGTCGAGAACAACGTCACGGTCTTCACGGCGCTCGAAACGGTGCGGGTGTTGCTGGATGTGCTGGAGGAGATCACGTTTGGGGTTTCGACGATCGACGCCGAGTAAGAAGCTGTTTTGAATTTATTAATCTCGTCCTTTTTGGCTCTTTTCGCCCCTGTTTCCGCCCTGTAAATCCTCATTT
>JAVXFC010000122.1:0-1466 GCA_036658095.1 Alistipes sp. | reverse complement strand
TATATGCCGCATGTGTCGCTCGAAGGAGGCTCGTGGGGCAAATACAAAGATTTTATTAGCGCCGTGCAGCTCGATGCTGCGATTGAACATTCGCGCTTGGCGAGCGACGATGTGGCATTTTTCGCCCCCTCGTTGCGGCTGTGGGAGACTACGCTGACCGACATAAACATCACGGCGGCAGGCACGGTCGACGATTTCACCGCTTCGGTCGAGAGCCTGAATGCGGGGCAAAATACGCACATTGCGCTCGAAGGCAGCGTGCGCGGACTACCTGATTTGGCACGCACCCATTTCGATGTGGAGGTTCGTCGACTGACCTCTACGGCTGCGGATGTGGATCGTTTCGCCTCGTCGATTGGTAATAAAACACTATCTACAAAGTTATTACGCATTATTGATAATGCAGGAAATGTAGATCTTACGGCTGGTTTCAAGGGTACGCTGAAGTCGTTCCGTATGCGTGCGGCGGTCGATACGAAGGTCGGACGAACGGAGTGTAACCTCGCCATACTTCCCCTCTCGCGGGATCGTAGCAGTGTGCAGGGCAACGTTTTGGCACGCAATATTCGCCTTGGGCAGCTTTTGGATGTGCCGAAGTTGGGTGCCGCAACCCTCACGGCGCGTGTGAACGGCACGCTCGGCAAGGATTATGCCGATGCTAATCTGTCGGGGGCAGTCACCCGCTTGGTCTACGCTGGTTATGCCTACGATTCGGTGCGGCTCGACGGACATCTATATAATAAGGAGTTCAATGGGCGCATCTCGGCGCGTGATCCGAATCTCAACTTCGACTTCAATGGTCTGGTAGATCTCAACGAGAAGGTTCCGCGCTACGACTTCGCCTTCGACCTTCACCACGCCAATCTGGCGAAGATGCACATCAACCCCCGCGATTCGATCTCGGAACTCTCGGCGCGTCTGGTGGCGAAGGTTGCGGGGCGCTCGGTGGATGACCTGAATGGCGAGATCGAAATCACCAACGCCCACTATCGTTACAACGATCGGCAGGTCAAGGCGCAGCGGTTCACCCTGCGGGGTGAGAACTCGGAGCGCAGCAAATATGTGGAGCTGCGTTCGGACTTTGCCGATGCCACGTTCCGCAGCAAAACCAGTTATCGCAAGGTCTATGAATACCTGAAGACGAGCGTGTGGAAATACCTGCCGATGCTTTACGATCGGGATCGGTATATTCGTTCGACATCGCAGCAGACCTTGGTGGCAGACGACTACTCGCTGCTCTCGGTTCAGATCAAAAATATAAACCCGCTGGTCGATGCCTTCTCACGTGGCTTGCAGATTGCCGATGGCTCGCAGTTGCAGCTGTTGTTCAACCCTGTGGGCGACAAACTTGCGCTCAAGGTGACCTCGGAATATGTGGAGCGAGACCAGCTGTTGGCAACCAAGCTCAACGTCAACCTTTCGAATCGCGGAGACTCACTCTCGCTCTATGCGGGTGCGGAGGATTT
>JAVXFC010000121.1:0-1704 GCA_036658095.1 Alistipes sp. | reverse complement strand
AAATTGCCAATATCAACGTCAAAGAGCTGCTTTCGAGCTTGATTTCGGACGCTGTGGTGCTGGTGTTGCAGATCTTGTTGGCGCTGACGATTTACGCGATTGGTCGGTGGATCATCCGCCGCATCGTCAAACTGCTCGACGCCACCTTCGAACGTCGCGAGGTGGATGCGTCGCTGCGCTCGTTCATGCGTCATACGATCAAGATGATCCTTACGATCATGCTCATACTGAGTGTGATACAGACCCTTGGTGTGAATGTGACCTCGATCATCGCCCTCTTTGCCTCCGCCACCTTGGCGATCGGTATGGCGTTGAGCGGTACGGCGCAGAACTTTGCGGGTGGAGTTATGGTGCTGCTTATGAAGCCCTACCGTGTGGGAGACTTTATCTCGGCTCAAGGTCAGTCGGGTGAGGTGAAGGAGATCAAACTCTTCTCGACGGTGATTCAAACGGCAGATCACCAGACGATCTATATCCCTAATAATTCGATCGCCACGGCGATCATCGACAACTACTCGACCTCCGAATTTCGCCGCGTGGATTGGACGATCGGCATGGCGTATGGCAACGATGTGGAGGTGGCGCGCGAGACGATCCTCGGTCTGCTGCTCGCCGACGAGCGGATCCTCAAGGACCACGACACGGTGGTGTGGGTGGCGTCGTTGGGCGACAGCTCGGTCAACTTGACGGTACGCGCGTGGGTCATGAATGGCGATTATTGGAGCGTCTTTTTCGAATATAACGAAAAATTCTACAAGATTCTGCCGACCAAAGGGATCGAATTCCCCTTTCCTCAAATGGATATTCACCTAAAAAAAGAGGCGTGATGCGAAATTTTTCGGGATGTTGCAACCCGCTCGGTAGCCTGCAATCCTCTTTACTTATACGTTCATTAACTCATTCATTACAATACTAATCATTATGGAATTAAAAGAAATTTTAGCTATTTCGGGTCAGCCCGGTCTTTATAAATATGTAGCGCAATCGACGCGCGGTGTGATTGTTGAGGCACTCACCGACGGCAAGCGCATGAACGCCGCAGCATCGGCGAAGGTTAGCTCGT
This sequence comes from Alistipes sp., assembly GCA_036658095.1. Lineage (GTDB taxonomy): Bacteria > Bacteroidota > Bacteroidia > Bacteroidales > Rikenellaceae > Alistipes. The sequence continues at coordinate 641 of JAVXFC010000121.1, read as the reverse complement.
TGACGGAGATCTCAATGTTCACCGACGACGAGGATGTGTCGCTGGCTGAGGTCTTTACGAATATCTACAAACTCCAAGCAGGCAAGGCGGCGATCAGTCACAAAGAGCCAGAGGAGAAGATCAAGGCGGCATTTGCTGAGGCATTGCCCACCTACGATCGCGAGCGGGTACACGTCTCGGATATGAAAAAATGCTTCGCGTGGTACAATATTTTGGTGGCTGCTGGGTTTACCAAATTTGAACTTCCTGCCCAGACGGACGAGACGGACGGTGCCGACGAGGCTGCGACCGCTACCGAGAAGAGATAATACCGATCATGGATAAGAAGAAAAGTGTGGCGCTGGTGGCGCACGACAACATGAAGCGCGATCTGGCGGAGTGGGTGGATTGGAACAGCTCGAAGCTGCGCAAGCACCCCATGGTCTGCACGGGAACGACGGGAAAAATGGTCGAGAAGACTCTGCTGGCGCATCGCGAGGAGCATGACGATGCAAATCCGCTGGATTTGAGCATCACCCTGCTCAAATCGGGACCGCTGGGAGGCGATCAGCAGTTGGGGTCGATGATTGCCGACGGCAAGATCAGCACGTTGATTTTCTTCTGCGACCCCATGGCGGCACAGCCGCACGATGTGGATGTCA
>JAVXFC010000120.1:0-1805 GCA_036658095.1 Alistipes sp. | reverse complement strand
CTATCTTCCTACTCAAGAGCAACTTGGAAGATCAATCTCTATTGACGATGTGGATCAAGATAGGATTTATAAATTTGTTAGTTGTACGGGAACCGAGGGCTTTTTTATGCCTGCCAACATTGCTTCGCCTATTGTCACCACGATCGAGTTAGGAAGCAATAATAAGGCTCAGAAATCTTGGTCAGGTGAGATGATCAAGGAGATTTGTCTCCCACTCAAGGTTGATAGGCTGGGAAATATTCTGAAAATATTGCAGTAATAAATGGCTATTTGTATTTTACATCAAGGGCAGGAATCGCGAAGATTCCTGCCCTTGATGTGGTATGGTGTGAGCGGGTTAGGCTACGAGCATTTGTGGGTCATGATGTCCAGCACCAGTGTGTCGGTTTCGTTCATGCCGTCGCGTCCGATGCGTGTCAAGTTGTGGATGCAGCGATCTACATCCTGCTCGATGATTCCCTCGACAGGGGTCACGCAGCGGTGTTCGACGGCCATCATTGCCGATAGCACAGCTACCGAAACGCCACTCATGAGTTTCATTGCACAGCTGGGTTTAGCACCGTCGCAGATCATACCTGTTAGGTTTGCGATCATATTTTTCACAGCAGCCGACACCTCCTCGAAGCCGCCTCCCATGAGATATACGATGCCGCAGCTCGATCCTGTGGCAGCAACAACGCAGCCGCACAGCGCTGACAGGCGACCCAAGCTCTGTTTGATGTAGATCACTGTCAGGTGGCTCAACATCAGCGCGCGAATGGTCTGCTCTTCGGTGGCGTGGTTCTCTTCGGCGTAGATCACCACAGGAAGTGTGGCGGCGATGCCCTGATTTCCACTACCTGAATTGCTCATCACGGGGATCATAGCACCCGCCATGCGAGCATCGCAAGCGGCTGAAGTGTAGGATAGTATGTGCGAGAATATGCTGTCGCCCATGACGCGTTTTTCGTTGGGCATTCGCATGGTTTTGCCCACGCAATGTCCGAAGTCTCCTTCGAATGAGCGTTCGGCAGCAGCTTTGTTCAGTCGGCGTGTTTCGAGGATGAAGCGTAACTCTTCGAGCGGTGCTGTCATGGCGAAGTCCCACACCTTGCGCAGGTTTAACTCCACGGTCTCCTCAGCCGCTTCGGTCGAGGTTCCTGCCGCAGCGTCCAACAGTACTTTGCCGTCGTGCGCGATGTATATAAACGAGGTGTGTCCACCCGCTATGATTGCTGTGGCGCGATGTGAGGCAGCTTCGACTTCGATCTCGATGTATAATTTCTCGGTGATTTTCTCCTTGAGCGAAATAGCGATGCGTTTTTCGTTGATAAATTGGCGACCTGCCTCAACGGATTCGGGGGTCGAATCTTTCAGCACTTCGAGCTGATATTCGGAGCGACCGATGAGTGCGCCGAGGGCGATAGCGATTGGCAATCCGATCATGCCTGTGCCGGGGATGCCGACGCCCATGGCATTTTTGAGAATGTTGGCACTCAGGTGCGCTGTTATTTTTTCAGGTTTGCAGCCCAATGTTTCTGTGGCGCGAGCCACGCATAGTGCCACGGCAATTGGCTCTGTGCAGCCTATTGCGGGAACGACCTCACGGTTGATGAGGGCGATGATGCGTTTGCGTTCAGTTTCAGAGATCATTATTTAGTTAGGTTTTAGAATCGTAATGCAAAGATAGCTAAAAATCGTTATGCTGATATAAAAAAAATGAGGGAGTTTTGAAAAAGCCTAAGAAGCTGTTTCGAATTTATTAATCTCTTTCTTTTCGGCTCTTTTCGCCCCAGTTTTCGTCCTATAAATTCTCATTTAGCTCG
>JAVXFC010000119.1:0-1972 GCA_036658095.1 Alistipes sp. | reverse complement strand
GACGGCGGTGTCGATGGTTGTACCCGACCCCTCCATGTGCTGTACGACCATCGAACCCGTGTAGGTTCCTGTGAGTGCAGCCGAGAAGTTACGTACGGGATCGCACGTGAGGGTGAAGTAGCCATAGAGATCGGGCGAGCGGAACATCTGTCGTTCGGGGGCGACGGCGGGGTTGTCGCTCCATTGCAGCGGGTGGGTGTAGCGGCTTTGCTGATAGGTCATGCCCACCTGCACCGAACACCATTTGGCGGGGACAATCTTACCCTCGACGGTTGCCCCGATGACGGTTGCCCCCGATCCGTTGTAGCGCTCTTTGAATAGGGTACCCTCCTCGCCCTGATTGGGCAACTCGCGCAGGGCAAAGACGTGGTCGAGTAGCGTGCAGAACCCTTCGACGAGGAGGTTGACCTGCACTTTGCCGAAACTTTTGTAGAAATCCGACGAGAGGCTAAAGCTGTGCGAGCGCTCCTCGCGTAGTCCGTCGGCAAGACGGATGCGTACGCGCTCGCCTCCGACGATCGAGATGTGCATATCCTCGTCGAAAGCCTGTGGTGCGCGGAATCCACCTGCATAGCTTAGGCGCAGGCTCACCGCCTCGATTGGATTGAAACGCACGTTGGCGCGGGGGCTGACGATCACCTTGTCGACCATGTTGTGTTTGTCGAGGCGCGCCCCCAATAGCAGCGACCAATGTTCGTTTTTCCACTCATTTTGCAGGTAGCCACTGAAGATGTGTACCCGCTGCCGCGTCTCCATACGGTAGCCCAGTGAGCGGTCGTGCAGCCCGTCATAGTTGTACTCCACGCCCAAACTTAGCTCCGAAGGCATAAACCAAAGTCGTTGAAAATTATGTATATATAGCGCTCCCGATGCCACCGTAATGCCGTGTGTCGTGCCGTAGGCATTGGGATCTTCGCCCGTGCCGTAGTAGCTTTTGCGTGCGGTGTTTTGAAACGAGGTGTAGAGGTTCAGCCGATCGGAGCGATCTGCCGAGGAGTGGTCGAAGCTAAGGCTGCCACCGTCAATCGCGTGGTCGATTTGTTCGGCAATGAGGGCTTCGTGTGCAGGACGATCGAGCCGATCACCACCCCGACGGAACTCGCCAATGTGATGATATTGAGCTGTAATGCGTGAGTATAGTCCCGTGCGAATGAACGAACGCATTCCGACGGTTTGGTTGGATAGCAAGGGTAGTTCGGTGAAGCCGTCACCGTCGTGATCATAGCCTGAGCGGTGGCGATTTTGACCATAGACGTATGCCCCAGCCTTGCCGTCGTCGGTGACCAGCGAGGCGTTGAAGGCGGTGTTGTTGTCGTAGGAGCTACTGCTGCCCAGCGAGAGCAACGTATGGGAGAGCTGCGCGGTGTTGCGCAGGGGGTCTTTGGTGATGATGTTGATCGTGCCGCCGATTGCCGAGGAGCCGACCAATGCCGAGCCGCCTCCGCGCACCACCTCCACGCGTTCGATCATGTTGGCGGGGATTTGCTCCAACCCATAGACGCCTGTCAAAGCCGAGAAAATGGGGTGCGAGTCGACCAAGATCTGCGAGTAGTGTCCGTCCAACCCATTGATACGCACCTGCATGAAGCCACAATTCTGGCAGTCATCCTCGGTGCGGACGCCGGGTTGAAAGCTCAAGCCTTGGGCCAAGCAGACGGCGTTGGTCTTTTCGAATAAATCCGCGTCGAGGACGTTGATCAGGGCGGGTGTCTCGCGACGCAGTGAGGCGCTGCGACTTGCCGACACCACCACATCTTCGACGGCGATACGGCTCTCTTCGATCTCGAAATTCAGCTCCTCGGTCGCCCCACTGCGCAGGGTGAGTATCTTGATTTGTGAGGTGTATCCCAACTTGAACTGTGTGGTTATTAAGCTTTATCTTAACTTATTTCGCTTTCTTTTTTTATTTATTTAAAACAATTGGTTATGTTGTTATTGTTGTGCGATAACACGCGTAAGCGTCTTTTTTAAT
>JAVXFC010000118.1:0-2148 GCA_036658095.1 Alistipes sp. | reverse complement strand
ATATCTTTATTATTCATAACGTCTACAAAGATACTCTTATTTCTCAAAATCCCCCCACCGACTTTTTACATTGATCCGAAATAATCTATAAAAGGGAAGGATATCGCATCGCGATATCCTTCCCTTTTGGACTATTAAGCCGCCGTTTTTATGCGGGCAGTTTTAGGCGTTCACCTTGGCATGATCGGCAAGGAACTGAGCCAAACCGCTATCGGTCAGGGGGTGTTTTAGCAAACCTTTGATTGCCGAAAGTGGGCAGGTTGCTACGTCAGCACCCGCTTCGATACATTGAATGATGTGTTGTGTGTGGCGGATCGAAGCGGCAAGAACTTGCGTCTCGAAGCCATAGTAGCGATACATATTGACGATTTCAGCCACCAGACCTACTCCATTGGTGCAGATGTCGTCCAGACGACCGACGAATGGAGAGACGTATGTGGCGCCTGCTTTGGCGACCAGCAGAGCTTGTCCGACCGAGAAAACAAGGGTGCAGTTGGTGCGAACGCCCTTGGTGGAGAAGTATTTTACGGCGCGGATTCCGTCGGCAGTGCAGGGGAGTTTGACCACAATGTGGGGGTGGAGTGCTGCCAGCTCTTCGCCTTCGCGTACCATGCCTTCGAAGTCGGTTGCGATGACTTCGGCGCTCACATCACCGTCGACGATGTTACAGATCTCGACGTAGTGGCGGCGGCAAGCCTCCTCACCACGTATGTTCTCCTTTGCCATGAGCGACGGGTTGGTGGTTACGCCGTCGAGAACACCCATTTCGTTCGCTTCGCGGATCTGTGTCAGATTCGCCGTGTCGATAAAAAATTTCATTTATATTTGGTTTTTTAGTGTTTTTTAATCCTATAAAGGTACAAAAAACAATTTGGAATGCAAAATTTGAATTTTTTAGGCGACCAAACGACCCTTCGCAAAAGGTGGATAATTGGTTTTTCGTGGGGTATTGTATGGTTTCATCAGTCGTTGTTTGATGAGCTATTTAGGCAATTGGTAGGTTTGTTTTAGAAGGTGTCGATTTCCCCCCCCCTTGCGAATTTTGCTCATCTATTTGGTTGGTGATCACTAAGTTGAAAGGGTGTGTGAAGATGAAACGAGCTCCTTCTTCGTAGTTAGGGTCGACCCAAATACGACCGCCGAATATGGCCGTTGTTTGGCGGCAAATAGACAGTCCGAGACCCGTGCCATTTTTGTTGTTGCCCTCCAATTTTTCGAAGCGATTGAAGACTTGTTCGCGTTTGTCTTTCGGGATGCCAGAGCCAGTGTCGGTGACCGAGAAGTAGATCAGTTGCTCCTCTTCATGTACTTCGAAGGCGAGTGTGATTGATCCTGTGGTGGTGAATTTACTGGCATTGGTCAACAAATTGATGAGGATTTGCGATAGTCGGTGGGCGTCGGTGACGAGCATAAACGAAGGGATCTTCGGCTCGAATATTCCCTGCACGCCCGTTTTGCGGGTGTGAGCGGTGGTGAGCATGACGTGTTGGCAGATCTGCACGATGTCCTCCGAAGCGTAGGTAAAGCGCGATTTCCCGCATTCGAGTGACGAAATATCGAGAATATCGTTCAGCAACGTGAGCAACATTTCGGAGTTATTGATCACGATTGCGCTGTATTCGACGCGCTCTTCGTGCGACAAATCTTCGTTACCCAGCAGGGATGAGAATCCGACAATTGCGTTGAGTGGAGTGCGGATTTCGTGGCTCATGTTTGCCAAAAACGCGGATTTAAGATGATCCGACTCTTCGGCTTTTTCGCGTGCCACGACCAGCTCTCCCTCGCGTGATTCGAGTGCGCGCGTCAAGCGACGTGTGCGGAAAAGAAGTCCGATGATGAAGATGATGAAGATGATCAACAGCACCAAAGCCGTGAGTAGCAGGCTGATGTAGTGCGAATATTTTGAAAGCTGAGTCGCCATGGTATCTTCCACGAGACTCCCTTTGGGTAGGTCGTATTCGGGTATTTTGAACTCTTTGAGCTTGCGCGAATCAAATCGAAATACACCCTCGGTGAGGTGAAAATGAGTCGATTGGTCTTTGCGATCTATATCGAAGTGGAGAATTTGTTGTGCAATGACCTTGGCTCCATTGTCGTATTTGGGGATGTAACCACCAATGGCGATATCACCGAAACTGGAGCCGGTGA
>JAVXFC010000117.1:0-2274 GCA_036658095.1 Alistipes sp. | reverse complement strand
AAAGGAGTCGGGTATAAATACGAGGAATAGAGGCTTGTTAGAAGAGCGAAACCACCCAATCGCGGGCGACGGGGTAGGTGTCGGCAGCGATGACGGCGAAGATCATCACCGTGACCACTAATTTCACCCCTGTGCCGACCACAAACGAGATGAATGAGCCAAAGCCGATGCGAAAGGCGCGCGCTGTTTCGTTGCGATTGTGCGTCAATTCGCCCAATACGGCTCCAAAAAAGGGACCTAAGAGGATGCCCACTATGGAGAACGATAGGAACATTCCGACCACCAGCCCCAGCGTGGCACCGATCTGTCCTGCGCGAGATCCGCCGAGGAGCTTGGTCATGTAGGCGGGCAGAAAATAATCGGCCACCGAGACCACAATGGTTGCCGCGAGCCACCACCACAAGGCTTGTGTCGAGATCGACGTATAGGAACAGGCGTAGGCGCAAAGCAGCCCCACGAAGCTCAATGCTGGCCCGGGCAAAATGGGGGCTATACACCCGATGATGCCAATGAGGGCAGAAAGGAAGGCGATGAGCGTGAGTGCGATGTCCATGGAAAAAATCTATTTGATCACTTTGTTGGTTGCTGTGTCGGGGAAAACGATCCACGGCTTGAAGCTCTTCGCATCGTCGAAATCCATTTGCGCATAAGAGACGATGATCAACACGTCGCCCACCTGCACCTTGCGTGCCGCGGCGCCATTGAGACAGATGCAGCCACTGCCGCGCTCGCCTTTGATGATGTAGGTTTCTAGGCGCTCGCCGTTGTTGTTGTCTAAAATTTGGACTTTTTCGCCCTCGATCATGTTGGCGGCATCCATCAACGCCTCGTCGATGGTGATGCTACCCACGTAGTTCAGGTTCGCCTGCGTGACACTCACGCGGTGAATTTTGGACTTCAATACTTCGATTTGGAATTTCATTATCGTAAACGAATATTGTCAATTAAACGAACCTTGCCGACCTGCACGGTGATGCAGCCTTGGATGTGGGGGCAGTCGCTCCACGTGTGAACCTGCTGCATGGTGGCTGCATCCACGGCGTTGAAATAGACCACTTTGAGCAGCGGATTGCGTTCCACCTCGGAGGTCACCCACGCAGTTAACTCGTCGGGGGTGAGGGTGTGTGATTGTTCGACGCAGGCGCGCAACGAGGCGTAGATATGTGGCGCGGCAGCGCGGTGGGCGGGATCTAAAAGGACGTTGCGTGATGAGCGTGCCAGCCCGTCTGCTTCGCGAATAATGGTGCATTCGACGATCTGCACGGGCAGGTGCAGCTGCTCGACCATGGCTTTGATGACGGCGATTTGTTGGAAATCTTTCTCACCAAAATAAGCGCGCGCGGGGCGCACAATCTCGAACAGACGGCTGACGACCTGCGCCACACCGTTGAAGTGACCGGGGCGGCTCGCCCCCTCCATGACCTTGTCCACACGTCCGAAATCGAAGACGCGCGTGTCGGCTTGAGGATAGATCTCCTCGACCGAGGGCATCAATACAAAGTCTGCTCCCGCTTGCTCCAGCAGCAGCGCATCTGCCTCAGGGGTACGCGGATAGCTCCGTAAATCGTTTGGGTCGTTGAACTGTGTGGGGTTGACAAAGACGCTCACCACCACGGTCTCATTTTCCTTGCGCGCACGTTCCACCAGCGAGCGGTGTCCAGCGTGCAGGGCGCCCATTGTGGGGACGAATCCGATCTTTGTTTGCTCGCATTTGTCCAGTTCGGTGCGGAGTTCGCGAACCGTATGAAATATTTTCATCGTAATCTCTAATTTTCAAATCAGCGGGGCAAAGTTAGGAAATACATCCAACATAATGAAGGGTTTTTTGATAAAAAGCGTTATCTTCGCACAAACTAAAACCTTAACACTTATGGAAAAAATAGTTTCAATTGCATCTATGGTATTAATAACTACTGCTTTATCGTCCTGTGCGGGCGGTGAAAAAAGTGACTCGCCAGCGTGGGTTGTCGATCGTTTCGACGATGTGAAGGTCATCCGCTATGAAGTCCCCGAATTCGATAAACTCTCGCTCGAAGAGAAGGAGTTGGTCTATTATTTGGCGGAGGCTGCCAAGTGTGGTCGCGATATGCTTTACGACCAAAATTTCAAATACAACCTCGCCGTGCGTCGCACGCTGGAGACCGTCTACGAAAACTACGAGGGTGACCGCGCGTGTGCCGAGTGGAAGGCACTGGAGAAGTACCTCAAGAAGGTGTGGTTTGCCAACGGCATTCACCATCACTATTCGAACGATAAATTTACCCCTGAATTTAC
>JAVXFC010000116.1:0-2402 GCA_036658095.1 Alistipes sp. | reverse complement strand
TACACATCCTGCTGGTTCGTCGTTGAACGACCTGATTAAAATATGCGCTATGTCCTATAACGATTTTGTGCAGGGAAAATACGATGCTTCCTTCAGACCGTCCGAATGTCCCGCTGAATTTAAGCCCTTTTTTTCGGGGCATGAACAAGGGGAGACGCCTGTTTTTAAGTTGCTTTCGGAACTGACAAAAATGGATTTGCAACTTTTAACTCCAGAGATCTATCTATATTTCACCCAACCACTCCGCTCTGGTACCTATGAATTTACCATTACGATGCGTGCCGATGACGGCGATTTGACGACAAAATGCGTTGTTGGGGTGTGATAATATGCCTTGATTTGATCCTACAAAAGAGGCTCGAACCGCAACGGTTCGAGCCTCTTTTTGTGGGTCGAAAACAGCTTCTTAGTCCTCGATGAAATCGACGCTCACCTGCCGCTGGAATGCCTCCTGCAACGAAATGTAGGTCTGTGTGGTCGAGACACCGGGAATGCGAAGGATGCCATCGAAAATCGTACGCATGAGATGCTCGTTATCCAAACAATAGAGCTTGACCAGAATGTTGTAAGTCCCTGTGATGAAGTGGCATTCAACAATCTCTGGCACATCTTTGAGTCGTTCCATGGTTTGTGTAAACAGCTGAGGGTCGCTCAGGCAGATGCCTATGTGGGCGCAGACGTCGAAGCCCAACGTTTTGGGATCGACAATCAGGCGACTGCCCAGAATCACCCCCGACTCGTCGAGTTTGCGAATGCGCTGGTGGATCGCCGCCCCCGAAATGCCGCATTCGCGAGCAATCTCAAGGAAGGGCATCCGAGCGTTTTTAATCAGAAATTTGAGAATCTTGCGATCAATCGCATCCAAAGCTATTTTTGCCATTTCGAAATTTTTACTTAATAACCTTTAGCTCGCGACCCACCTTGATGAAGGCGGCGATGCAGCGATCCAAATGTTCGGTGGTGTGTCCTGCCGAAACCTGCACGCGGATGCGAGCTTGATCTTTCGGCACAACGGGATAGTAGAATCCAGTGACGAAAACCCCCTCGGTCTGCAACTTAGCAGCAAATTCCTGCGAAAGTTTAGCATCGTAGAGCATCACAGCGCAAATCGCCGACTGGGTGGGTTTGATGTCGAAGCCTGCGGCCATCATCCCCTTGCTGAAGTGTTCCACGTTGGCAACCAGACGATCGTGCAGTGCGTCGCTCTCGCCCAACATCTTGAACATCTCGATCGAGGCGCCCACCACTGCGGGAGGTAGCGAGTTCGAGAAGAGGTAGGGGCGCGAACGTTGGCGAAGCATATCAATGATCTCCTTGCGACCTGTGGTGTAGCCACCCACGGCGCCGCCGAAGGCTTTGCCCAGTGTACCCGTCAGAATATCGACCTGACCGCGAAGGTTGTAGAGTTCGGTGATGCCGCGACCTGTCTTACCCAGCACGCCTGCCGAGTGGCACTCGTCCACCATGACCAATGCGTCGTATTTGGCAGCCAGTGCGCAGATGCCGTCGAGCGGAGCGGCGTTGCCGTCCATCGAGAAGACACCGTCGGTGACGATGATGCGGAAGCGTTGAGCCTGAGCTTTTTTCAAGCAATCCTCCAGCTCCTCCATGTTGGCATTGGCATAGCGATAGCGCACTGCCTTGCACAAACGCACACCGTCGATGATCGAGGCGTGGTTCAGGGCGTCGGAGATGATAGCGTCCTGCTCACCGAAGATCGGCTCAAAGACACCGCCATTGGCGTCGAAACAAGCAGCATAGAGGATTGTATCCTCGGTGCCGAAGTAGTCGGAAATTGCCTTCTCAAGCGTTTTGTGGATGTCTTGGCATCCGCAGATGAAGCGCACAGACGACATGCCGTAGCCACGCAGATCCAACATCTGTTTGGCAGCGGCGATCATGCGCGGATTATCCGACAGACCGAGGTAGTTGTTGGCGCAGAAATTCAGTACCTTGCGACCGCCCACTTCGATCTCGGCACGTTGTGGCGACTCGATGATGCGTTCGTTTTTGTAGAGACCGGCAGCTTTGATGTCGGCAAGTTCATGCTGTAAGTAATCTTTAATTTTACCGTACATATTTATGCTATTTAAGGTTGTTTTGGTATCAATTTGTTAGCAAAGATATAAATAATTTGAGAAAAAGGCTCCGTCTTGTCCGCTTTTTTTATGCTCGAAGTTACGATTTGTTACTTGTTGCTTCGTGTGGGTGGGCTTTTTGGCGCGAATTCTGCTCATCGGAAGGGTATCTTAAATTGCATAATTATGAAAATAGTCTGGACACGCGCACTCTGCGCACTCGCCTTGTTGCTGTTGCTGACGAGCGGCTGCACCGAAACCACGATCTGCATCGACCGTGGCACGACAACCCCCGAAACCCCCTCCACGCCCGACCTCCCTGCG
>JAVXFC010000115.1:0-2468 GCA_036658095.1 Alistipes sp. | reverse complement strand
CCACACCAAGGGCAGAGCGTTTGATTACCAGATCACTACGCGCTCCTCAACGGGCATAAACATCAGACCGTCGGAGATAGCAAAGGCATCGTAGAACGATTGGATGTTGCGCACCGTAGCGTTGACGCGCCACTTGCCCAGCGAGTGAACGTCGAGCTTCGTAAGGCGGGCAACCTCCTCATCACGCACATTTTGCGCCCAGAGGGTTGCATAGGAGAGGTAGAAACGTTGCTCAGGGGTGAATCCGTCGATCGGCTTCGTCTCAACGCCCTTCAAGGCATTTTGCAATGCGGTGTATGCCACACGCAGACCACCTTGATCGGCGATGTTCTCGCCCAGTGACAGCGCGCCATTGGCGTGAACGCCCGGCAACACCTCAAGAGCGTCGAACTGTTTCACCAGCACCGCTGTTTTACTCTTAAACGCCTCTGCATCAGCAGGTGTCCACCAGTTGTTCATGTTACCGTCCTTGTCGAACTGAGAACCTTGGTCGTCGAATCCGTGGGTCATTTCGTGACCAATCACCACGCCAATGCCGCCGTAATTCACCGCATCGTCCGCATCCGAGTTGTAGAACGGAGGTTGCAGAATGGCAGCTGGGAAACAAATTTCGTTGGTCGTAGGGCTGTAGTAAGCGTTCACGATCTGAGGAGCTATGTGCCACTCCGTTTTGTCGACGGGTTTGCCCAGACGCTGGATGTTGTCGGCGGTGTACCATTTGCCTGCGACAACCACATTCTCCCAATAGCTCTTCGCGGGGTCGATCGTCAAGGTGGTATAATCTTTCCATTTGTCGGGATAGCCGATCTTCACGGTGAAGGTGGCTAATTTCTCCTGCGCTTTGGCTTTGGTGATGTCGCTCATCCAATCCAGTGCCGCGATGTGTTCGCCGAGGGCTGTTTGGAGGTTCTTGACGATCGTCAACATACGAGCTTTGTCCTCCTCGGGGAAGTATTTAGCCACGTAAAGTTCGCCCACAGCCTCCGAAAGGGTGCTATTAGGAACAGACATGGCACGTTTCCAACGGGGTTTGGGCTGCTGCGCTCCCGACAATACCTTGCCGAAGAAGTCGAACGAGGCGGACGAGAAGTCGTCGCTCAGGTAGGACGAAGCACCGTCGATGTATTGCGAAATCAGGTAGTAGCGCAGATCCTCCAGAGCGGCTGTTTTCAGCAGCTCGTTGGCTTTGATGAGCGACGAGGGGGTGGTGACGATGATCGTATCGTAGGCAGCAATACCCATTGTTTTGTTGTAGACCGACCAATCAATAGCGTCGTAGGTCTTCTCGAAATCGGCGCGAGAGATGGGGTTGTACTGTGCAGCGATGTTGCGCAATTCGACATTCGACCATGATTTCTCAGCCAATGCAGTCTCGATGTTCATCACACCAGCCACCGCCTTGTCGAGGTCTGTTTCGGGGATGCCCACCAAGCCGAAAACCTTCTTCAGGTAGACTTTGTAAGCCTCACGGGTTGCGGCATTCGCCTCGTCGAGGTAGTAGTCACGATCGCCCATGCCCAGTCCGCTTTGCGACATATAGAGCGCATTGACGTTGCTGTTCATCAGGTCCGACTGCACATATATTCCGAAGAATGGGCTGTTCACCGAGGTGTGCATCTGTGCAATAACAGGGGCGAACTGTGCGCGATCGGTGATCGTCAGGATTTCGTCCACCGCAGCGCGAATGGGGGCAGCGCCCTCGGTGTTCAAACGCACCGAGTCCAGACCCATTTTGTAGAGATCCGAGATTTTCTGGGTCACCGAGCCTGTTTCCGCTTTGACTTTCGCCATTTCGCCAAAGAGTTCGTTGAGGCGAATTTCGTTGTTTTCACGCAGCACATCGAAGGCGCCATAACGGGCGAATTCGGGTTTCAGCGGATTTTTGGTCTGCCAGCCGCCTGTGGCATACTGGTAGAAGTCGGCGCTGGGCGCTACGGTTGGATCGAGGTTTGTAAGGTCGATCGCGGCGGTCTTCGCCGGCTGATTTTGACAACTTGCCATAAATGCAATGGTTGCGAATAAAAGGATTTTCTTCATTATCATTTCAAAAATTTTGTTGTTTAGGTTGTTGCGCCGTTTGGGAGCGCCTTATTTTCGGATAGCAGCTACGCCCGGAAGTTCCTTGCCCTCCATGTATTCGAGCAGCGCACCGCCACCCGTCGAGACGTAAGAGACTTTGTCGGTCAGCCCGAATTTGTTGATGCAAGCCACCGAATCCCCACCGCCGATGAGCGAGTAGGCACCTTTGGCAGTTGCCGCGGGACTTTGATGAGGTTATTAGTACCTTCCATAACACCATTAGAGTAAGAGTAATGTAATGCATTGATAATATAATTTTTATATTTTTGAAGAGTTTCTAGAGAAGTTTGCATATATGTAGAAATAGTAGAAGGATCTATTTTTAAAGAAGCGATAAAACAATCTACTTTTCGGTGTTTAATAGCAGATAATAAATCTTGATATAAGTT
>JAVXFC010000114.1:0-2785 GCA_036658095.1 Alistipes sp. | reverse complement strand
AATAATTCCATTCACGGAGCCTTTGCCTTGCGGCAGAGGCTCTGTTGCGTAGTGGCAGCTGGGCAGGGTGCGGACGGGGAGTGTGGCACCGTGGGCATCGATCAGGGTGCGCTGTGTGGCGACGAGTGCGCCCGTGGTGTCGCGTTCGCACCACGTTCTGTCGGCTTCGACGAAGCGCACTTGCTCGAAGTGGAGGTAACGATCGATGTCGTCAGCTCCAAGATCGGCGATGTGGGCGCTTTGAGGACGTCGCAGGTCGGCATCGGGTGCGGTGCAGCGCAGGTAGCGGTCGATCTCGGTGCGAGCGATTCGATCGACGCAGTATGTGCTGGTGGGGGCGGCGCCCAGCATGATTTTTCCGCCGTAGTTGCCCACGGCAAGTCCTGTGCAATAGACGGTTACGACGCTACCTAAAGGAAATAGATCGGCCAATGCGGGGTGGTCGATCGCTATTTCGACGCCTCCGCTCCGATCCTCGATGATCAGGGTGTGACTCAGTTCGCCGCGGAGGTCGTTGGCGGTGACAATGCCGCGAAGGGTCAGCTCGTGTGTGAGCAGGGTCGAGGTGCCGTGACAGTAGCTTTTGAGCTGCGCAATGGAGGTATGGTGGGTGGCGTTCTCCTCGAATGAAAGGGTCGATGAGGTGTTGCAGGCAGTGGCTATGAGCCACATGATCAGGCTAATACCAACAATCTGTCTCATCGCGAAGTTTGAGTGTGTAGCGCGCACCCTCCGCCGTCTGGTCGTATTGCAGAATGCCGATCAGCAGCACTTCGCTGCTCGGAATTTCGTGCTGTGCGAAGTTGGCATAGGGACGCGTATAGGTGTAAATTTCCGCGCCAGTCTCGTCGATGAAACGTTTGCTCCCCGACCACGTGCTAAGCTCGACTTCTTTGGGGCTAAAACGCACTCCGTCCGCTCGTACAAGCCTGCCTGCCAGAGCGGGTGTGAGGGCGTTGAGGTCGAGGATGAGCGGTTGAATCGTTGTCTGGTTGACGCTACGAAAGAGGTGACGATCAAGTGCTGCGCGTGAGCCGATGTAGTCGGTGGCATAGCCGCTGCCCAGTCGTGCAGAACGTCCGATTTGCAGGATGCCGTGGCTTTCGCCAATCGCCAGCCCCCGAAGGCAGATCGTGAGCTTGGAACCTTTGGGGTAGATGTTGTGCAGTCCGTCGATGCCCGCCATGCACTCCACCCCCACGCCGTCGGCTTCGAGTTGGAGTGTGCGGTAGAAGTTGTTTGCGCGGTCGTCGGAGGTGACAACCCCCGCGACCACCAGATCGCTGCTGACCTCGAAGGGGGCGCCTGCGTAACTCTGCCGCAGGGCGGCGAGGGTGCTGGTCACGGCAGGCGGCGATACGACGACATCGGCGGGGGTCTCTGCCGCGTCGTAGCATCCCGCGAGGAGTAGTGTGAGGAGGATGAGTGTTAAATGGCGCATCTGATTACTCCTCGATGCGCGAATCTTTCAGACCGAGAAAATAGAGGATGCCGTCGAGTCCGATGGTCGAAATAGATTGTTGAGCAGTGGCTTTTACCTTGGGTTTGGCGTGGAAGGCGATGCCCAAACCCGCAAGGCTGAGCATCGGCAGGTCGTTTGCCCCGTCACCCACGGCGACCGACTGAGCGATGTTGATCGACTCGAATTGACACAGCAGGCGCAGCAGTTCTGCCTTGCGACGTCCGTCGACCACCTCGCCGATATAGCGCCCCGTGAGGTGTCCATCCTCGATCTCCAACTCGTTGGCATAGACGTAGTCAAAGCCGTATTTTTGACGTAGATAGTTGCCGAAATAGGTGAATCCACCCGATAGAATGGCTGTTTTGTAGCCCACGCGTTTGAGAATGGTCATCATCCGCTCCAACCCCTCGGTAATGGGGAGGTTGCGTGCAATGTCTTCCATGACGCTGACGTCCAATCCTTTGAGTAGAGCCACTCGTTGCGCAAAGCTCTCGCGGAAGTCGATCTCACCCCGCATGGCGCGCTCGGTGATTGCGCGTACCTGATCACCAACTCCTGCGTGTTCTGCCAATTCGTCGATCACCTCGGTCTCGATCAAAGTCGAATCCATATCGAAGCAGATCAGGCGGCGGCTGCGGCGGTAGATGTCATCGCGCTGGAACGAGACGTCGAGCCCGATGTTTGATAGCTCCATGAAACGGGCTTGCAGCGTGCTTTTCTCCTCTTCGAGGAGCGAGCCTCGCACCGAAAGTTCGATGCACGACTTGGCTGCGCGGTCGTCGCGATGCAGCGCCACGCGACCTGTCAGGCGGCGAATGGCGTCGATGTTCAACTCGTGTTCCGCCACGCTGCGTGTCACCTCGGCGATGTGGCGCGCGGTGACCTGCCGCCCAAGGAGGGTGATGATGTAGCGATTTTTGCCCTGTCGATTGACCCACGCGTCGTAGTTGGACTCGGAAATGGGGGTGAATCGGATCACCACACCCAGCTCCGAAGCCTTGAATAGCAGCTCTTTCATGATGTTGCCCGACTTGTCGGAGGTGGTTTTGAACAGCATGCCCAAAGTCAACGATTGGTGGATGTTCGCCTGACCGATGTCGAGGATGAATGCATCGTATTTGGCAAGTATTTCGGTCAGCGAAGAGGTCATGCCGGGTTTATCTTCGCCCGATATATTGATTTGTATAATTTCGATCCGATTTTCCATAATTTATGCATTAAACGTATTTATTCTACAAATATAGGTTAAAAATCTCTTTTTTTGGTTATTTTTGCCAAGCTAAACATTAAAAACGAACTATGTTTTCACTCTTTATACAAACC
>JAVXFC010000113.1:0-2926 GCA_036658095.1 Alistipes sp. | reverse complement strand
AAATCCGATCGCGCGGATCGCCGCATACTGCTCTTTGAGTTGCTCGATCACCTGCCACGAAGCGTCGTCCGAGCCGTCGTCGATCATCACAATCTCATACGTGAGTGCATTTGCACGCGCCACACGGTCGATCCATGCAGTCAGTTCGGGCAGCGACTCCGCCTCATTAAAAATCGGCACAACGACCGATATGTTCGGAGTCTCCATCTATGCTTGCTCGTTATTGCCGCTGAAAATATTCGGTGTGCGCTTGGTGAATGCCGACACAAAGAGTCCGTAGAAAAGCCCCTTGATCACCGAACCAAGCACACCCGAAAAGAGCATGAAGATCGGCGAACGGTACATCGTGCGCATCATGGTGGTCATCTCGTCCATTTGTGCCGACTGGTAGACACCCATGTCGCTCATCATCGCAAGGCTCTTGTTGAGCAACTCATCGTACTGCGCCTTGAAGAGCCAGTTCGACGCCACGATCGAATAACCCCCCTCGAGGATACCCGCAAAAAGTGCCATGCAGCAGATAAATTTCAGACATTGCCCGTAACCGTAGCCATTCTCGCCTGCACCATAGAGCGTCGCACGACGTTTGGTGAAGTAGTAGAGCAGCAGCACGTAGATCAACAACGAGGCGAACGAGAGTACCCCATTTTGCAGATACATCTGCGCCACCGTGAAAGCAATCGACACCAAAGCAAGGATCGCCCCATACTTGGCGGCATCATTCCATAAATTTTTCTTTTCCATAACTATCTAATTTTACAAAATTTCTATCTCAGCACCCCACGTCCTTCGCGCAATACCACCACATCGTCCCCCGAAAGGTCGACCACCGTGGTGGGGATCTGGCTGCCCATGCCGCCGTCAACCACCAGCGCAACCTCTGCGCCATAACGCTCCTCGATCAGCTCTGGATCGGTGGTGTACTCCACGGTTTGATCGTCATCCAGCACCGAGGTGGTGATCAGTGGACAGCCCAACGCCTCGACAATGGCACGCGAAATCGCATTATCGGGGATTCGCACGCCAATCGTCTTCCGCTTAGCGAGCGCCTTGTCGGGTACGCGTGCCGAAGCCGCGAGAATGAAGGTGAAGGGTCCCGGCACGTTGCGTTTCAAGGTGCGGAAGGTGGCGTTGTCCACACGGCAGTACTCTGCCACCTGCGCAATGTCGGCGAAGACCACCGAGCAGGTCGCGGCATTCTTGCCCTTGATCCGCCGTAGCTGCTCGATCGCCTTGGGCGAACGGATCGAACACCCAAAAGC
The DNA here is from genome assembly GCA_036658095.1 of Alistipes sp. Lineage (GTDB taxonomy): Bacteria > Bacteroidota > Bacteroidia > Bacteroidales > Rikenellaceae > Alistipes. The sequence goes on along the minus strand of JAVXFC010000113.1, from coordinate 1,664 downwards.
ATAGACACTGTCCGTGGGATAGATGATCATCCCGTCGCGCTCCAGCACCTCGACCACCCTCGCCAACTCGCGTTCCGAGGGATTCTCCGCATAAATTTTCGTCAACATGGAGACAAATGTACAAATATTATTTGATATTGCGCGCATTTAATGCCGCCCGATATGCACGCGCATTGACAGCGTGTTCGGACAACGTGCGTGCAAAAAGGTGCGTGCCGTCGAAGGTCGGACTGGCGCAGAAGTAAAAATTGGCGTGCTGCTCGAACCCCAAAACGGCATCAATCGTCACCACATCGGGCATACAAATCGGCGAAGGTGGCAAACCTTTATATATATAGGTGTTGTAGGGCGAACGCGTCTTCAGGTGCTGCTGCATGATTCGTCGCAGTCCGAAATCCTGTAAGGCATATTTCACCGTCGGATCCGCCTGCAAGGGCATCCCTCGGCGCAGTCGGTTGATGTAGACCCCCGCAATGCGCGCCATTTCGCGCTGCTGCCGCGTCTCCTCGTTCACAATCGAGGCGAGGATCATCACCTCCACACGGCTCAGACCGCTCCGCTGGCGTTGCGCATCACGCTCTGCCGTCCAAAATCGGTCGTACTCCTTGTGCATTTTGCGCACAAACTCTTCGGGCGTCACCGTCCAATAAAACTCGTAGGTATTGGGAATAAACATCGAAAAAAGCGTCACATTGTCAAAACCCACCTCGCGCGCCAGCTTCGGCGAGGTCAACGCCGCCATCCACGCCGTCGAATCGGCAGCAAGCCGCGCAGCGAGTTTCGCAGCCATTTGCGACGGGGTGCGAAGGTTGTTCAGCGTCACCTGCACGGGGGTTTGCCTGCCCAGTTGGAGCATCCGCACCACCTTTACCACCCCCATTCCACGACGCAACGTGTAGTGTCCGGGTTGGAATGTTTCGGGCAGGTTGACGCTCTGTGCCAGCCAATTAAACACCACGCGATGACGCATCACAGGCAGCAAAGAGTCACACAACGTAGCATAATCGGTGTGCGTGCTGACATACAATTCACGCTCCGTACGCACCGCACCGCCAAAGAGCAGATAAGCCGCCACAAACAGACACACAACCACCGTCGCGACCACCGCAATCACCCCTCGCCAAAAAGATTTTACATTCATTCGTCGATATTTTTTGCAAAGATATAAAATTTTCCTACTTTTGTGACGGGTAAGTCTTATACGACCAGCTCCTACAGAATCCCCCAGGTGAGGAATCGAGCAAGGGTATGCGGTTGAGCGGTGCGATATAAGTAGCTTACCCACCATAGCAAGTCGTGCAATCCTTTGGATCGTGCGACTTGTTTTTTGATCCATCTACAAAATCCCGTGGTACACGCAAGCGATACGAGGGGTTCAACGGATCCAATTTTCAGAATTTTGCCGATGCGAGATATCCGAAACGGATCAAATCGTCGGTGGAGTGAACAAGGCGTGTATGCCCACTTTCGAGCAGATAAAGCGTGTCGGCAATCGACTGCACGTGCCGATATAAATGGTCGGTCAGCAGAATACCCTTCCGCTCTTTCTCTCGTAATATCAAACGCTTAAGCACCTCTATATGCAGTGGCATCACTTGCGAAAACGGCTCGTCGAGCATCACAAAACGAGCATCGGAGCAGAGAATGATATAACACTCCAACAC
>JAVXFC010000112.1:0-2935 GCA_036658095.1 Alistipes sp. | reverse complement strand
TTTTGCTTCTGTTTTTGTTCTGCAAATTCGATTTTAGCGAGCTAAATGAGGATTTACAGGGCGGAAACAGGGGCGAAAAGAACGAGATTAATAAATTCAAAACAGCTTCTAATTCTACGCCTCTTGTCGAAGCTTATGGAGGATCGAGAGGAGCGAGTCGTTGGGGATTTCGCCGCGTTTTTTCATCTCTAAAATGGTGCGGATGAGGTATTTACCAATATCGCGATAGAGCCGTTTGTAGAGCGGGCAGCTGGTGTAGTTTTCGTTATCGAGCAGCACATCGCGAATCGAACGCAGTGAATTGGTGTAGTTCGACATCTCGTTTTTGAGCGCCACTCCCTCTTTTGTCGATCCGCTGATCTTCGCCATGGACATCTGGCGCAGCTTCTCGCAGACGGCATTGAGCATCACCAACACCACGCAATCCATGAGCGTATGCCCCTGCATATATAAATAGGTCGTCTCCGGGGTCACGCCACGTTCGCGAAGCTGTGTCTCGAACTCCTCCATTGGTTTGACCATGTAGGGGTGACGCGTGCGGAGCATCTCTTCGCGCTTGGCGATGTTGCGGCGCAGCCACGCGAGGGTCTTGGCACCATTGTCGGCAATGTCGAGGAAGCCAAGGCGCACGGTGGCTTTGAAATCGATCAAGGTGAAGACCGCCTCCGAGGAGCGAAATGCCGAGTAGGCGTACCAGAGAAATATGGGGTAGATGATGCGCGAATATTCCGCCATGAAGGTCACAAAATCGAAGATGCGCGTGTCGTTCTTGGTCGCCTTGACGCAGACATTGTGTAGCGAGGGGGCGTAGCAGAGGTAGTTTTCGGTGGCGTAGGCGTAGGTGTGGAACATGAAGCGCGCTTGGTTCACCTCACGCGACTGCTCGGTGCGGTTGCCGAAGAGGTAGTCGAAATCGGAGTCTACGCAGAGCAACATCTCCTCCGACGAGCGGGGGATCATACTCATCAACACCTTTTTACCCTTCGGCAGGTCGGCGCGATTGGGAACCGAAATCTCGAAACGCAGGTAGGGAGTACGGAAGTGATCAAAAATTCCACGCCAGAAAGCCACATCGTCGTAACCCTCGACATAGACGCGCACCAGACGCATCGAAGGGTCGGCAGGCAGGGGTTGCGGCAGCTCGTCGAGTGTCGCATTGTGCGAAAAGGGGTTGATATTTCGCAGTCTTTCTACGATTGTACGTGCCATAATTGTTTCAAAGATAATAATTTTATTATTTTTGCGCAATATATAGCGTCGAAAATGACGTTGAAGCGCTACATTTTGAACAACAAAATCATGGAGAACGACTGGAAAGCACGTCTGGGCATGGTCTACTCGACCGACCCCGACTTCAAATACGAGGCAGAGAAAGGATCGACCGCCGCAACCCTACCCCCCGCCCAGCAAGATCTGCGTGTGTGGCTCGACCGCAAGCAGCGGGCAGGTCGTGTGGTGACGTTGGTGCGCGGATTCGTCGGCACGGACGCCGATCTGGAGGAGCTGGCTCGGCTGCTCAAGACCCGTTGTGGCGTGGGCGGAGCAGCCAAGCAGGGTGAGATCATCATCCAAGGCGACCACCGCGACCGCGTGATCGAAATATTGACCAAAGCAGACTATCGCTGTAAAAAAGCAGGCGCATAAGCGCGATCATGCTGCGTAAACTTTGTTATATCCTACCACTGCTGTTGGCGCTCTGTTTCACAGAACGCGCTGCGGCTCAATACTATACGTGGGGATCGGATGCCGCTTCGTTGCGTTGGAATCAGGTGCGCACGCACGATGTGCAGCTCATCTACCCCGACACCGTGGCAGCTGTGGCACGCCGCACCCTCTTCTACATCGACACCGTGAAACCCGACATCGGCTACGGCTTCCGCCACGGTCCGATGCGGATTCCATTTGTCATGCACCCCGAAAATTTCCAGTCGAACGGGCTGGTCATCTGGCTACCCAAGCGCATTGAGTTTCTCACCTCGCCCTCCGTGGAGAGCTACTCGATGCCGTGGATCAAACAACTGGTTGCACACGAATACCGCCATGCCGTGCAGTACAACAACCTCAACCGCGGTGTGGTACGTGTGGCGAGCTGGTTTTTGGGACAGCAAGGTTCGACCCTCGGACTCATCTACTTACCAATTTGGACAATCGAGGGCGATGCGGTGATGTCCGAGACGGCAATGTCGTCGTTTGGACGCGGCTTGCAACCTCGCTTCACACTCGAATATCGCGCCATGGACGACCTGTCGCAGGCACGCCGCAACGTCGACAAGTGGTTCTGTGGCTCCTACCGCGATATGGTTCCCGACCACTACCAAATGGGTTATCAGATCTGCTCCTACACCTACGACCATTTCGGCAAGAACATTTGGGACAAAGTGGCATGGTACAGCGTCCGCAACCCCTACTGGATTCTCCCGAACACCGTGGCGCTCAAAAAATTCTACAAAACCAGCGAAAAACAGCTTTTCTGCGACACGTTTCACCACCTCTCCACCTTCTGGAGCTCGCTGCCCACCCCCAAAGATAGCTCCGAGCCGCTGACCACGCTGCCCGCGAAGAACTACACCACCTACGCCTCGCCACTGCCGCTCGACGACAGCACGCTACTGGTGGTCAAGAGCGACTACAACCGCCCTTCGCGCTTCGTGCGGCTCAACACTCGCACGGGTGCCGAGCAGACAATCTGCTACACGGGCAACATTTCGACACGCCCCGATGTGGGTGGCTCGCACGTTTGGTGGACGGAGTATCGCCGCTCGCTGCTCTTCGAACAGCGGGTCAATTCGCAACTGTGTTATATGGATCTGCGCGACGGACGTCCACGCACCTACCCCGCCACACGCAACGCCCTCTATCCCGTGGTGATGCGCGACAGCCTGCCTGCATGGGTCGAATATCAGCCCGAAGGGCTTTACGTGGTGGTGCTGCCCGA
>JAVXFC010000111.1:0-3134 GCA_036658095.1 Alistipes sp. | reverse complement strand
ACCGCTGAAAAAGTCACGGTGCACAATGTGCCGCAGATTCTTGATGTGGTACAACTCATCGAGTTGCTCAGCAAAATGGGCGTTGAGGTGGAACATCTGTCGGAGGATACCTACACTTTTTGCGCTCGTGAGCTCGATTTCGACTACATCCGCAGCGAGGATTATTTGCGTCGTTGTACTCGTTTGCGTGGTTCGGTGATGCTTATCGGACCCATGCTGGCACGCTTCGGCAAGGGATTTATTCCCAAACCGGGCGGTGATAAAATTGGTCGCCGCCGGCTCGACACTCACTTCATTGGGTTTCAAAAATTAGGGGCTAAATTCAATTTCGATGGCGGAGCCGAAGGGTTTTACCTGGTTGAAGGGGATGATTTGCGGGGCACCTATATGTTGCTCGACGAGGCTTCGGTGACCGGCACGGCGAACGTCCTGATGGCTGCGGTGATGGCGCACGGAACGACCACAATTTACAATGCTGCGTGCGAACCCTACATTCAACAGCTCTGCCGGATGCTCAACCGTATGGGGGCACGCATTGCGGGTATCGCTTCCAATTTGTTGACCATAGAGGGGGTTGATTCACTGGGTGGCACCGAGCATACGATGCTGCCCGATATGATTGAGGTGGGTAGCTTTATCGGTATGGCTGCCATGACCCGTTCTGAGTTGACCATCAAGAATGTATCGTACGATAATTTAGGTATTATTCCTGCTCAGTTCGCCCGCATGGGCATCCGTTTCGAGCAGCGGGGTGACGATATTTACATCCCTCAGCAGGATCATTATAGCATCGAAAGTTTTATTGATGGCTCAATTATGACCATTGCCGACGCACCGTGGCCGGGGCTCACACCCGACCTGCTCTCCATCTTTTTGGTGGTCGCCACGCAGGCAAAAGGGTCGGTGTTGATCCACCAAAAAATGTTCGAAAGCCGCCTCTTTTTTGTCGACAAACTGATCGACATGGGGGCGCAAATCATCCTCTGCGACCCGCATCGCGCAACCGTCATCGGTCACGACCACCGCATTCGCCTGCGCGCTACGTGCATGACTTCGCCCGATATTCGTGCCGGCGTGGCGCTGCTGATCGCCGCCATGAGTGCCGAGGGGCGCAGTACCATTCAAAATATCGAACAGATCGACCGTGGCTACAAAAATATCGACGGACGACTGAATGCCCTTGGGGCGAAGATCACCCGCTTGGACGAGTGTCAATTATAGAAAAACAAAGCTATGTTTTTGGAAAATGCAAGCCAGAAAGGCTGGATAGAGGTGGTGTGTGGCTCGATGTTCTCGGGGAAAACAGAGGAGTTGATTCGCCGCTTGAAACGTGCAAAGTTTGCCAATCAGAAGGTGGAAATTTTTAAGCCTCGCATCGACGTCCGCTACTCCGAAGAGGAGGTCGTATCGCACGATGCCAACGCAATCCGCTCGACACCCGTGGATTCGCCGCAAAATATCCTGCTTATGTCTGCCGATGTCGATGTGGTGGGAATTGATGAGGCGCAGTTTTTCGATGAGAGCATCGTCGAGGTCTGCCGACAGCTTGCCAACAGCGGCGTGCGTGTGATTGTGGCGGGATTGGATATGGACTTTACGGGCAAACCCTTCGGCTCGATGCCTGCGCTCATGGCGACAGCCGAATATGTGACCAAGGTGCATGCCATATGCGTTCGTTGCGGCAACCTCGCACACCACTCACACCGTCTGACCGATGATAATAATTTGGTGATGTTAGGCGAGCAGAGTACCTACGAACCGATTTGTCGGCACTGCTTTACGGAGCTGATGAACCGTAAGAGATAGCGCACTACACCATCGTGGCGCGCAGCGCTCCGATGAAATCGGGATGCAGCGCCCATACATTCTCCGTTTGGAACCATAATTCGCGTGCCTGCGCGCTGAGCGAGGGACGTTCGTTCTCAATATCTTGGAGGTAAGCCTCGTCGGCGGGGTGTTCGTCGGCGGTAAATTCGCTGTACCACGCTCCGAAATGGCTCTTCAGACGGCGCACCTCACCCTCGGGCAGGCGTCCGTCGCGGCGGAAGGCAGACCAGAGCATCAGTACGGTGCGGCTGGCATATTTATCTGATATATCGTTAATTACCTCGTCAAACAACTCCTGCTCATCCATGGCAACATAATCGAACGCCAGCAGTCCAATCGACTCTTGGTGATCCTCGGGATCGAGGTCGAGCAACATCTCAAGCAGAGCGGCGGACATCTCGAAATCGTCGATCAGAAAATGGTCAATCGCCGAGGCGTAGAGCAGCTCCAGTGCTGCCTGTGTGTTGCGGTGATTCCACTCCAAAATCAGCTCTTCTCCTTCGGGAAGCAGCTCCTCGATGCGTTGGAACGCGAGAAAACGTTCGTTGCAAGCGCCTTCCACGTCGCCTGACGTCTGTAACTCGCGCGAATGTGCGAGTACTTTCACAAAATCGTATTCCTCGCTACCGACGATCTCGAAGGTCTGATCGGGCGTTGGATTCAGCGTGGCTTTTCCCATTTTCTACCGTTAAATAAAATAAATTGCGCGAAGATAAGAAGAAATGAGCGATTAAATACAGATTTGCGCCAACAAAATCGCAGAAGACTTTTTTTTTCGAAAAAAAATTCAGATATTTGCACTCCGAAAGGGAAAATAACTCCCTGTTGCCGAAATAGCTCAGTTGGTAGAGCGTTTCACTCGTAATGAAGAGGTCCCGGGTTCGAGTCCCGGTTTCGGCTCAAGAGGCGTCATCAGAACGTCGCGTTTTTTTTGAATGAATGCGTACAAAAAAAGTGCTATTTTGATGAGACGCAATAGCAAACTAAATAAACCCCACGTATCGTCGATATGTGGGGTTTATTGTATCTATTTTTCAACTTTTGGCTTATTGGGGCTTATTGGTCAAAATAGTACATAAAATCGGGGTGGTTTTCGTTTATTGGTCAAAAAGAGTAGGTAAATGAGCGGTTTCGACCTATTCCTCACTTCCATTTGAGCCTGAAATACTCATCAATAAATAGCTTGCGATACCTGCGACTCATCCCATTATGTACCCTGAGTTTGGTTTTCAAATCCAGATTAATTGCTTCCAGTGAGTTGTTAGTATTTGGGATCGGAGGGTCAGAAAAATCATAAAAAGTCCACA
>JAVXFC010000110.1:0-3145 GCA_036658095.1 Alistipes sp. | reverse complement strand
CCAAGTTCGAATCTTGGTACCCCGACAAAAGCCTGATCGGAGGCTTGTCGGAAGTTCGGTTGAACTTGTCGTTGGTAATAAAATTTTTGTTCGGGGTGTAGCGCAGTCCGGTTAGCGCGCCAGCTTCGGGAGTTGGAGGCCGCTGGTTCGAATCCAGTCTCCCCGACAATAACAAAAAGCCTACAAAATGTTGCGAATCAACATTTTGTAGGCTTTTTCAATAGATCAAGCAGCACTACAAACAGCTTCTAATACTGGATATCAATCTGAAGACCAAGGGCATTCATCACACGAATGAACGACGAGAACATAATATCCGCCTCACCCTTTTCGATGCGCGAAATCAACCCCGTCTTCATCCCAACTTTGCTTGCCAACTCCTGCTGCGTCATCTTCAACTCGTGACGACGCTCGCGCACCAACCCGCCATAGTACCACAGTAGCGAACTGATTTGCGACTCACCACGCTCGGTCTGTGGCTGCCACCCCAGCAACTCTTCGGGGGTATGTAGGTCGGTTGTTTCTTTTAGCTTTAACTCTCGCATCTCATTCAATTATAAGCGGTGATAGTGACAATAGAGCAATCGCCCATCGTCGTCGTGGAGATGCATTCCACCGCCCAAACAGTAGCGAAACATCTTACAATCAGCACACTCACCCGTGCGCGCCCACTCTCGATTACGGAACTTCTCGAAGCGGTTTTGCCAGACGTCCCAAAATTTGTCTTTATATATATTGCCTTGGTGAAAATTGGCGCGGATGCTTGTACACCCCGAAATGGCGCCGTCGACACGCACCGAAGCCACCGATATACCTGCGGTGCATTGGTAGAATTGATCGCGCACCTGCGTCTCATAGCTACCCAAAAATCCTTCGCAGGCATAGCTCACCTCTATTTGACCTAACTTGCGGCTGCGACGGATGAATTCCATCATCGTGCGGAACTGCTCATCGGTCATACGCAACGTAGCATCCTCCTTGGCACGCCCCATGGGGAAGATCGAAAAAAGGCGCCAATGTTTCACGCCATCGGCGATCAGCAGCTCACGGAACTCTTCAAGCCGAGGCACCAATGCGCCAGTCACGCAAGTAATTACGTCGTAAGCTAAATTAGGTTCGTTGACAATCAGATGAATCGCCTCCAGCGCCCGCTCGTAGCTTGCAGGGTTGCGCCGAATATAGTTGTGGATCTCAGGGAAGCCATCGAAGCTGACCGACACCGATCGCAGCCCCGCATCGCACAGCGAGCGGAAACGTTGCGGCGTGAGCAACATACCATTGGTCACCATACCCCACGGATAACCGCGACGCGTGACCTCGGCACCTGCGCGTTCCAAATCTTCGCGCACCAGCACCTCGCCTCCCGAAAAAATAATCAGCACGCTTTTCGGATCAACATTCGGAGTCACCTCCTCGTCCAGCACACGCAGAAAATCGTCAAGCGGCATATCTACCACCCCCGGATCGACACGGCAATCGCTGCCACAATGGCGACACGAAAGGTTGCAACGCAACGTACACTCCCAAAAGAGCGTACGCAAGCGGTGTTCGGCGACCTCGTCAGCGTAGAGTTTAGAGAATAAATTGAGTCCTATTCGCTTACGAAGACCCACACATTGTCCCATAATTTACTTCTGCGCCTCTGTTTTCTGCTCCAAATCGACTTTTGTAGCCTCGGTCGCCTTCAGCGTATCCGAAAGTTCCTGATCAACCTGTTGTTGCGGCAGTCGCACACCATACATCACGATGGGGCGAATGATCTCTTTTTCACCCTTAGAGTCCGTTTTGGGGGCTGTTTTCACCGACGAGCAAGCGGTAGCAAAACCGAGTAATGCGAGGACGGCAATCATTAATTTCTTATTCATAATGCATCTTTTTATGGATCAATCTGTATGCAAATATAAGAATTTTATCGTTAAATGAAAAATAATTGGCAAAATGTTTTGAAAGACCATCTTTTATTCTTTACTTTGCCGAACAAATTAATACATTAATTCATTTCTTATGAAAGGTTCAGTTAAATGGTTCGATGGCAAGAAAGGCTACGGATTCATTACCGAAGAGAACGGAAAGGAAATTTTCGTTCACTTCTCAGGCATCGTATCGGAGGGTTTCAAATCACTCAACGAAGGTCAAAAAGTCGAATTTGAGGTCGGTAGCGGCTCTAAAGGCGAACAGGCTGTGAACGTAACTGTAGTTGAGTAAACTATAATTACCGGATTTACGACTTGCGGGGATCGGAAACGATCCCCGTATTTTTTTGCTCATCTCGGAAAAAAAGTGTACTTTTGTGGGTCGATTCCGACATTTAGGTTAGGTTAATGTAAAATATTTCAACGCTATGAAAGAAGCAATTGCTATTCTTACTGGTGGTGGTCCGGCTCCGGGTATGAACACCGTGGTCGGCAGCGTCGCCAAGACATTTCTTCGCAAAGGATACCGCGTAATCGGTCTGCACGAAGGCTATACAGGACTTTTCAACCCTGCACCTCGCATGGTCGACATCAGTTATTTAATGGCTGACGGCATCTTCAATCAGGGTGGTTCATTCTTGCAAATGAGCCGTTTCAAACCCACAAATGCCGATTTCGAAAATAATTTCAATCTTCAATTCTTCATCGACAACAACGTTAAATTGCTCGTGACGGTCGGTGGCGACGACACGGCTTCGACCGCCAATCGCATCGCCAGATTCCTCGAAGAGAAAAAGTATTCAATCGCTAACATCCACGTTCCCAAGACGATCGACAACGACCTTCCGTTGCCCAAAGGCGCACCAACCTTCGGCTACGAGTCGGCAAAAGACAAGGGTGCCGTCATCGCACGCGCCGTCTACGTCGATGCGCGCACCAGTGGCAACTGGTTCGTGCTGGCAGCCATGGGTCGCAGCGCAGGTCACTTGGCATTCGGTATCGGCGAAGCGTGCCACTACCCGATGATCATCATCCCCGAAATGTTCGACAAAACCACAATCACGGTCGACAAAATCGTCAACTTGGTCATTTCGTCGATCCTCAAACGCAAAGTGATGGGCATGGACTACGGCGCAGCAATCATCTCGGAGGGCGTTTTTCACGTACTGAGTGCCGAGGAGATCAAAAAGAGCGGCGCCCACTTCACCTATGATGAACATGGGCATCCTGAA
>JAVXFC010000109.1:0-3342 GCA_036658095.1 Alistipes sp. | reverse complement strand
GGCGTAGCATTCACGCACGAGGGGCTGCGACTTGGGCGCGGACGGGGTTACTACGACAAATACCTGTCGCTCGCCCCCTTTCGCGCGTATAAAATAGGTATCTGCTACACCCACCAGCTTCTGCCCACCCTCCCCTGCGAGCCACACGACATCTGCATGAATTGCGTGGTTTGTGGATAAAAAAAGCCCTATGAACCATTGATTCATAGGGCTGCTGTGGCTTTACAAGTCTCTTATTCCAGCACGAATTTCGCTTGGATATTGTAGTCGAGCTTCATGGTTTTGAACTCTAGAGGCTCCTCGGTGGCACTCTCCGTCGAGTCGTTCATCGCCTTGCTGCGCATGACCGACATATTGTCGTAGAACGAAGGGGTGGCGTCGTAGTTCGAGTCGTAGATGTAGAAGCACAACCCAATCTTCTGCCCCACGGCAGCAGCGAGGGTCGAGGCGTTCTGCTTGGCGTTCTGCATGGCAGCCACGCGCACCTCCGTTTTGTACTGATCGAGCTTCGAGTGGGAGACGCGGAGGATCGAGATATTCGAGATTCCAAGGTCGTTGAGAACGTTGTAGACCTTGGTCACCTCGGCGCTGGTGTGGAGTAGCAGTTGGTATTTGGCAGTCGCCACGGCATTGTTGCGGCGGAAAAGCTCACTCGACATATTGGCCATGGTGAGCTGTTTCTCGACGTCGATATTCAGGCGACGCAGGGCAGCTGTCATCTCTTTCTGTTGCTGTTCGACGGTGATTTTCCCCTTCGAATCACGCTCGTTGATGACGATCGAGAGGTAAAATTCATCCGGAGTAATCTCCTTTTCGGCACGTCCGTTCACCTGCACGTAGCTGGGGAATTTCTCGGCAGTCTGCGCCATGGCAGGCATCGTCAGCAAGACGATCGCTACTGCAAAAATCAATTTTCTCATTTGCTTCTAAGTTTTTAAGATTCTGTTCTACAAATAGAACGCCGCAAAGGTCAAAAAAGTACCCTTGCAACGCATTATATCTCCATGATACCGTGGCGAATGGCGTAGACCACCAGCGAAGCGGTATTCTTGCAACCTGTTTTTTCGAGGATATTGGCGCGATGCTTGTCCACCGTGCGCTTCGAAATGAAAAGTTCGTCGGCGATCTCCTGATTCGACAACCCGCGGCATACGCAGCCCAAAATCTCGGTTTCGCGCCCCGAAAGTGCATCACGGGGGGCATCCTGACGCGGATGCATCCGATTTGCCAACGAGGCGAGGAGCGTGGCGCTGAAGTAGCTGCCCCCCGTGCGCACGGCTTCGATAGCGTGCAGCACATCCTCGATATCCGAATCTTTGAGCAGGAAGCCCTTGGCGCCCGCCTCGACCATACGCGTGTAGTAGTTGTCATCGCCAAACATCGAGAGGGTGATCACCCTCAAATCGGGACGTAGCAGCAACGCGCGCTCGGTGGTCACATCGCCACTGATGCCCGGCATGGAGATATCCATGAAGACCACATCGACCTCCAGCGTGGGAAGCATCGCAAGGAACTCCTCGCCGCTACCCGCTTCGCCCACCACGCGATAGCCCGCGCAGCGATCGAGCAGCCCGCGCAGCCCGTTGCGAAACAACGAATGGTCGTCGACCAATATGATTTTACACTCCGTCATTTTTACGTTGTTTACGGCGCTCCTCAGACTGCACCAGATGCTCCTCTTGGGTGCTGACGCGAATGGTGGCGCGCATCCCCTTCCCCTTCGAACCGACCAAATCGAGCGTACCGCCCAGCGAGTTGATGCGCGAGGCGATGTTCGAGAGTCCCATGCCACAATCCATCATGGCTTGGGGGTCGAAGCCGCGCCCATTGTCGGTATAGTCGAGGGCGAGGTGGTTGTTGTTTTGCGACAACGAGAGGTTGATCGCCGTGCAGCCCGAATGTTTGAGCGAGTTGTTGATCAGCTCGCAAATCACCCGATACATGATCACCTCCACATCCGAATCATAGCGTTCGTTGCGCAAGTTGGTCGTGAAGCGAATTTTAGCCTCGTGCATGGCGGCGCTCTTGGCGATGAAGTTCTGCACGCCGCGCGCCAGCCCGAAGTCGTTGAGTACGTGGGGCGAAAGGTTGTTCGATATTTCGCGCAACGAGCGGATTGCTTCGTCGATCACGTAGGTCGTATTGTCAAGAATCTCGCGCTGCTCGGTGTCCTGCTGCTCGCGCGCCAGTGCCGAAAGAGACATCTTTGCCGACGAGAGCAGCGGTCCTAAACCGTCGTGTAGCTCCTTCGAGAAGCGCGATCGCGACTTCTCCTCGGTACGCAACACCGCCGTCAGGATGCGTTTGTTGAGCATCTGACGTTGGCGGTTGAGCCGCCCGATGTATTTGAAAAGCTTGTGCGCATACATCACTCCGATCGAGAGACAGAGCGAGACGATGACCCCTGTATAAGTAAAGGTGTCGGGGGATATGGAGTGTCCGCTGACCGCCATGAACTGGATCACGCGTTCCACCGAGAGCAGAAAAAAGCCCACGATGAAGAGGATCCAAATCGAATTGTACTTGGTGGTGCGCACCAATCGAATGGCATAGACCGTCGCCACGGTTTGGATGACGATCGCAATAATGAGCAGAATTTTAATCAACATAATCTTCTATCTTATTCGCCAATCACGTCGCGCAAGCGCGCCATTTGGCGGTATTCGGTCAAATCGACCTGCACGGGAACCACCGAGACATAGCCGTGCGTCAATGCCCACTCATCGGTGTCGGTAGCGTCGGGTTCGCGGTTCACAAAATCGCCCGTAAGCCAAAAATAGGTGCGTCCATGGGGATCTTCATAGGGAAAGAACTCCTCGCGCCAAAAACCTTGGTTTTGGCGGCAGATGCGCACCCCGCGAATCTCACACGCCTCGCCCTTCGGGATGTTCACATTCAGACACAACGGACGCTCGGTCATCTGCTCCAACACGGCGCGCACGATCCGTTCGCCATAGAGAATCGAGGCGGCAAAGTCGGCATCGGGGGCGTGGTCGGTGAGCGAAAGTCCAATGGAAGGGCAGTCGTAAAAGCTCCCCTCGATAGCAGCTCCGATCGTCCCCGAATAGAGGACGTTAACCGCCGAGTTCGAGCCGTGGTTGATCCCCGAAATCACCAAATCGACCTTCTCATCCTTGAGCAGGTAATCGAAGGCAACCTTCACACAATCCACGGGTGTCCCCGAAAAGGCATAAACGTCCAGTCCCGGCGCGCGAGTCACCTGTCGCAAATAAAGTGGATTAAACATCGTTATTGCTTGGCTCATACCACTTTGCGTGGTCTCTGGAGCCACAACCACCACCCTACCAAAATTGCGCGCCACCTCAATTGCTGCTCTTATTC
>JAVXFC010000108.1:0-3357 GCA_036658095.1 Alistipes sp. | reverse complement strand
TGATCACCCCGTCGCTGATTTTTATGATGCTTTTTGTCACCTTCTGCCGCGTCAGTCCCAAGCAGATGAGGCTCACGATGTTGCACTTTTGGATGTTGCTATTTCAGATTGTCGTAAGCCTCAGTGTCTATTTTATCTTGCTGCCTTTCAACGAGATCGTGGCGCAGGGAGGATTGATCTGCGTGTTGGCTCCTATCGCCATGGCGGCGGTGGTGATTGGTGGAATGTTGGGCGCTAATGTGACCACCATGGCAACATATAGCTTGCTGTGTAACATGGTGATAGCCCTCGTTGCCCCTGTCATTTTGACCTTCACGGGCAACGGAACTTGCACCTTTGCCGAGATTTTAGCGCGTATCGCGCCGCTGCTGATCATGCCCTTTGCGGGGGCGCAGGTGTGCCGTTTTTTGGCACCCAAGGCGGCTCGTTGGATCGGAAATCACAGCCAAATTTCGTTCTATATGTGGTTGATGTCGCTATCTGTTGTCCTCGCGCGCACGACATCGTTCATTCTCGATCTGCACAATGCCGATTTTTCGACCGAGATCTTGCTGGCACTCATTGCCTTGGTGCTGTGCCTTTTGCAGTTCAAAATAGGGCGAATGTTGGGGCGTAAGTATGGCGATGCCACGGCAGGTGGGCAGTCGTTAGGTCAAAAAAATACGGTGTTGGCAGTGTGGATGGCTCAGTCGTTTCTGAATCCTATATCGTCCATTGCTCCAACGGCTTACATCGTTTGGCAGAACCTTGTCAACTCCTACCAAATCTATCGACACGACCGCTATTTGCGGAAGATGAAATAGACTGCTAAGACCAAACAGGCGAATCCCGCGAGGTGGTTCCAGCGCAAGGTGTCGGATTTCATGAAGACCGTGGCGAAAACTGTGAAGACCATGAGCGAGGCAACCTCTTGAATGACTTTGAGTTCCCAGATTGTGAACGGCCCGCCACACTCGGCGCTGCCGATCCTGTTGGCTGGCACTTGAAAGCAATATTCGAAGAGGGCAATGCCCCAACTGATGCCGATAATGGCAATTAATCCGAAGCGCTCGAGCTTCGATTTGAAGGCGATGTGTCCATACCATGCAAGCGTCATGAAGGCGTTTGATACAACCAACAAACCTATGGTGGCTAATCCTTTATACATTGTTATCTCAATAAATCCTTTAGATCTGTGATCTCCGTGAAATCGCTGATTATTCGTTCGGGTGCCACTGCTTGCAGTGTCTCGCGATCGAACGAGGTCGCCAAGGTCACGATGCGCCCAACACCAGCGCGGCGCGCGGATTCGATGCCTGCGGGAGCATCTTCGAAAACGACACATTCGGCAGGCGACAGTGCGATGCCAACTGCTGCGGTGAGGTAAATTTCGGGATCGGGCTTGCAATGTGCCACCCGATCACCACTCACGCGACACTCAAAAAATTCGGCAATCCGACAGCCGTCGAGTACCATGCGTACATTGTCGATCGGTCCCGATGAACCAACAGCACAGCGCACACCCGCATCGCGTAGCCGCTCCAGCAACGTGCGCAGACCTGCCACGGGTTGCATTCGCGGAGCATAAAGCGCACGATAAATTGCCTCCTTTTCGTTGGTGAGCGCCGCCACGCCGTGGTCGCGGATGACAGCGGCAGGAAGCAGGCGTCGCAAAATATCGTCGTTGCCCATGCCGTACGACTGGGCAAGTTTTTCGCGCCAATCGCTCACGCCATACCGCTCGCAGAAGATTGCAAATGCCTCGGTGTGTGCGGCGGTATTGTCTACCAGCACACCGTCCATATCGAATAATGCTCCTTTAATCATGGGCGCAAAGGTAGTAATTTTTCTACGCTGACGGCTGAATATGGCGCAAAAATGGCTATTTTTGTGCCATGAGCAAGGTTAAAATTGAGAAGACAAATGCCGCACGGCTGCTTGATAAGGCAAAAATAGACTACGAATTAATCCCCTACGAGGTCGATGCCGACCACTTGGCTGCTATCCATGTTGCCGAGCAGCTGGGCGAGGATATTGCGTGCGTATTCAAAACGCTGGTGTTGCATGGCGATCGTACGGGCTATTTTGTCTGCGTCGTGCCGGGTGACCACGAAGTCGACCTGAAAGCCGCGGCGAAGGTCTCTGGCAACAAAAAAGTGGATTTGATTCCGATGAAGGAGTTGCTGCCCGTGACGGGCTATGTGCGGGGTGGCTGCTCACCCGTGGGGATGAAAAAGCGATACCCCACCCTTCTTCACCTCTCCGCCACCGACCATGCGGCGATCTACATCAGCGCGGGTGTGCGCGGTCTACAACTCAAAATTGCCCCTGCGGATCTGATTGCCTTTGTTTGTGCGACCGTGGCGGAGATCAGCCGTCGAGAAATGTAAGCGGCTGTTGCCGTTCAGGGTCAACCTATTTTGGAATACTTCAGTCGAAAATAGTGAAATATAACTACTGTTTTCTGTTTAACATCTCCTGTTTTAGAAAATAAATGCTACCTTTGCAGCGCCTTTCTACGGTTTAGTTAAACTTGTGAGCTTCCAACTCGGTTTTTCTTTTTCGTGGAGAGGTTTTTTTTGTTGCGGCGTCAGACAATAGCCCCCAAAAATAGCAAAAAAGGCATAAAAAAAGCACTTACGAAACCGTAAGTGCTTTTTTTAACTTGTAGCGGGGGAGAGACTTGAACTCTCGACCTCATGATTATGAATCTAAAAAAGCCCGTTTTATTGGGTTTTATTCTTTTAGATACTTTTTGTATTCAGCTTATTATCAAACTATTGCTAAAAATAACACTCTGTTTGGTTCTATCAATTTCTATGGTTTTAAGGGACTTGTTTGTATATTGTTTGTCGTACTTTTCATCAACAAACACCCCTCAATTATCACTCTAAGTGCATTTTCTCACAAATTCTCAAAGAACTCGAACTCTAATGTTTGTACAAAAGTAGCTTTATTCTGGAAATTACCCAAAATAAAGCTATTAAAGTTTCAGGACTAATACATAAATAAATTGGTTAACACTGCACTATTTGGTACAGAATCGTTAATAATCACCAATTACTTTCTGATGCATATAAAAGTTTACTTGATTTTAATCCAACAACCACTTCCAAATTGGTAGAACTTCAATAGTCTTGTTTTCAATCTCAATAGTCCGCTCTTCTGAATAAGTAATTATCATCAATCGAGAACAGTCGAGAGTTTTAGTAAGTTTAATGAGTGCCCCAACTTCACGGTCATATGTTCCATCACTATTGTCCAAGGAATAACATACTTGAATGGCGGTGGCACTATCTGGGAGGTAAAAATCGACCTCTATATTCCTATTATAAAAGAATACCGCATCTTCTCGTCCGTAACGTCTCAGTAAGGTTA
>JAVXFC010000107.1:777-3371 GCA_036658095.1 Alistipes sp. | reverse complement strand
AAAAGTAGCAATTTTTTACTATTAT
Source organism: Alistipes sp. (assembly GCA_036658095.1). Taxonomy (GTDB): domain Bacteria; phylum Bacteroidota; class Bacteroidia; order Bacteroidales; family Rikenellaceae; genus Alistipes. Next base: position 3,346 of record JAVXFC010000107.1, on the reverse strand, counting down.
GTACAACTTATTTGCGATGATTAACTATTACCAATTAGAGTCTTACCATTTTTTGGTTGATCGTGTCGATCCTTTTCCTATCAAAATTACTCAGATAAATCAACGTCGTCCTCTCTGAGTCGTGACCCAATCCTTCGGAGATAGCCGCCGCGGGCACGCCATCCTCTTTGGCAATCGACGCCCAACTGTGACGGGCAACATAAGTGGTGAGCGTTGTGGTGATTTCTGCCAGTTTAGCCACCTTTTTCAGACGAGTATTAATCTGTCCGTAAGCGGTCTTGTATCGTTCGCGCAACGTACCCCGTTTGGAGTGGTGGATCAGCGGCAGCACAAACTCAGGGTCGGTGTGATATTTATCCATCAGTTTCTGCAAAGGTTCCGTGACGGCAACTTGCAAGGGTTGCTGCGTCTTTTTACGATTGTAGAAGATAACACCGTCCGTGATATCCGTGTGGCGCAAATAAATGATGTCGATAGGCGACATGCCTCGGGTGTAATAGCTGAACATGAAGAAATCGCGCGCCTCTTCCAAACGAGGCTGGTTGGACAAGTCCAGATTGGCGATGTGCCGTATATCCTCTTTCTTCAACGCCCGCTTGACCGTTTTAACGGTGTGCAGATGATACTTGCGGAAGGCATTGCGCCCATGGGTGACCAGACCGTCATCGAAAGCGCAATTGTAGATCGTCCGCAGGTTACGCATATAGTAATTAACGGTATTATCACTCACCCCCGTCGAGATGAGATAGTCTTCATAATCCCTCAGAAATCGGATGTTTATATCATCAAAGAGTACGGGTCTATTCTCTAAATAGCGCTGCACCGACCGCAAGGTGGTCTGGTAGGCATCGGCAATACCTATTTTCTTGATGCGCCGCTTTGCGTTGACCTGCTTTTGCATATAGGTGAAAAGGTAGATGTCGTTCCTGTCTTTGCGATAGGGAGCCATGACATCCGCCGAGGTGAACTCAATGCCGCTCGCCTCCAAAGATTCTAACTTTAAAGTCAGCGTGTTTTTAATTTTTATAATCTCCCCATTAATCTGCTTGACCTGCTTGCGGGAGAGCGGTTCCCCATTAACGTAGATCACACGTTGGTTCTCCCAATCGAAATTCACCTCATTCAAATCATAGCCAAGGTGCATCACCCGTTTTCGGCGTAGGTGAATCACTTGGACAACCAAGGCATACCCGCCGCTCTTTTTTACTCTCTCTTTGCTTAATACAGCTCTAATTGATGTCATTTAATTCTAATTTTAAGTGTTGATACTTAATTGCCGTGCAAAATTAATAGAATTAAAGAGTTCTATAAGACAAATAAACAGAGCCTACAAAATTCAATTTTGAATTTTGTAGGCTCCTTTTGTGATCGTCGAAGAGCGATCTATTGCTGGGTCACCCCCGCCTCGCCCCTATGCCTCGCCGATTTTGGGACCCATATTGTCGGGCTGCTGTGGTTGGGGAATTTCAATCTTACCCATCGCGCTTTCGTAGCGTGTGATGTTGTCCTGCAACGACATGAGTAGCCGTTTGGCGTGTTCGGGCGTCAAGATCACGCGGCTCTTTACGCGAGCTTTGGGCGCACCGGGGAGAACCACCGCAAAGTCAATAATAAATTCGGATGTAGAGTGTGAAATGATCGCCAAGTTTGAATAATTTCCCTGCGCTACCGTCTCATCGAGATCTATTTCTAATCCCATTTTTTTTATCTCTGTCATTGTTTTGCCATTAGTATGCTACAAACATACGCATTTACCCGTTCTAACGTGCAACTTACGCACCAAAGTTTTCGATAATCTATGAACATATCGACCTCCGACACACGATCGTTTCCCTTTTTTTGGCGGAGGTGCGGTATAATTCTTTTGTTTTTTGTATCTTTGTAAAGTAAAATCGCACAGAAGATAGACAGAATATGGGATTCGAAATCATAGAAATCTTATTTCGCGGCATTGGTGTGGGTGTAGCAGCATCCATCACCGTGGGACCCGTGGCGGTGTTGTGCATTCAGCGCACCCTCTCGAAAAGTCGCCGATCAGGCATCGTCTCTGGCATGGGGGTGGCGTGTGCCGACACCTTCATGGCAATGATCGCCTTCTTTTTTTACTCCATGCTCCAGAGCCAGATCGAGCAGTACAACACCTTGTTGCGCATCATCGGAGGCATCTTTGTGGTGATCGTCGGGGTCTACGTCTTTACGCAAAACCCCGTGTCGCAGATCCGCCGCAATCGCGCGGGTAAGAGCAGTTTATGGCAGGATTTCGCCTCGATTTTTGGACTCACGCTCGCCAATTTCATCATGGTCATCCCCTATATTTTAGCTTTTTTTGCGGTCTTCGAGATCTCCAGCATTGATATTTCGAGCGGTGGCTTTGGCAGCTTTGTGCGCGCTGCATTTGTCATTGGTGGTTTCTTGGGGGGTGCAGCCGCTTGGTGGACACTCATTGCCTTTGTCATCAACCTTTTCCGTCGTCGTTTCCGTCCACGCCATATGCTCACGATCAACCACGTGGCGGGCATGGTGATTGGCGTCTTGGGTATCTATACAATTCTCTCAACTTTCTTTGATA
>JAVXFC010000107.1:0-767 GCA_036658095.1 Alistipes sp. | reverse complement strand
CTTCCAAATGTCTGATACAAAACAACATAATAAGATAATTATCGCCGTCGACGGCTTCTCGTCGTGTGGCAAAAGCACCTTCGCCAAGACCATTGCTGCGCGTTTGGGCTACATTTTCATCGACACAGGCGCCATGTATCGCGCCGTGACGCTCTATGCCCTCGAACACGGCGCCATTCATTCGGGCATCGTGGACGAAGAGCAGGTGGTGCGACAGCTCAAAGAGATCTCCATTGCCTTTCGGTTCAACCCCGAACGTGGCGCCAGCGACATCTATGTCAACGGCGATCGGGTGGAGGGGAAGATTCGCACGATCGAGGTGAGCAACTGCGTGAGCTGCGTAAGCGCCATTGGCGAGGTGCGCACCAAGTTGGTCGCCATGCAACAAGAAATGGGATGTCGCAAAGGAATCGTCATGGACGGTCGCGATATCGGTACGGTGGTCTTTCCGCACGCTGAGATCAAACTCTTTATGACGGCCGACCCTGCGGTGCGGGCAAAGCGTCGTTACGACGAGTTGCAAGCCAAGGGCGATCGGGTGTCGTTGGAGGAGATTGAGCGCAATGTGCGCTCGCGCGACGAGGCGGACATGAGCCGTGCGATCTCGCCCCTTCGCCAAGCTGACGATGCCATTGTGCTGGATAACAGCCACATGACTGTCGAGGAGCAGATGGCGTGGTTTATGGATAAATACAGGGAGGTGACTAATAAATGCGAGTCGAGATAGACGATAAATCGGGCTTTTGTTTCGGAGTTGTGCGAGCAAT
>JAVXFC010000106.1:0-3458 GCA_036658095.1 Alistipes sp. | reverse complement strand
AAAGGGCTAAAATTGCAAAATTGAAAGGTGAAATGCTCCAAAGCGTTTCACCTTTTGCGTTTTTATGGCGCTTTTTGAACAAAAAGTAAGAAAAATTGTTCTATTAATAGGTGTGTATTAAGAATCTTTCCTATATTTGTAAGCCCAAAACGAAAATTAATATTAAAACAAGATATCATACTATGGAAAACAAACTGCAAGAATTGACCCAAAAGCTCTATGATGAGGGGCTTGAGAAGGGTCGTACCGAGGCGGACCGTCTGGTTGCCGATGCAAAAGCTCAGGCTGAGAAAATCATTGCGGAGGCTCGTGCCGAGGCAGAATCAATCGCCAAGAAAGCGGAACTGAAAGCTGAGGATGTGGAGAAGAACACCCTGACCGAGATCGCACTGGCTGGCAAACAAGCTGTTGCGAAGATCAAGTCGGAAATCACCACCATGATTATTGCCAAAAGTATCGCTGCTGGGGTGAAGGATGCCGCCATGGATCCCGCTTTCATCAAAGAGATGCTCATCTCCGTAGCTAAAAACTGGAACGGCGCGACCTCGTCGAAGATCGAGTTGCAGGCATTGCTGCCCGAAGCCGATCGTGCGAAATTGGAGGCTGCCTTCACCAAGAACACTGCTGAACTGTTGTCGGCAGGCATCGAGGTGGGCTATGCCAAAGAGGTCAAGACGGGTTTCAAGGTGGGTGCCAAGAACGGCGGCTACTACATCTCGTTTGCCGATGAGGATTTCGACGCACTGCTCCGCGAGTACCTGCGTGAAAAAGTTTCCAAAATGCTCTACGAGGCTTAGACCATGTTCAAACCCGATTATTATTGTCTGGTAGCTGGACTAAAGGAGTACACACTCGACGCCGATACCAAGGGCTTCGACCCACGCTCGATCATTGAGGATATTCTCGACGAGGTGGTGGCAGCCGATGCTGCGGAGGTGCGTCTGCTTTATGGCTACTACGACTGCGAAAATATGGCTGCCCTGCGTGCGGGGCGCTCGGCACACAATCCGCTGGGCAACTTCACGCACGAGGAGCTGGTCTCGGAGATGCAACATCCCGAACATCTGCTGCGCAAGGTGGCGAATGTGGTGACGGCATTTGCCAATCCTGAGAGCGAAGAGGCTGAAGAGGTGGATCCCAATGGTCGCTTCGAAAAGGCGCTCTTCGACGCTTACTATACCGAGTGCGCCCACTCATCGAGCAGTTTTCTGCGCGCGTGGGCTGCCTTCGATCGCAATCTGCGCAACATCGCCGCCGCCATTGCTGCGCGTGCGGCAGGGCGCGTGATCGACGAGGTGACGGTCGGTGGCGGCGAGGTGGTCGAGCAGCTGCAACGCAGCTCGGCAGCCGACTTCGGTCTGCGTGGCGAACTCTCCTACATCGACGCGGTGATTGCGGCGGTGAGCGACGAGGCGAATCTGGTCGAGAAAGAGCATAAAATCGACCTTGTTCGTTGGAACGAGGCGTTGGAGCTGACCGCTTTCGACTACTTCAATATTAATACACTTCTTTCCTACCTCGTGCGCGTGAACATCGTGGCACGTTGGACGCTGCTCGACGAGCGGCAGGGACGTGCAATGTTCGAGCGTCTGCTTGCGGAGCTGGACGGCAAAGAGTTGATAAATAAACAATAAAATCATAGAATGAAAACAACAGGACGTGTAAATGGTATCATTTCCAATATCGTGATCGTGAAGGCCGACGGTGCAGTGGGTCAGAACGAGATTTGTCACGTATATTGCGGAGAGACCAAGATGATGGCCGAGGTCATCAAGGTCATAGGCGACGACGCTTATGTCCAAGTGTATGATAGCACCCGAGGATTGAAGATCGGCGAGAAGGTCGAGTTCGAGGGGCATATGCTCGAGGCGACACTCGCCCCGGGTATCCTTTCGCGCAACTACGACGGTCTGCAAAACGACCTTGAGAAGATGGACGGTCTGTTCATCTCGCGCGGCTCGATCACCGAACCAATCGACTACAATGCCGAGTGGGATTTCAAGCCACTGGCAAAAGCGGGTGACAAAGTCTCGGCTGCATCGTGGCTGGGCGAGGTGAAGGAGCAGTGGGTCAACCACAAGATCATGGTTCCCTTCGTGATGACGGACACCTATACCGTAAAGAGCGTGGTTGCCGCAGGCAAACACAAAGTAAATGATACGATCGCTGTGATCACCGATGCCGAAGGCAAGGATCACAACATCACGATGGTGCAGAAATGGCCCGTGAAACAAGCGGTTCGTAGCTATACCGAGAAACCGCGTCCGTCACGTGTTATGGAGACGGGTGTGCGTGCAATCGACACCTTCAACCCCCTTGCCGAGGGCGGTACGGGTTTCATCCCCGGTCCGTTCGGTGCTGGTAAGACCGTGCTTCAGCACGCGATCTCGAAGCAGGCAGAGGCCGATGTGATCATCATCGTGGCGTGCGGCGAGCGTGCCAACGAGGTGGTCGAGATCTTTGCGGAGTTCCCCGAATTGGTCGATCCGCGTACGGGTCACAAGCTCATGGAGCGTACGATCATCATCTGCAACACCTCCAATATGCCCGTTGCGGCGCGTGAGGCGTCGGTCTACACGGGTATGACCATTGGCGAGTACTACCGCGCCATGGGTCTCAAGGTGTTGGTTATGGCGGACTCGACTTCGCGTTGGGCGCAGGCGCTGCGTGAGATGTCGAACCGTCTGGAGGAGCTTCCGGGACAGGATGCCTTCCCGATGGACCTTTCGGCGATTATCTCGAACTTCTATGCTCGTGCTGGTCTGGTGAAACTGACCAACGGACAGACGGGTTCGGTGACCTTCCTTGGTACGGTGTCGCCTGCGGGTGGTAACCTCAAGGAGCCAGTGACCGAGTCGACGAAGAAGGCAGCTCGCTGTTTCTACGCCCTCTCGCAGGGTCGTGCCGACTCGAAGCGTTACCCAGCTATTGATCCGCTGGACTCCTACTCGAAGTACCTCGAATATCCTGAGATCCGCGAATACCTCGACGAGCATATCGAGAAGGCGTGGGTGGATCGTGTCTATGCAGGTAAGACGATCGTGCAGCGTGGTAAAGAGGCCAACGACCAGATCAACATCCTTGGTGACGACGGTGTACCCGTTGAGTACCACGAGCGTTTCTGGAAGTCGGAGTTGTTGGACTTTGTGATCCTTCAGCAGGATGCCTTTGATGAGATCGACGCCAACTGCCCGATCGAGCGTCAGAAGCTGATGTACAAGCAGATCCTTGATATTTGCGGTATGAAGTTCGATTTTGCCGATTTCGAGGCTTGCTCACAATTTTTCAAAGGACTCATCAACCTCTTCCGTCAGATGAACTATTCGGCGTGGAAGTCGGAGAAGTACGAGGGCTATAAAAAGCAAATTACCGAGTACCTGAATCAAAATGTAGCTAAATAAAGAGAGACATGACAGTACGTGCATTTCAGAAGATATATACAAAGATAGACAACATCA
>JAVXFC010000105.1:0-3562 GCA_036658095.1 Alistipes sp. | reverse complement strand
AACTTCGGTAACAAATTCAAACAGCTTCTTATTGAATCACTTATGAAACAGATCATTATCATCGGAGCTACTTCGGGAATTGGACTTGCCACGGCGCGCATTTATATTGCCAAAGGGTGGCGTGTGGGGGTGGCGGGACGACGCATCGAGGCGCTCGAAACCTTGCAGCGCGAGGCTCCTTCGCAGGTCGAAATTGCGCAAATAGACATCACAAATGAAGATGCTCCAATACGCCTTAATGCGTTGATTACCAAGCTTGGTGGTATGGATATTTATCTCCATTGTGCGGGCGTGGGAAGCCAAAATACGGCTCTTGAACCCTCTGTGGAAATTGCTACGGCGCAAACCAACGTCACTGGATTCATCCGCATGGTAACCGCTGCTTTTGCTCATTTCCGAGCGGTCGGTGGCGGGCAAATTGCCGCGATCAGCTCCATTGCTGGCACACGCGGCTTGGGGGTGGCGCCCGCTTACTCCGCCACGAAGCGTTTTCAGAATACCTACCTCGATGCCTTGGCGCAACTTGCCCACATGGAGCATTTGCCGATTCGCATCACCGATATTCGTCCCGGATTTGTGGCGACCGCCTTGCTGCGCGACGGCAATTATCCGATGTTGATGCAGCCAGAAAAGGTTGCTGCTCAGATCGTCCGTGCCGTAGAAAAGCAAAAACGACGAATCGTGATCGACCGTCGTTATGCACTATTGGTTTTTTTCTGGCGTCTGTTGCCCCAAGGATTGTGGGAGCGGCTGACGGTGAAGACAAAACGCTAATTTACTCCACGTAAAGCACTAACCCTTTGAGGTATTCGCCTTCGGGGTGGTAGATGTTAATTGGGTGGTCGGCGGGCTGTGTCAGCTGGTGCAAGATGCGTACTTTGCGCCCCGCTATGGCGGCTGCCGAAAAAACTGTGGTGCGGAATAACTCCTTCGAAACTGCCTGTGAGCAGGAGAATGTGAAGAGGATACCGCCACTCTTGATTTGCGCCAATGCTCTCGCATTCAGCTTTTTGTAGCCTTGTAACGCATTGCCAAGCACCTTGTAGTGTTTGGCGAAGGCGGGGGGATCGAGGATAATCAGATCGTATTTATCGTCAATATCTTTCAAATATTCCATCGCATCGGCAGCCAAGGCGGTGTGCGGAGCCTCGGCACCGAAGTTGAGACGTATGTTCTCGTCTGTCAGTGCAATAGCGCGTTCAGAGGAGTCGACCGAGCAGACCTCCTTAGCCCCGCCCGAAAGGGCATAGACCGAAAATCCACCTGTGTAGCAGAAGGTGTTCAGCACCGTGCGCCCCTTGGCATAGTGACGCACCAAGGCGCGATTGTCGCGTTGGTCGAGGAAGAAACCTGTCTTTTGACCCTCCTCCCAGTTGACCAAAAATTGCTCGCCATGTTCCACCACAACGTGCGATTTGTGGTCGGATGATCCCCATAGGTAGCCGTCCACCGCCCCGATATAGTTTTTGGGCAGTGTTTGCGAACTTTTGTCGTAAATGGCGGTCAATGCCTCGCCGTAGACCGCGCGCAAAGCGGCCGCAATTTCGAGCCGGGCGTTGTACATCCCAATCGAATGACACTGCATGACGGCTGTTTTTTCGTAAATATCAACCACCAAACCGGGCAGTGAATCCCCCTCGCCATGAACCAACCGATAGCAATTTGTTGCTTCGTCATCGGTGAGTTGCAGCGCACGGCGCACGTCGCGAGCCACGGTGAGGTGGTGTTGCCACCACGCGCGATTGATCTCTTCGTCCTCGAATGTGAGTATGCGCACAGCGATCGAGCCAGCTTGGTAATGTCCGCGTGCGATGAAGTTGCCCGCGGCGGTGTGAACGTCAACCAACACGCCCTCCGTGATTTCCGACTCATCCTCGGCTGAAATGTAGTCGACCGCCCCCGAAAAAACCCATGGGTGACGGCGCAGGAGCGACTCCTCTTTACCTTTGCGTAGGCGTAGTTGCGGTATCATTTTTTTTACGTTTTATTTTCTGTGTGTGTTGCAGATCGTCGTAGATGCGCGTGCAGACCCAAGCATCGGTTGCCGCGTAGATTTGTTGTTTGTCGGTCAGGGTAGTCGCCTCCCAGTTGCTCAGCCGCTGCGCTTTCGAGACCCGCTTGTTCAGCACGATTGCCGAAAGTTTGCGCAGGCTCTTCTCCTCGATGCCCCACTCGGAGGCGATGGATTGCAGATCGACGAACCCTCCGTCGCGGAATTGCCGTATCTGGCGCAGCGAGCGCAGGTCACCCGCCACGTCGGCACCGATCTTGATGATCTGTTTCGATTCGAGTAGCTGAATGATTGCCTTGTCGAAGTGGATTTTGTGGAGACGAAAGAGGTAGCAGATCGTAGGGGTGGAGAGCTGCAAGAGCGACACGCGGAAGGTGACCCCCACGCGGAATGAGGGACGTGTTTCGGTGTCGAAGCCCAGCAACGGTTGTTGCATCAGGAATTTGCACGCCTCTGCCACATCGCGATCTTCGTCGATGATGCGGATCGGACCCTTGAATTCGATCGCGGGAAGTGCGGCGGTCTCTTCGTTGCTTATTTTATCAATAAATATTTTCTTCGTATTCATGTGCGATGCAAAGATACTTATTTTAGCGTCAGTTTACCGTTCGCGAGGGTTGAAATTTTACCCTCGGTGAGCAGTGTGTCTACGATGTGGGCAACATCGTCGGTGTTGCAGCGAAAATGGGCGGCGAGATCTTTCATGTGTAAGTCGCTATCTGATAACAGTTTGATTACATCATCTGGGCGAACGGCGGCGTGCTTGGAGCGTCTTTGGGAGAGGCAAATATCGCATATTTTGCAGGGCGCAGGATGCTCCGTGCCGAAATACTCCTCCAACACCTCGCTGCGGCAACGCTCCTCGTTGGCGGTGTAGGCAAGCATTTGTGCAAAACGCTCACGCATAAGCTCTTGTCGTCGTTTATAAGTCTCTGGGGCGATGTACAGATCGGCAATCGGTAGCCGCTCTTCGTCGAGGAAGAGCATCGGCGAGCGATTCGATGGGATGTAGCGGATTAGCCGCAGTTGCCACATTCGTTTGAGTAATTCTTTGACTTTGGTGACCGTGTAGCCGCTCCATACTGCCAGCTCGTTTTCGTCGATCGGACGAAAATCGAGGAAGATGCCCTCGTAGAGGCGTAGCAGGGTGCGGATGAAGGGGTCGAGGTCGTTGCGTGCGATGCGAATTTTGTAGAGGTCATCGCGGCTGATGCAGAACATCACGCGGGCGGCGTTGTCTTGTTCGTCGGTCAGGGTCATGTAGCCGTTTTGACGGAGGAGTTTCAGTGCATTTTGCACTACACCTATATATATATGCTCGCGCGCGCAAAAATCGTAGATATTGAAGAGGAACGACGCCTGCGCGCCGTCGCCAATGCCCACTTGCAGATAGGAACAAATTTTTTCGTAGATCTCTTTGACCTGTGCGAGCGGAGGAAATTCGGCGTCGAAGCGGCGCACAATGCGGCTTTCGTCGTCGGGAGCTACGAGCAGCACGGCATAGCTGCGTTGTCCGTCGCGCCCCGCGCGCCCCGCCTCCTGATAGTAACT
>JAVXFC010000104.1:0-3764 GCA_036658095.1 Alistipes sp. | reverse complement strand
AAAACCTACTTATCAAACACTTTATTTCGGGCGTAAAGATACAACATAACTATGGATAGTTTTTTACCATATTAAAAAAAAGGTTTTATCAAATAACAAATTATCGTTTATCAAATCAGTATTTTCTTATCAAATAGTAAATATTAAGAAGCTATATTGCAGTTTAGCCACTTTTTGGTGGCGGAATACCTACCTTTATATTCTTTGTCTGTCCGCAATACTGGGCGTAGAAAAAGGGACAAAAATAGATGCACTTTGAGGGCAGATGTGGATTCGCTCATCCCCGATACGAGGGGAGAAATGGAGGTGATTTCTTTCATTTGTAAATTTTTGTGTAGCTTTGTAAAATGATAAGCGTATTTACAGTTGACAAAATAGATGCGCGGCTCATCGAGGCCTTTGATCGGCTGTTGCCCCAACTCTCGGCATCACTTGCGACCCCCTCGACCGAGACGCTGCAACGCATGGTCTGCGCCCCTTCGATGCGGCTCATGGCGGCTCAGTGCGGGCAGCAGATTGTCGGGATGTTATCGCTGGTGTGGTATGACGTGCCATCGGGGCGCCACGCATGGATCGAAGATGTGGTGGTCGATGCCGCGCAACGTCGTGACGGTGTGGGTGAAGCGCTGGTACGCGCGGCTGTGGAGTGCGCTCGGCACGAGAAATGTGACAAAATATCACTCACCTCGCACGCATCGCGCGCAGCCGCTCATGCACTCTACCGTAAGGTGGGATTTGAGCGTTATGATACAACGCTTTTTCGATTGAAAATTGATACTATATGAAAAAATTCTTCAAAATCATTGCCGCCGTTTTGGTGGTTCTGTTAGCCGTCTTGATCGTGGTTCCCATGGCACTGCGTGGGCGTGTGGTCGACATTGTGAAAAACGAGGCAAACAAAGCGCTCGTGGCGCGGCTCGACTTCGAAACCCTCCATATTAGTCTTCTGCGTCACTTCCCGCACGCATCGCTCGACCTCAAGGGGTTGACGTTGGTGGGCGAAGAGCGCTTCGCGGGCGACACAATCGTGGCTGCCGATCGTATATCGGTGGTGGTCAATGTGATGTCGCTCTTTGGCGATGACGGATTCGAGGTTTCGAAGGTGATCCTCGCACGCCCCACGATCCGCGGGCATAAACTCGCTGACGGACGTGTGAACTGGGATGTGATGAAACCATCGGCTCCCGACTCGGTGGCGGTGAGCGAAGAGCCTTCTGCTTTTCGCCTATTGGTGCGCGATGTGCGTATGACCGACGCCTCGCTACGCTATGTGGACGATTCAACGCGTATGCGCATCTCAACTTCGCCCATTTCGTTGCGGCTTAAGGGCGATATGTCGGCAGCGCAAACAGACCTCACGTTGCGCGCCAAAGCGGGCAATGTGCGCATCATCTCAGGCGGCATGACGCTGCTCGCAGGGGCCGATGCGGCACTCGACGCGGTGGTCTCGGCTGATCTGCAAAACAAAAAATTCACCTTTTCGCAGAACACGCTGCGCCTGAATGCGATCTCTCTCTCGCTCGACGGCTGGGTCGATCTTTCGCAGCCCAACGTGGTGGCAATGGATATCACGGCGGGATGTGGCAAGGTGCAGTTCAAAGATATTCTCTCGATGATCCCCGCCTTCTACACCAAGGATTTCAACAACCTCACTGCCGCGGGAGAACTTTCGCTCTCGGCGTGGGTCAAGGGCAAGCTGCGCGGTAGCCTGTTGCCCGCCTTCGAGGTTACATTGGGGGTTCGCGACGGCAGTTTCCGCTTCCCTTCGTTGCCCAAGGCGGTAACGGGAATCCACATCGCGGCGCGGGCGGCAAATCGTGGCGGCACACTCGACAACACCACACTCGAAGTCTCCTCTTTCGACTTGACCATGGCGGGAAATACCCTCTCAGCATCGTTCGCGGCATCGAATCCGATGACCGATTTGCGCTTCGCGGCAGCGGTGACGGGTAAGATCAATTTGGGCGCTGTGCGCGAAGTCTACCCACTCGATAAAGGGGTGAGTCTGAGCGGTTTGATTACGGCAGATGTGGAAGCTGCTGGGCGACTGTCCGATATTGATTCGCAACGTTATGAAACCATAAAGGCGGAGGGAACTTTTGTGGTTGAACAGATGCGTGCGCACCTTGGTGAGCTGCCTGAGATCACGATTCATCGCGCTGCTGCAACCATAAATCCGATGGCGATGACGCTGGGTGATTTCAATGCAACGGTGGGGCGCAGTGACCTGACGGCAAACGGGCAACTAACTGGGTATCTGGGTTATCTGCTCAGTGGCACGCCTCTTTCGGGACGGCTCTATGTGAAGTCCAATTTGTTGGATCTGAATGAGATCATGGCGTCTAACACGGCGACCGATACCTCCAAAGCAGACACCACAGCGCTCTCGGTTTTGGTCGTGCCGCGCAATGTGAATCTCTCGTTCTCGACCGACCTGCACGAGATTTTATTCCAAAAAATGGTTATTACTGACTTCGGGGGTGAGTTGCAGACGGCGAATGGTACCATGGCACTCAACCGCTTGTCGATGAATGCTTTTGGCGGTTCGATGTTGGCATCGGGTAGCTACTCCACGGCGGAAAATCCGCAGCGTCCTGCGTTGCGCGTGGCACTCGATATCGCCCATGCGTCGTTCGCGCGTACCTTCGAGGAGCTGGAAATGGTGCAAAAAATTGTTCCTTTATTTCAAAAAACAGGGGGCGACTACTCCATGACCCTCGACCTCTCGACGACACTCGATGCCACCATGTCACCCGAACTGATGACCCTGAATGCGCAAGGCGAATTACGCTCGAATAACATTCATATTCAGAAGGTTGAAGCCTTCTCGAAGCTTGCCGATGCGTTGCGCGATGACAAATTACGCACCATCGAGGCGAAGGATATTACCATTCGTTTTGCCGTCGCTAATGGGCGCATCACCACACAACCTTTCGACCTGAAAATGGGCGATATTCTCTTGAATATGGCAGGGTCTACGGGGTTGGATCAAACCATAGATTACACAGCACGTGTGACCTTGCCGTCAGGTGCTGCGGGCGCGATGCTGCCAGCGATTAATGTCGGCATTGGCGGGACATTCTCGTCGCCCAAGATTACACTTGGCGCGAAAGAAGCTGTGACGGAGGTGGTTACGAAGCTTATCAATGAGCAGGTGCAGAAGCTCACGGGTAGCGCGACGGTCAAGGAGGCGGTGGCGAAACAGAAAGAGAAAATCTCTGCGGAGGTGGAGCGGCAAGCGGCGAAGTTGCGCGATGAAGCGCAACGTGCGGGCGAACGTTTGGTGGCGGCTGCCGACGAGCAGCGGACGAAGCTGATCGACGGTGCGAAGAGCGTCATTGCCAAGAAGATCGCTACCAAGACAGGTGATAAATTGGTCTCAGAAGCGCAACACCACGCTGCGAAATTGCTCACTGACACAGAGGCGCAAATCGCGAAGCTCGCAGCGAACGAGTAGTTGCTGCGAAGGCTGGAACGGTGCGTCCTGCAAGGAAATTATCGAGAAAAATGATTGCGTCCTGTTTGCGGACTCCGAACGGCTTTTTCGCCCTTCGGTCGGTTTTTGGGTACCTTTTGCCGATACAAAAGGTACAAAAGAAAAAGATTTTCTCTCTCTTTGCTTTCTTTCGAGAAAGCAACAAAGAAGAGCGCAGGGCGGAAATGACGGTCAGGAAAGTTGAATTTTCCTAAAACGGGCGACTTCGCGGGTTTGCAAGCAAACCGTCCCCGTTTCTTGACAGAAAATCCAACTTTCCTGCAAACCC
>JAVXFC010000103.1:0-3834 GCA_036658095.1 Alistipes sp. | reverse complement strand
AGTAGCAAAGAGAGTTCGTTTAGCTGCTTGCACATCGCCGCCTGCCGCCTCGGCTTTGGCCGAAAAGCGGAAGTAACTCGACTCCATGCCCATAGTTAGCAACGTAAGTGCCAGAGGAATGAGGGCGTAGATATCGACTACAATGCCGTAGGTATCAGTACCGAAAATTCGAGTATAGTAGGGCGTGAGCAAATAGCTCAGAAACCGCGCGACAATGGTGCTGATGCCGTAAACGGCCGTCTGTTTGGCTAATTTTTCAAGCATAGTACACTTATATAAAGTGCAAATATACACATTTTCTTGGCTACGTAGAGTGCGAAACAAAGAAAAGAGCGTTTCGACGAATCGAAACGCTCTGGATCAGTAAAAAAGGGGCGTTACTCGGCGGGGGTGAGGTGCGGATTTTTGCCCGTCAAGGTGCGCAAGAAAGTGACGATTGGAGCGACACTCGGATCGTTCTCGGATAGTCCCAGTTGGTAGCGGAACATGGCGCCAACAGCGGCATTGAGCGTGCCTGCCGTACCGTCGTGCAGGTAGGGCGGCGTGATGGCTATGTTGCGCAACATGGGGCATTTGAAGCAGCCCAGATCGAGCGAATCTTTCGTCACGCCATACAGCCCCTCGTCGTCCTCGGTCCAGACGATTTCGGAGGAGCGCGCGGCGTAATAATCCTCCGCAATGCCGATGTATTCGTAGGATTGTCCGCCCATGCCTTGACCCGCGTGGCAGGTGGCGCAGTCGTTCTCTTTGAAGGCTTCATAGCCAGCTAACTCATCGGCAGTCAAAGCATTGGCATCACCTTTGAGATAGCGATCGAAGGGGCAGTCGGGGGTCAAAAGGGTCTTCTCGAACTCCCCGATTGCATCGGTGACAGTCTGCTCGGTGATCCCCTCGG
This sequence comes from Alistipes sp., assembly GCA_036658095.1. GTDB lineage: Bacteria > Bacteroidota > Bacteroidia > Bacteroidales > Rikenellaceae > Alistipes. The sequence goes on along the minus strand of JAVXFC010000103.1, from coordinate 2,939 downwards.
GATAGAGGGCGGCAAACTCGGCGACCAGCGCCTTGTCGGCACGCAGGCGAGCCGTGATTTCGTCCCACGAATTGGAACCCATTTCGACGGGGTTGAGCGGTGGCTCGGCAGCCTGCAAAGCCAGCGTGGTGGCGTGTCCATTCCAGAACTGCCCGAAGTTGAGCGACGAATTGTAGACCGTCGGAGCATTGATCGTACCGAATTGATTGCGAATGCCTTTCGAGGTGCGAAGGTGATCCACACCGCCCTTATCGAGCGGGTGACAAAAGGCGCAAGAGACGGTGTTGTCGCCCGAAATGCGGTTATCGTGGTAGAGTTTATAGCCCAGCACCACCTTCGCCGAATCGACGGGTTCGGGGTTACCAATGGGTTGGATCGGATTGTTGGCAAACTCTTTGGCTGCCAAACCCGTAGCAAAGCGTGCAGCCCGCGTATCGGCAACCCATTTCGTCAGCACACTCTTCTCTTTGTCGTTGAAGCTCGTCCCCCAATGGAGGTATTTGTACTCGGCGATAGGCATCGAACCGTTCGAAACCGCCTGCTCGATCTTCGCCAGATCCGCCTCGTTGATCGTCGAGAGGTCGGCACAAACCCGTTGCAGGTGAACAAAACGAGCAGCGCGGCGCATATGTTCTTTGAGCCGTGTGCCAAGCACAGGCAGCACAGCATAAGCGGGTGTTTCAGCTTTCGAATCGTGACAGACAAGGCAATCGTTCTGACGGATAATTGCTGCAACCTGCTCTTCAACAGGCGCATCGACAGGGATCGACTTGCGGAAGTTAAATCGGTAGATAGCCGTGACGGCAGCTGCCGCAAGCAAAAGGATAATCGTAATGGCGAGAATTTTCTTCATACGTAGTTAGATTATGTGTTTGGAACAAATATACTATTTTATTCTTGAATTTGCGTATAAGTGTGCAGGCTTTTTTTCGCCGCGGGCAGGTAGGAGATGCCATACCACGTGATTTGGAGGGTCAGAAACGCCACCACAAGTAGCACAAAAGCCGCTTTTAAGCGAGCGGGGAAGCGCGCCCGAAAGTGGATATAAACCACATAAAGCAGCCACGTGACCGCCGCCCAGCACTCCTTGGCATCCCACGCCCAGTAGCTGCCCCACGCCTGTTTCGCCCACACGGCTCCCATGAGCATCCCTAAAAGAAGGAGTGCCGCACCCATGCGGGTGAGGGTGTCGGCATGGGTGAGCAGCGGACGTCGTGCGCTCAAGGCTGCAAACAGCAACCCCGCCGCCATGAGGGCATAGGCGACCATGTAGACCGCTACGTGGGGGATGAACCATGCGCTTTGGAGCGCAGGCATGAGGGTGACGGAGTGAATTTCGGGTCGCAGGATGTTGAGCAGCGTGAAGACCGCACCCAACACCGCGGCAAAGGGAAGCAGAAAACGGTAGTGCCAGCGCAAATGCAGCACAAGGGCTATAACCGTGATGCAGAAGGTGTACCACAAACGTGTTTCGCCCATGGTGCGCATCGGGGGACGTTGCAAAGCGATCCAAAAAAGGGCGATGAAGAGGGCGAAAAGCAACGTACCCCCAAAAAAGAGCCAACCACCCAACCGCTCGCGCCGCAAGGCAACCGTCGCACCCGCGAACCACAACACCATCGACGCGATGCCGAAGGCGGGAAATTCACTCCATGTGATCATGATCGGCGAAAAATAAAGAGGACAGAGCCTGCCGCAAGCAGCCCAATACCGAGCCACACCACCCACAGCCACGGGTCGCGCGTGAGCAGCAACACCGTGTAGGCGTGGTGAGCGCGATCGTAGCTCTCTTGGTAGATCGTATAGCCGCGGTGGTGCAACGGAGTGTTGACCTCCACGCAACAGGGGGTGCCGTCGAGACGCAGATCGGAGCGGAATTGACGCGGCGTACCGTCGTCGAAGAGTTCGACCGTGAAACGATCGAGGCGCACCTCAAAAGGCAACGGAACAAACTCACCTTGTGCTGTTTGCGCCACACGCAAAGCCTCGCCGCGACGCACCACCATACGCGCTTCGACCACATCGGGTGCGCCAAACAGCGCCCCCCAAAGCACCAGCAGCAGCCCCGCATGGTTGAGTAGAAACCAAGCACGTCGCTGGGGCAAACGACGCAACGTGACCAGCGCAAGGTTGGTCAAAAGGAGCAAGATCAACCCAACAAAAGGATAGGTGCGGTGGAGCGGGATGCCCCACGTACCCTCAACGGCAAGTGACACCGCCGCGAGCAACCCCAACACAAGAGCCGCAGGAACACCGCCCAATGTGCGGCAGAGGAGCGATTGGGGATAGTGGTGATGCAACGCCCAGACACTCAACGCAAAAGCTACACCGAGGATCAGCGAGGCAGGAAACTGCCACAGTGAAAGGTCGACAAGCCAGCCATTCATCAGATTAACAAAATGTTAGAGCCACTTTTTGTAACGGAAAAACCAGATCGTGAGACCCGAAAAGAGCAGCATGAGTCCAATGGCAAAGATGTAGCCCACGGGGAGCGTCCAGCCATTGGAGAGGGTCAGCTGCCACTCCAGCTCGGGCATCGAGCGAAAGTTCATGCCATAGACACTGGCAATCAGGGTGGCAGGCATGAAGATCACCGCCGCCACCGAGAAGATCTTCACAATCTCGTTCTGCTCGATGTTGATCAGACCCAGTGCCGCATCTTGGATGTAGTCCAAACGCTGGAAGCTGAAGTCGGCGTGGTTGATGAGCGAGTTGACGTCCTTGATCATCAGCTGCAAACGGGGGAAAATATCACTCGGGAAGCGCTCCGAACGCAGGATGCCCGAAAGCACCCGCTGACGGTCGAAAATGTTCTCACGCAGCGACATCGTATTCTCCTGCAAGGCACTGATGCGGTGCAGAACCTCCTTGTCGATCGAATCCTCGGAGTTGATATCCTTGCTCAATGCAGCAACCTGCTTGGCAACTAACTCGACCAA
>JAVXFC010000102.1:0-3942 GCA_036658095.1 Alistipes sp. | reverse complement strand
TGCTAACCATACTCTGGTGCGGAAACAATCGGTTGACGAGCTTGGATCTCAGCAACAACACGGCACTAATAGAACTCCTCTGCTATGCAAATCAGTTGACGAGCTTGGATCTCAGCCAAAACACGGCGCTAACCTACCTTGACTGTGGTTTTAATAAATTGACGAGCTTGGATGTCAGCCAAAACACGGCCCTAACCCTCTTCGGCTGCGCTGCAAATCAGTTGACAAGCTTGAATGTTAGCAAAAACACGAAGCTATCCCTCCTCTACTGCCATTGGAATCAATTGACGAGCTTGGATATTCAACCGCTAACTTCACTGACCATTTTGTGGTGCGGACGACAATTGGCAGAAGGCGCCGTAGACCCCAATTATTCCGAGTTGAAACTTTATATGACACAAACTCAATTTGACAACGAGGATTTAGGAGCAGGTCAAAACAACGAGAAGGTCACTCGCGTGCCACCCGACGGCAAATAAAGTGCTGCTGTTCGGAGGGGTATTTTGACATCTCAGCTCTCGCTAAATATGCTTTATTCCTTCTAAAGGTTGTACACGCCCCGCGCTGTGCAACCTTTTTTAGGGCATAGCCATGGCGGATGCTCTGTTCAGCTCCGTGCATCGCGAAAAGGACGGGGTTTGCAGGAAAGTTGGATTTTCTGTTGAAAATTTTGTACTTTTGCGGCTCGAACGATAAAAAATGGAAAACGGAAAGATCAAAGGATACCTCTGCGGCGCGATTGCGGCGGCAAGTTACGGACTAAGTCCGCTCTTCACGCTGCCGATGTACGCGGCGGGCATGGAGGTCGATTCGGTGCTTTTCTACCGCTATGTGTTGGCGGTGGCGATGCTGGCGGTGTTGATGCTGGGGCAGCGGCAGTCGTTTGCGCTGCGACGTAGCGAGGTGGTGCCGCTGGTGGCTATGGGACTGATTTTCTCCATGTCGTCGCTCACCCTTTTCGAGAGTTTTCACCTCATGGACGCAGGTATCGCCTCGACGTTGTTGTTCGTCTACCCTGTGTTGGTGGCGGTGATCATGGCGCTCTTTTTCAAGGAGCGTATTTCGCTCATTACGCTACTGGCTATCCTGCTTGCGCTGGGTGGTATCGCGCTGTTGTATAAGGGTGAAAATGGTGCTACGCTGAATGTTACGGGTGTGGCAATGGTCTTTGTCTCGGCTCTTTGCTACGCAATTTACATAGTGGGCGTCAACCGCTCGGCACTGCACGCGATGCCGACCGAAAAACTGACCTTCTACGCCCTGCTTTTTGGACTGTCGGTCTTCTTTGTGCGACTGCGCATGGGTGCCGATTTGCAGGCAATGCCGACGCCCTCTTTGTGGGTCAATGCCTTGGCACTTGGGCTTTTGCCTACGGTTATTTCGTTGGTGACTATGGCGATTGCCATTCGACATATAGGCTCGACGCCGACCGCCATTTTGGGTGCTTTGGAACCCGTCACGGCGCTATTTTTTGGGGTCATGGTCTTCGGCGAACCCTTCACCTCGCGTATTGCTATGGGGGTGGCGCTGATTCTGGTTGCGGTGACGCTGATCATTGCGGGACGTCCATTGCTTGTTCGCTTGCCCGCGCTGTTGGGTATTCGTCGCACCCGCTGATCATTTTCACATAGCAGGGTCTTTTTGTGACGTCGAGAATGAAATTTTGTTGAAAACTCGCGCGGATTGAGGGTGCAAATCCGATAAAAAATCGTAGATTTGCAAATTGAATTATTGTCTGCTGTCATTATGCTAAGTCTGCTTTTTTATCTCTTTTTAGTTGTGATCTGCACCGCATTCCTTGTGGTGTCGGTGGTGGCATTGGGGGTGACCTATCCCTTCCAAAAATCGCGTCGCGTGGTTCACGAAATTTCGCGCTGCATGGTGCGTATCTTTTTCTTTGTGCCGCTCACATGGCGTCACAAAGTGATCGGTATGAACCACATAGATCGTCGTAAAAACTACGTGATTGTCATCAATCATAGCGCCATGACCGACATCCCGTCGCTCTATTTCTTGCCGCTCAACTTCCGTTGGGTCTCTAAGCGCGAGGTCTTCAGATTGCCCTTTTTTGGGCAGTTTCTCTCGGTGCATGGCGACATTTGCATCGACCGTGGACACGGAGCTGAGGCGTTGGAGCAGTTGCTGCGCGACGGAAAGTTGTGGCTCGGTCGCGGGGCTTCGGTGGCGATTTTCCCCGAAGGGACTCGCTCCAAGGACGGCGCGATTCACCGTTTCAAAACAGGGGCTTTCACCTTGGCGCGCGAAGCGGGGGTCGATATTTTGCCCGTGGTGATGGATGGCACGCGAACCATGGTGCAGAAAAATAGACTTTTTAATTGGCATAATACAGTTACAGTGAGGGTGTTGGCACCCATATCGGCGGAGCAAATTGCACACACCGAACCCAAAGTGTTGATGGATCAGGTGCGCGAACAAATGAGCGAGGCACTGGCGGAAGTTCGATGCGAAGTTAAAAAATAATTATGGCAGATTTACTCAATAATATGGTTCAAACCAACTATGACGATGATGCAATCGTTACACTCTCGCCGCGCGATCACATTCGTTTGCGTCCGGGTATGTACATCGGTAAGTTGGGCGACGGCACGCAGGCTGATGACGGTATCTACGTGCTAATCAAAGAGGTCGTCGACAACTCGGTCGATGAGTTCATCATGGGCGCAGGACGTCAGATCAACGTCACCGTGCAGGACAATTTGGTCGAAGTGCGCGATTTTGGTCGTGGCATTCCGCTCAAGTCGCTCTCGGCGGCGGTGAGCGAGATGAACACGGGTGGCAAGTATGGCGGCTCGGCATTCAAGAAAACCGTGGGTTTGAATGGTGTGGGTGTCAAGGCGGTGAATATGCTTTCGAGCGAATTTACGGCGCGCTCGGTGCGCGACGGCGAGGCTCGCACTGTCTTTTTTGTGCGCGGCGTGGAGCAGAGTGATAAGTGGGAGAGTGGCGTGCGTGAAAAAAACGGCACCTCGATCACCTTCCGTGTCGACGAGGAGATCTTCGGTCAATATGCCTACAATATGGAGTATGTGGAGCTGATGATGCGCAACTACACCTACCTGAATCTGGGGCTGACCTTCAACCTCAATGGGCAGAGCTACGTCTCGAAAAATGGACTGCTCGACCTGCTGAACGAGAACATGACCGAGGAGCCGCTCTACCAGCCGATTCATCTGTCGGGTGACGATATTGAGGTGGCGATTGCCCACGGCACGGGTTACGGTGAGAGCTATTTCTCGTTTGTCAACGGGCAGTACACCTCGCAGGGCGGTACACACCAAGCGGCATTCCGCGAGGCTATTGTGAAGACCGTCAAGGAGTTCTATCACAAAGATTACGATCCGTCGGACGTGCGCACGTCGATTATTGCCGCCATTTCGATCAAGGTGGTCGATCCCGTCTTTGAGTCGCAAACCAAGATCAAACTTGGCTCGAAAGAGCTGGAACCGGGGGTGCCGCTGCGCAACTTTGTGGTCGATTTCTTGGCACAGCAGCTCGATAACTACCTCCATAAAAACCCCGAAACGGCACAGATACTTCAGAAGAAGATCATTGATAACGAAAAGGAACGCAAGGCAATTTCGGGCATTCAAAAGAAAGCACGCGAGACCGCGAAAAAGGTGTCGCTCAACAATAAAAAGCTGCGTGACTGCAAGATACATCGCACGGATCGCAACGAACTGGCGGAGAAGTCGATGATCTTCATCACCGAGGGTAACTCGGCGTCGGGATCGATCACCAAGAGCCGCAACCCCCACATTCAGGCGGTCTTCTCGCTGCGCGGTAAGCCGCTCAACTGCTTCGGGTTGACCAAAAAAGTGGTCTACGAAAACGAGGAGTTCAACCTGCTGCAAGCCGCACTCAACATCGAGGACGATATGGATAACCTGCGTTACGACAAGGTGATCATCGCCACCGATGCCG
>JAVXFC010000101.1:0-3956 GCA_036658095.1 Alistipes sp. | reverse complement strand
GGTCGTACTTATTGGTTGACACCTCTAATGTTTTGTTGTTTTGCCACTTACGCCTGCGAATATGTAAGAACACGGGCTTGCCTCTAAGCGGAAAATCCTGTATCACAATGCGTTCTGTAAAGCCTTTGGAACTATAACCGCGGGGAGAAGGAGGAGCGGATTTCTCGTCCAAAATCAAATCTAACTGATGATTATTGTCGACTATATCAACAAGCTCAAAGTGCTCGAACACCTCCCGAGGCAAAACCAAACACGCTAAATCAATATCTTTATTATTCATAACGTCTACAAAGATACTCTTATTTCTCAAAATCCCCCCACCGACTTTTTACATTGATCCCTTTTTTCTTTCTTTGCTTTCTTTCGAGAAAGCAACAAAGAAGAGCGCAGGGCGGAAAGGACGGTCAGGAAAGATTTGATTTTCCTAAAACGGGCGACTACGCGGGTTTGCAAGCAAACCGTCCCCGTTTTTCAACAGAAAATCCAACTTTCCTGCAAACCCCGTCCTTTTCGCGATGCGCGGAGCAGGGCAGTGCAGAACAGAACAAAGAATATTTTCGCGATGTACGGAGCAGAACAGGGCAAAACAAAGGATATTTTCGCGATGCGCGGGACAGAGCAGTGCAGAACAAAGCACATTTTCGCGATGCGCAAAAATGTGCAGAGCAGAACAAATCAAAGAATATTTTCGGCGAGGGGCGAAGGCTGGGGCGGTGAATTAACGCTGCTCGATCAGTGAGCGGATGTTTTGAATGAGCATCGCCACGGCGACCGAGTTGAAGCCCCCTTCAGGGATAATCACGTCGGCATATTTCTTCGACGGCTCGACAAATTCTTCGTGCATCGGCTTCACCGTGGAGGTGTACTGCGTAATCACCGATTGCATCGTACGTCCACGTTCGCACACGTCGCGCATGATGCGTCGCGCCAAGCGCAGATCGGCATCGGTATCTACGTAGACCTTAATATCCATCTGATCACGTAGTTCCTTATTCTCGAAGATCAGTATTCCGTCCACAATGATCACGCGTGAAGGTTTCACGCTCACCGAGTCCGCCGTGCGGTTGTGATCGACAAATGAGTAGACGGGATGTTCGATTGGAACGTTGTTTTTCAACGCTTTGATATGCTCCACAAGCATTTCGGTGTCGAAAGCCTGCGGATGATCGTAGTTGAGCTTTGTGCGCTCCTCGTGCGTCAGTTCGGGGTGTGCTTTGTAATAGAAATCGTGACACAGAGTCACCACATCATCCCCCTGAAAGGCATCTTGCAGGCGTTTTACGAGTGTGGACTTCCCAGAGCCTGTACCTCCGGCAACTCCGATTACCGTTACATCCATATCTATCAACGTGTTAAATTTGTCTATTAAAACAAAAGGATTGCCCCCGCAATGGAGACAATCCTTTTTATAGATTAGGCATCAATTTTTGCGTAGTGCGCATTTTTCTCGATAAACTCGCGACGTGGCGGCACATCGTCGCCCATGAGCATCGAGAAGGTACGATCTGCCTCGGCAGCATTGTCGATGGTCACCTGTTTCAAAATACGGGTATCGGGGTTCATGGTGGTCTCCCACAACTGGTGGGCATTCATCTCACCCAAACCTTTGTAACGTTGTATGTGTGTGCCTTTTGCACCCCACTCGCCTGTGATAGCATCGCGTTCATCCTCGGTCCAGCAGTAACGCTCCAGCTTGCCTTTTTTGAGGAAGTAGAGGGGCGGGGTAGCGAGATAGATGTGTCCGTTTTCGAGTAGTTCTTTCATCTTACGGAAGAAGAAGGTCAGCATCAGGGTAGCGATATGGCTACCGTCGACATCGGCATCGGTCATGATAATGATCTTGTCGTAGCGAAGTTTTTCGAGATTCAGCGCCTTGCTGTCCTCCTCCGTGCCGATCGTCACGCCCAAAGCCGTAAACATATTCTTGATCTCTTCGTTCTCCCACATACGATGTTCCTGCGCCTTTTCGATGTTCAGTATCTTACCACGCAAAGGCATGATAGCTTGGAAGTTACGATCGCGACCCGACTTAGCCGTACCACCTGCCGAGTCACCCTCGACAAAGAAAATCTCGGCAATCGAACGGTCGCGGCTTGAGCAGTCAGCCAGCTTACCGGGCAGTCCTGCGCCCGAAAGCACTGTTTTGCGTTGCACCAATTCACGTGCATGACGTGCCGCGTGGCGTGCCGTAGCAGCCAGAATTACCTTCTGCACAATGGCGCGAGCATCCTTCGGATTCTCCTCCAGATAGTCTGCCAAAGCTGCCGAAAGAGCCTGATCGACCGCTGCCGCCACCTCGTCGTTACCCAATTTGGTTTTGGTCTGACCCTCGAATTGAGGTTCAGCGACCTTGACCGAGACCACCGCTGTGAGTCCCTCGCGGAAGTCATCGCCGTTGATATCGAACTTCAGTTTGGCAAGCATTGCCGAATCGTCGGCGTATTTTTTGAGGGTACGGGTCAGCGCACGGCGGAAACCTGTGAGGTGCGTGCCGCCCTCGATCGTGTTGATGTTATTAACATAGGAGTGGACGTTCTCCGAGAAGGAGTCGTTATACTGCATGGCAACCTCCACAGGAACCCCATTTTTCTCGGTGTCGAGATAGATGATCGACTCGGTGATCGGTGTGCCACGCGTGGCATCGAGGTAGCGCACAAACTCCTTGAGTCCCTCCTGCGAGAAGAATTGCTCAACGAGGAAGTTTCCCTGCTCGTCGGTCTCACGTTTGTCGGTCAGGCTGAGGTGAATGCCCTTGTTCAGGAATGCCAACTCGCGCAGACGACCTGCCAGAATTTCGTATTTATACTCCGTCGTGTGGACGAAGATCCCTTTGTCGGGCAGGAAGGTGACGATCGTACCGTGATCCTCGCACGTGCCGATCACCTCGACGGACGAAGTCGGGGCGCCTTTGCTGTATGTCTGGTGGAAAATTTTGCCTTCGCGGTGGATCTCAGCGACAAGCAGTTGGGAGAGTGCATTGACGCACGATACACCCACACCGTGCAGACCGCCAGAGACTTTGTAGCTACCTTTGTCGAACTTGCCACCCGCGTGAAGCACCGTCAACACCACTTCGAGTGCCGATTTGCCCTCTTTCTCGTGCATACCAGTCGGGATTCCTCGACCATCATCGCGCACGGTGATCGAGTTGTCCTCGTTGATTGTCACGTCGATATGCGTGCAATAGCCCGCAAGTGCCTCGTCAATAGAGTTGTCAATGACCTCATAGACCAAATGGTGGAGACCTCGTTCGCCGATGTCGCCAATATACATGGCAGGACGTTTGCGTACTGCCTCCAGACCCTCCAATACTTGGATGTTCGAGGCGGAGTATTCCGCTTCCTGTTTTTTTACGTTTTCTGATTCTGTACTCATTGCTTGGATTTAATATCGTACAAATATAGGGTTTTTTTTCGAGGAGACAAAGCCCCAAACGATAGATTTATTTATAAATTAGCTAATTTTTCGGATACGTTGATTTCTCTGATTTTCCCCTTCGAAAATAGGATCGTCCTTGAGGGATATTGCTCGATCAGGGTGGTGTTGTGAGTCGACATCACCACCGCACAACCACGGCTGGCTATCTCTTGGAATAACAGCATGATACCGTCTGCCGTCACCGGATCGAGGTTGCCCGTCGGCTCATCGGCAAGCAGCAGCTTGGGGCGATTGAGTAGTGCGCGCGCGATGACCATACGTTGTTGCTCGCCACCCGAAAGTTCGTAGGGCATTTTGTACGTTTTGTTTTGCAGATCGACCACCTTCAGCACCTCGTCGATGCGGTGGCGAATTTCGCCCTCGTCCTTCCAGCCCGTCGCCTGCATCACATAGTAGAGATTCATGAAGACATTGCGATCGGTCAGCACCTGATAAACTTGAAAAACGATGCCGATGCTTCGACGTAAATAGGGGATCTCGCTGCGACGCAAAGTACGTAGATCGAAACCAACGACAAT
>JAVXFC010000100.1:0-3980 GCA_036658095.1 Alistipes sp. | reverse complement strand
CTTCTCCGATCTGATCCATTTCGACGACGCCTCGGCACTACCCTCGTCGCAGGTGGCACTCGACGAGGAGGAGTTCCACGTCGATATGGCAGAGGTTGCCGAGCAGATCGTTGCCGACTCGCTGCCCCCTGCGGTGCAGACCACCTTTGCGTGGCAAATAGGTTCGGAGGGCGTGGCTGCGGAGGTGCCTCCCGATAGCGTGCGTTTTGCCGATGTGCCGCGTGAGGGGATCACCCCCATTGAGGATTTCGACACCACCAGCAACGGATTGATGCAGGCGCTTTATGCCAAGCTCTACGACGGTGAGGCGGTGCGCATTGCCGTGCTGGGCGACTCGTTCATCGAGGGCGATATACTGACCTCCGATCTGCGTGAGCGGTTGCAGGAGGTCTACGACGGCTCTGGTGCGGGATTTGCCCCCATGGCATCGCCGTTGACGGGTTTCCGCCGCACGGTGAAGACCCAGTCGAAGGGGTGGACCGCCTATAATATTATGCAATACCGCACCACGCCGCAGGCGTTGCGCGATGAATTTTATATTTCGGGTTGGGTGTGCCGAGCCGAGCCGGGGGCGCAAACCCGTTGGGAGTGTGCCACTTCGCGCAAACACCTCGATCCCTGTGGTGGCGCGCGCATACTCTTCGTCAGCCGTGGCAAGAGCCGTGCTGAGGTGACGGTTAACGACACCTTGCGCCGTTCGTTTGCTATCGAGGGCGACCCCGCTTTGCGGCAGGTCGAGATCTCGGGTGGCGCGATCCACTCTCTGGTCTTCCGCGTGGTGGAGGGGTCGGCAGGGGTGGTGGGCTACGGCGCACTGCTCGAAGGCGGTCGGGTCGGGGTGGACAACTACTCGATCCGCAGCAACAACGGGCAGGCGATGTTCCGCACCAATCCCACGATCAATGCACAGGCAAATGCGATGCTCCACTACGACCTTGTGGTGCTGCAATATGGACTCAACATCATGCAACAGGGCATCCACAACTACGCCAACTATGGTGCGCAGATCGAAAAGATGATCGCCTACGTGCGCGAGTGTTTTCCCTCGGCGGCAGTTTTGGTGCTGGGTGTGAGTGATCGTTCGGTGCGTACGGCTGACGGCTTTGCCCCCATGGATGCCGTGCCGTATATGATTCAGTGTCAGCGTAAAGCCGCCGAGCGAAACGGCGCGGCATTCTGGGACACCGCGGCTGCCATGCGTGCCATGGGTGGCATGGCGCACTTTGTGGCAAACGGCTGGGCGGGCAAGGATTACACCCACATCAATTATGCAGGTGGGCGACGCGTCGCCTATGCGCTCTCTGACGCCCTGAACGAGGCGGTGATCAATCTCCCCAAGACGCGCTCCAACAAGGAGCGTCCTGAAGAGATGATTCGCGGCATTGCGGATAGCGTGCAGCAGCAAATTCGCAGCGATCTTTTTATCCCCGCAATCCTAAAGTAGAGGAGCTAAATCATGAATTTCAACGAGATACTGGACAAGGTGTTGGGCTTACTGAGCTACGACGAGACGCAACCGCTGATTTTCAATAGTGGATTGTTTCTCTTCCTCTTTGCTGGTTTTTTGCTCATCTACACCCTTCTGCGTCACCGCACCTCGGCACGCATCTTCTATGTGCTGCTCTTCTCGTTCTACTTCTACTACAAATCGAGCGGCATCTACTTTCTGCTGCTGCTTTTTGCTGGTACGAGCGACTATTGGATCGCCAAAGTTTTGGATCGAGCGCAGCGTGTGTGGGTGCGACGGGCATGGGTGGGGCTGAGCATCGCCGTGAATATCGGTATGCTGGGCTACTTCAAATACACCAATTTCCTGATCGACCTCTCGAACCAACTTTTCGGACAGGGATTCATGCAGTTTCAGAATATATTCCTGCCCGTCGGCATCTCGTTTTTCGTCTTCCAGTCGTTGAGCTATACCATTGATATCTACCGCCGTGAGCTGCGCCCACTCGACCGCTGGACCGACTATGTCTTCTACCTTTCGTTCTTTCCGCAGCTGGTTGCTGGACCGATCGTGCGGGCGTGCGACTTCATCCCGCAGATCCGCAAACCACTGCTGGTCTCGCGCGAAATGTTCGGCACGGGAATCTTTCTGATCCTCACGGGACTTTTCAAAAAAGCGGTCATCTCAGACTACATCTCGCTCAATTTTGTCGATCGCATCTTCGACGAACCGCTGCTCTATTCAGGCTTCGAATGTCTGGCTGGCATCTACGGCTACGCTTTGCAAATCTATTGCGACTTCTCAGGTTACTCCGACATGGCGATCGGCATCGCCTTGCTTCTTGGTTTCCGCTTCCCGAAAAACTTCGACGCCCCCTATAAATCTGCCACGATTACCGAATTTTGGCGTCGCTGGCACATCTCACTCTCCACATGGCTGCGCGACTACCTCTACATCTCGTTGGGGGGCAACCGCAAAGGACGCGTCCGTACCTACATCAACCTCTTCATCACCATGCTCTTGGGTGGTCTGTGGCACGGTGCAGCTATCCGCTTCCTGCTTTGGGGGGCTATGCACGGCGTGGCGCTGGCGTTGCACAAATTGTGGCTGACGCTCTTCCCCAGTGCCAAAATTGCGGGTTCGCAGATGAAGTGGGGCTGGCGTGTGGTGGGTATCATCTTCACCTTCAACCTCGTATGCCTTGGTTGGCTGATGTTTCGTGCCGAGTCGATGCAAACCGTGACCCTCATGCTGCACCAGATTTTCTATAACTTCAACCTCGCCGTCATTCCGCAGGTGGTTGTGGGCTATTTAGGGGTCTTTGCACTGATCGCTGTGGGCTACGTACTGCATCTGCTTCCCGCCTCGACCGACCGCATGGCGCAACGCCTCGTCGCCTTGTCGCCCATGGTGGTGCAGGTGTTGCTGGTCGCTACGATGATCTGGTGTGTGATGCAGGTGAAATCGACGGATATTCAACCTTTTATTTACTTTCAATTCTAACGTGTGATGAACTACGATTGTGACCATGGACTCTTCCTTGCCCTCAATTTCGATGGGGGCGTGATGCTCGACCGCGTGATGCTCACCATTTCGGGCATGGCGATGTGGATCCCCCTCTATGCGCTGATCTTGTGGCTGGTCTACCGTCGTGCAGGGTGGCGCAATGTGATCCTTTTTGTCGTATGTTTGGGTGCGGCGCTGGCGCTTGCCGATCTCGTGGCAGGGGTCTTCAAACACGTCGGGCTGTTGAAACACCTGTGGACGGATTTTCCACCCCGTCTGCGTCCGATGTTCACCCCCGAATTGGAAGGGCTGGTGCATTTCCCACCCGAAGCAGTCGCAGGACGCTATGGCACCGTCTCGTCCCACGCGGCGATCATCGTGGCACTGACCCTGCTTTCGTCGTCGGTGATCCGTCGTCGGTGGTTCACATGGCTGATGATCGGATGTGCGTTATTGATCTGCTACTCACGCATCTACCTCGCCAAACATTTCCCGATTGACTTGGTGTTAGGTACGGGCGTTGGGCTGCTCACAAGTGGCGCTATGTTGTTCATCTATCGGCTACTCGATCGGCGCTGGCTCGCCCGCTTTCGCCCCTAATTTCTCGATAACCGCGGCGATCTTCTTTTTTTGAGCAGGTCGCCCGCAGGGTGTTTCGCACCCCAAGCCGCATTTGCGCAGACAACGCGCACTGCCTTGCCTTGCCGTTGTTCGCCAGAGACCAGTAGAAAAGAGAAAAGATGTCGCTTTTGGGTTGTAAATTGCGAAAAAATGCTTTCTTTTGCACTCTAAAGAGTTTCTAAACAATAAGAAGCTGTTTTGAATTTATTAATCTCGTTCTTTTCGGCTCTTTTTGCCCCAGTTTCCGCCCTGTAAATCCTCATTTAGCTCGCTAAAATCGGATTTTCAGGACAAAAACAGAAACAAAAATAGCTCTAAAATAACTTCGGTAACAAATTCAAACAGCTTCTTAAACAAAATTTTGAAAGGTTTTCATTACGTAACAAAAATCTCAATGGAATAATTT
>JAVXFC010000099.1:0-4086 GCA_036658095.1 Alistipes sp. | reverse complement strand
TTCGGCTTTTTCGCCCTTCGGTCGGTTTTTGGGTACCTTTTGCCGATACAAAAGGTACAAAAGAAAAGAATTTCTTTCGAGAGAAAGCAACAAAAAAGAGGGCGGGGCGGAACAAAGCAGAACCATTCAAAACCACCCCGCGGAAGATACGTTTCTCTCCACCTATATTTTGGTGTCCACCACCTTGCGGATGCGGTCGAAAACCTCGTCCATGCTACCTAATCCATTGACATCGACGTATTTTTGCTGCTTGGCATAGAAGTCAGCCACCACAGCGGTCTGGCTGCGGTAGACCTCGATGCGATCGCGGATCACCTCCTCCGAGGCATCGTCGGCACGTCCAGAATCCTTGCCGCGAAGCAAAATGCGCTTCACCAACTCCTCCTCGGGAACGTGAATATCGACCATTACGTCGACTTTCAGACCGTGCTTGTCCATGATTTTCTCGAACTCCTCCGCCTGTTTGGTGGTGCGCGGAAAACCGTCGAAGATGCAGCCGCGAGCCTCTTTGTGGTCGGCTATGTAGTTGGCAATCATGTCGATGACGATCTGGTCGGGAGCCAGCTTGCCCTGTTTGATATATGACTCCATGCTGCGCCCTAACTCCGTGCCGCGTGCAATCTCGCCGCGGATCACGTCGCCCGTCGATACGTGGAGAATTCCGTAGTGTTCTTTCAGGCGCTGCGCCTGTGTGCCTTTGCCGCAACCGGGCGCGCCGAATAAAACGATGTTGATCATGTCGTGAAACAATTTTAAGATTGGTTAGACAAAATTACATTTTTTTTTGTGGAAACAAGGTATTTCGGCTAAATTTGTGCAAAATTCGAAACATGGAGAAAAAACAACGTACCGAAATTGCCGAGTTGGGCGAATTTGGTTTGATAGAGCGACTGACAAAATCGTTTGAGACGAAGAACGCTTCGACGCGTACAGCGGTGGGCGACGATGCTGCCGTGATAGCGCCTGCGGTGGGCGAGGTGATGCTCTGCTCGGCCGACACCCTTTTCGAAGGAGTTGATTTCGACCTGACCTATTTCCCACTCAAGCACTTGGGTTACAAGGCTGTGACGGTTGGTGTGAGCGATATTCTGGCGATGAATGGCACTCCCGAGCAGATCATCGTCTCGTTGGGCATCTCGTCGAAGCTCCCCGTCGAAGCACTCGACGATCTTTATGAGGGGATCGCTTTTGCCTGCAAGGAGGCGGGGGTCGATCTGGTGGGGGGCGACACGAACTCCTCCATGACGGGGCTGGTGGTCGGCATCACGGCGATCGGTCACGCACGGGCGGATCAAGTGGTGCGCCGTTCGGGTGCGCAACTCAACGATCTGATCTGCATTACGGGCAACTTGGGGGCGGCGTACATGGGGCTGCGCCTGCTGGAGCGCGAGAAGCGCGTGCTGGCGGAGGTTGGAACCCCCGAACCCCAATTTGCGGGCTACGAATACCTCTTGGAAAAGTACCTCAAACCGCGCCCGCGTGTGGATATCATCGCCTCGCTCGCCGAGGAGAAGATCCTTCCCACGTCGATGATCGACCTCTCGGACGGTCTGTCAAGCGATTTGATGCAGCTGTGTCGCGCCTCGAAATGTGGCGCACGCATCTATCTCGATCGCATTCCGATCGCCAAGCAGACCTCGGCGCTGGCCGAGGAGCTGCATGCCGATCCGGTGGTGGCGGCGCTCAATGGCGGTCAGGACTACGAACTACTCTTCACCGTGCCGCTGGCGATGCAGGAGCAGGTGATGCGCATGGGAGGCATCGACGTGATTGGTCACATCACTGCCCAGACAACGGGGGCTTGTTTGGTGACGCCCGATGGTTCGGATGTGCGGCTGCGAGCGCAAGGATTTCCCGAAAAAGAGGTGGAAAAGTAGAAAAAAGCAAATTATTAACCGTTTACGATTGTGATTTGTAAAAATATCTCTATCTTTGCCGTCCCGTTTGGGGATTAAATAACTAATTAAAAGTATTATGAACAATTACGAAACCGTTTTCATTGTCACTCCCGTGCTGTCGGATGTACAGGTACAGGAGGTTCTTGACAAATTCCAAGGTGTTATCACCGAGAACGGCGGTCAGATTGTGAACAAAGAGGCGTGGGGTTTGAAGAAACTCGCGTATCCGATTCAGAAGAAGACCACCGGTTTTTACTTCCTTGTGGAGTTCTCGGGTGAGGGAACACTGATCGACACGCTCGAAACACAATACCGTCGTGATGAGCGCGTCATCCGCTTCTTAACTTTTAAGCAGGACACCTTTGCCGCAGAATACTCGGTACGTCGTCGTGCGAAACTTTCTAACAAATCGGAGGAGTAAATCATGGCACAGGAAAACAACGCATCTCAATCTGAGATCAGATACCTCAATCCCGTCTCGGTAGACGTGAAGAAGAAAAAGTACTGCCGCTTCAAAAAGTTGGGCATCAAGTACGTAGATTATAAGGACGGCGAATTCCTTAAGAAGTTCCTCAACGAGCAGGGTAAGATTCTTCCCCGTCGCTTGACTGGTACTTCGCAGAAATTCCAGAAGAAAGTGGCTCAGGCTGTGAAACGCGCCCGTCACCTT
Organism: Alistipes sp.; assembly: GCA_036658095.1. Taxonomy (GTDB): domain Bacteria; phylum Bacteroidota; class Bacteroidia; order Bacteroidales; family Rikenellaceae; genus Alistipes. The sequence goes on along the minus strand of JAVXFC010000099.1, from coordinate 1,518 downwards.
GCTATTCTGCCGTTCGTAACCGATTGTATGAAATAATTAAGAGGAGGAGAGAACAATGGAAGTCATTCTTTTACAAGATATGGAAAAACTGGGCTACACGAACGACATCGTGAACGTGAAACCCGGCTATGCAAACAACTACTTGATTCCTCAGGGTTTCGCCAAGTCAGCTACCGCAGCTGCCAAAAAGGTGTTGGCTGAGAATCTGAAGCAACGTGCGCATAAAGACGCGAAAGTCCTTGCCGATGCGCAAGCACTGGCTGCGAAAATCGAGAACCTGCCGATCGTATTAACGGTCAAAGCAGAAGAGGGTAAACTCTTTGGTACCATTACTTCGACCGACGTCGCTGAGGCTCTTGCAGCCAAAGGTGTTGAGGTTGATCGTAAGCTGATTGCCGTAGACTCGATCAAAACTGTTGGTGAATACGAGGCTGTTATCAAATTGCACCGCGCAGTGAAAGCAACTTTGAAACTAAGCGTTGTAGCTGCCGAATAATCTGCAAATACATCTATATGAAGAGCGAATCCCGTTGGGGTTCGCTCTTTTTGTTGGAATCCGATCCCCTCAAGCCACAAAAAATGCGGAGTGCTGAATTAGCACTCCGCATTTGCGTTTTTGCGAAATTTCTTAGAAACAGTTTCTTAGCGAATCTTGAAGCCTTCGTCGGCACGTTGCGGCATGGGCATCTTGGCATATACGCCGCTTTCGAGCTTGTCGCGCACCGATTTGAATGCCTCGATCGTGCAAGCTACATCCTCCAGCGTGTGTGCTGCTGTCGGGATCACGCGCAGGATGATTTCACCCTTCGGAATGACGGGATAGACCACGATAGAGCAGAATAAAGCGTGATTTTCGCGCAGGTCGACAATCAGATTGGTTGCCTCAGGAATGCCGCCCTTCATGTAGACGGGGGTCACAGGAGACTGTGTAGTACCTAATTGGAAGCCATTCTCGCGCAGCCCTTTTTGCAAGGCACGCGTGATCTCCCACAATTTTTCTTGGAATTCGGGATGTGTGCGGATCAGATCCAGACGTTTCAGCGCACCGATCACCATAGGCATCGGGAGCGACTTGGCGTAGAGCTGCGAACGCATATTGTAACGCAGCAGGTTGATCAGCCAGCGAGGTCCGCAGACGAATGCGCCGATGCCCGCCATGGATTTGGCGAAGGTGTTGAAAAGGACATCGACCCCCTCGACCGAGTTGAAGTGGGCAGCTGTGCCGCGACCATCGGGACCCATGGTTCCGAAACCGTGTGCGTCGTCCACCAACAGGCGGAATTGGAAATCTTTCTTGAGTGCCACGATCTCGTCGATCTTGCCCAGATCGCCCTTCATGCCGAAGACACCCTCGGTGATTACCAGTACACCACCTCCCTGCTCCTCAGCAAGTTCTGTGGCGTGTTGCAGTTGCAGACGCAGCGATGCCATGTCGTTGTGACCAAAGACGAAGCGCTTGCCTTTGTGCAGACGCAGACCGTCGATGATGCAGGCGTGTGCCTCGGCATCGTAGACCAC
>JAVXFC010000098.1:0-4244 GCA_036658095.1 Alistipes sp. | reverse complement strand
TCACCGATCAAGACTTCTCGACGATGACCACCGAGGAGATGGAACTACAATTTCAGAACCTCATCATCGATCAAGTTCTGATGAACAAAGACAATATGGTGGGTACCTATATTTACAAAATATATGCACCCAAACTCACGGAGGATCAACGTACTGACCTATGTGCCAAAGCAGGCACCGAGTTCGCAAAACAATAATCCCCGCCCAACAATCTCTTCACAAAACCCCCACCGCGCAGAATATTTTCTGTGTGGTGGGGGTTTTGCGGAGAGAAAGGGATTCGAACCCTTGAAACCCTTTAGAGGTTTACTCGCTTTCCAGGCGGGCCAGTTCAACCGCTCCTGCATCTCTCCTTGCTGCTCCGTTGTGGCGAAGCGGTGACAAAGATACAAGTCTTATCGTTGTGCGCAAAAGATTTGACCGTAAATTTTACCTCCACGGGCAATTATTCTGAACACATCCCCCATAAATAAAAAAATAGCATACTTGGAAACTTCCAAATATGCTATGAGTGGATTAAAATGTCACGAACTACTTCGTGCGTTTCTTGAAGCCTGTGGTGATTCGTTTCGGTGTTTTGCGCACGCTTTTAGTCTCTTTGCGAGGCGCTCTTTCGCCGCCACCACCTTTGTCGCTCTCGTCGTATTTCGCGAAAGCCGACCAATCGAAGCCCTCGTTGGGGGTCTTGCTGAAGTCAGGCATCGAAACATCTCTCTCTGCCTTGCGAGGTTTGCTGCTCGGCGCATCGAACGACGCCTCGTCAACCGTGGCGCGCGAGCGAATGGGGCGTGCAGGACGCTCGGGACGATCATACGAACGAGCTGGGCGATCCGAGCGGTCGTAGGAGCGCGCAGGGCGGTCGGAACGATCGTAGGAGCGAGCAGGGCGATCGGAACGGTCCGAACGCGGGGCGCGGGGCGCACGCTCTTCGGTCTGTTCTTTGACCTCGCCGTCGGGACGTGCGATCTCGGCAATGGGGCGCTGACCGCGACCATTGAGCTTACGAACCACATTTTCCGCCTCGCTGAAAGGTACGCTGACGAAGGTGTAGTCGTCGAAGATCTTCATATCGTCGATGTGCTTGTCGCGCAAGCCACATTTGAATTTAAGCATGTCGACAATCTTGCGAGCCGTATAACCCTCGCGGCGACCCAAACCAAGGAACAGACGTGCCGTACCTTTGCGATCGACCGAGAACGAGCGGATCTCAGGATAATTGGTCTGGTCGAGTTCGCTACGGAACGCCAAACGCAGCAGGGCGCTCAGCGCCACTTCGGGAGCGTAATCATTCAGCAGCTCCTGCGTGATTTCGGCATATTCGCCGTAGGTCTCCGAGCTGACGATCTCTTTGATGTCCTCGCGGATCTTGGCGCGCTTCATCGCCACAATATCTTGGGGCGAGGGGAGCGTCTCCTTCTTCACGTCCGCCTTGATGTCCTGCATCAGGTGGCTGAATTTGCGGAATTCGGAGGGCGAGATGAAGGTGATCGCCGTACCTTGGTTTCCAGCGCGCCCCGTACGACCAATGCGGTGTACGTAGCTGTCGGAATCCTGCGGCAAGGAGTAGTTGATCACGTGCGAGAGGTTCTCGATGTCGATACCTCGCGCTGCCACATCGGTGGCAACCAAGATGTTGGAAGCTTTATTTTTGAATTTGCGGAGGATCTTTTCGCGCTGCACCTGTCCCACGTCGCCATGGAGTGCCTCGGCGGTATATCCGCGCTCGGTGAGTTTCACAACCACCTCGTCCACAGCCACTTTCGTGCGCATGAAGACGATGCCGTAAAAGTCGGGTTCAACGTCGATGATACGGGTCAGAGCGTCGAATTTGTCGCCCTCGCGAACCTCGAAGTAAATCTGCTCGGTCAAGTCGGCAGAGAGCTGTTTGTTCTCCACGCGAAGGATCTCTGTATTACGCATATAGGTGCGTGACAGACGGACGATGCGTTCGGGCATCGTAGCCGAGAAGAGCATCACACGACGCTCCTCGGGGGTGTGGCTCATGATCTCCTCCACATCCTCCACGAAGCCCATGTTGAGCATCTCATCCGCCTCATCGAGGACCAAGAATTTGACCTTTTCCAAACGCAGCGTACCGCGCCGAATGTGGTCAAGCACACGTCCGGGTGTGCCGACAACGATGTCCACACCGCGCGACAGACGGCGCAGCTGCTCGCTCATCGAGGCACCGCCATAAATGGCAGTCACCGAGAGGTGGCGATCGTGGTTGTAGGTGATCAACTCCTCGGACGACTGAATTGCCAACTCGCGCGTCGGGACGAGGATAATCGACTGCACACCTCCAGCACCGGGTGTGAGCGATTGCAGAATCGGCAATCCGTAAGCAGCGGTTTTGCCCGTTCCGGTCTGCGATTGCGCGATGATATCATTACTTTTTTGAAGTAGGCAAGGAATTGTAAGTGCCTGAATGGCAGTGGGTGTTTCGAACCCTTTGGCCTTGACGGCTGCGAGCATCTGCTCCGACAGTCCTAAGGCGCTGAAATCTTGTGTTTCGGTCATATTTATCTATTAGTCTGGGCAAAGGTACGACAAATATGTGAATAAATAGGTGTAAGGTGCTGATATGTCAAATTATTTTCTATCTTTGCTCATTGCAGTTCTCGGATTGAAAGGCAGAAAGTAAAATATTTTTGTTACTTTTGTCCAAATTTTTCACATTGAATCTAAATAATAAACGATATGGCATCAAATCTTCTTAAAGGCAAAAAAGGTCTTATTTTCGGCGCTCTGAACGAGCAGTCGATTGCATGGAAAGTGGCGGAACGCGCCGTGGAAGAGGGGGCAGAAATTGTCCTGACCAACACCGAAGTCTCGATCCGCATGGGTACGATTGGCGAGTTGGCTCAACAGTGCAAAACCATTGTCATTCCAGCCGATGCGACCAGCGTTGCCGACCTCGAAAACCTCGTCGATCGGACCATGGAACACTTCGGCGGCAAATTCGATTTCATGCTCCATTCGATCGGTATGTCGCCCAACGTGCGCAAGGGACGCACGTACGACGATCTGGACTACGATTATTTTGCGAAAACACTCGATATTTCGGCCGTTTCGTTCCACAAAGCCATTCAGGTTGTGCGTCAGAAAGATGCCCTCAACGAGTGGGGTTCGATTGTGGCATTGTCCTACATCGCAGCGCAACGCACCCTCTACGGCTACAACGATATGGCAGATGCCAAGGCACTTTTAGAGTCCATTGCCCGCAGCTTCGGCTACATCTATGGACGCGAGAACCACGTGCGAATCAACACCGTATCGCAATCCCCCACCCCCACCACCGCAGGTAAAGGCGTCTTGGGCATGGGCGATCTGATGGAGTTCGCCGAGAATATGTCCCCACTGGGCAACGCCTCGGCAGTCGACTGCGCCGACTACGTGTTGACGCTCTTCTCCGACTTCACCCGCAAGGTGACCATGCAGAATCTCTACCACGACGGCGGTTTCTCGGCCATGGGCATGAGCCGTCGCGCGATGCGCACCTACGAAAAGGGGTTGCGCTTCGACGATGTGCATGAACACCAATATCCTTTTGGCGAAAAAGAGGCGAAAGAGGAGTAGTGCGCCCATGACAAAATTGGTTATTTTCGATCTGGACGGCACGTTGCTCAACACGATCGGCGATTTGGCTGTGAGCTGCAATTCGGTACTGGCGCTGCGCGGATTGCCGCAACACTCCTACGAGACCTATTGCGGCTTTGTGGGGAGTGGAATTTTGCGATTGGTGGAGCGTGCGCTGCCCGAACCGCTACGCACCCCCTACACCGTGGCGGCTGTGCGACGTGATTTTGTCGCCTACTACACCGCCCACATCGACCGCTACACCAAGCCCTACGAGGGGATCGAGGAGCTGCTCGCCACCCTCACCGCACGCGGCATCCGCGTGGCGGTAGCATCGAATAAATTTCAAGCTGGAACTGAAAAACTGATGCAGCGATTTTTCCCCACCACTCCATTCGCCGCCCTCTTAGGACAGCGCGAAGGAGTTGCTCTGAAGCCCGATCCGACGATCGTCGAGGAGATCTTGCGCACCACCAACACCGCCCCCGGCGAGGCACTTTACATCGGGGATTCGGGCATTGATATGCTCACCGCCCGCGCCGCAGGTGTCTGCGCTGTGGGCTGCACATGGGGTTTCCGCACGCGTGCCGAACTCGTCGAAAACGGTGCCGACCACCTTGTCGACACCCCGCAAGAGATTCTGCCACTGCTCTAAGAAGCTGTTT
>JAVXFC010000097.1:0-4270 GCA_036658095.1 Alistipes sp. | reverse complement strand
AACAGCGCGATACCTGCCGCTGCACCATAGGGCAATGCCCCCGCAGGCAGCATCAAATCAGCCCCTTTCACGCAAAATATGCCAGCAGCCAGCAGCCCCACTGCCCCCATGAAGTTCAGAAATTGGGCATCACTACTGGCATTGTGTTGCTCGAATACGCGATCTCCAGAGGTGTTGTCCCACGTACGCAAAAAGAGGGTGTAAATATTGCCCATATACCGATAGACAAAGAGCGCGTATACGGTTGCCAAGACGAGGATCAAACTCTGAAAGAGCGGATTTTCGGTCAATAGCAGCGGGGCAGCACCACCTGCGGCCTGTTCTGCCACGGTCGACCCTGCACCGAAAAGATCAGCAGCCGTGGTGGGTGGTACAGAGGGCAACGAATCGGCAACCTGAACAGGCGTCAAGTGCGCTCCACGGAGGAACATTGCCTCCACGGCGCGGTGCAACGAGTCGTTGCGCACAAGGCTATCGGCAGCCGCAAGCATCAGGCAAATACACGTTTAAGGGTGATTCGTATGGTTGTTCCCTTGCCGATTTCCGACTCCACAACGGCAATTTTTCCTTGATGATACTCCTCAATGATACGACGTGAGTGTGAGAGTCCCAGCCCCCAGCCGCGCGTTTTGGTGGTGAATCCGGGGTCGAAAATACGCTTCCAGTTACTCTTCGGAATGCCCTTGCCCGAATCTTTGACGTCGATCATTACATACTGATCGTCCGACGAGATGTGGACGTCGAGAGCGCCATGTCCTTGCAGGGCGTCGAGCGAGTTTTTCATCAGGTTTTCGACCACCCATTCAAACAAGGCGGCATTGATGTTCGCCTGCACGGGGGCAATCGCCAACCCGTTATAATCCAGTGTCACATTGCGCGGAATACGCTTACGGAAGTACATCACCGACTCACCGACCACCTCGTTGATGTTATCGGGTTGCAGAGGGGTCTCCGAGCCGATTTTCGAGAAGCGATCGACAATCTTCATCAAGTGCGCAAGGTCTTTGTTCATCTCCTCGACAGCACTCTGATCCACATTTTGCGTGCGCAGGTATTCGATCCACCCCAAGAGCGACGAAGTGGGCGTTCCGAGCTGGTGGGCGGTCTCCTTGGCAAGTCCAATCCAAACACGGTTCTGCTCATCGTGCTTCGACGAACGGAAGGCGATAAAACCTAACAGGATGAATGCAGTAATGACAAGTAGCTGAACATAAGGGAAGTAATAGAGTGACTTGAGCAGTGCCGACTGCCCGTAGAAGATGATGTGGTAGTGATCTTTCGACCAGCGATATTTGATTGGAATGGGGGTATTATCCTCCGTTAGCTTGTCGATCATCCGTCGCAGACGGTCGGGGTGGTCGATCACCTTTTCGGGGATCAGGTGGTAGCGGATCACCTCCAAATTTTCGTTGGTCATGATGAACGGAATGTTGTTCCCGTTGCTCATGATGTCGGCAATCAGCGGGTCGTCCATCGCTCCAAACACGTCGCGATTCACCCGCTCCATGGCGTGCGCCCAGAGCGAGACGTCGTGCTGCTCCTTCTCGCGCAGACGCGTTGCCATACTGTTGGTGTAGAGCAGCGATATAGCACCGAGCGCCACGCCTACAACGATGACAACCATGCGGTTGCGGAACGAGAACAGATTCTTACCCCACTTCATGTGTTATTTCTTTTGTGTATCTTGCTCTGTCACGATCCGCGTATATTCCTGCGGATTATTCAGTATTTTGAGCGCTTCGCCCACATCTTTGTCGCGCCCCGTGACGTTGCGCTCGATCACCCCCGCCACGTAGTTGTGACGCAGCACAATGTCCGATTCAATCAGCTCCGTGATCTCCTTGCGATAGGTGCGCAGGTTGGTCGCCGTGTCATCCTTCAACCCCTTTTCCAAAGCATCAATCTGAACCGTCACCTGCGTATAACGATCGGTCTCGGTGGCTTTACGCAGCGCTTTGAGCGCCCGTCGCGTGTCCGATTCATACTCCACTTTTTTATCCTTCATGAATGCCTCGAAGTCCGCATAGTCGGCATCGGTAATGGCGAAAGTGCGGTTGTCGACCCGTTGCGTGGGGTGTGCCTGCATATAGCGATCGCCAAAATCGTCGAGGAAGCCCATGACGTAGAGCGTCATCGCAAAACGGCTGCTGTATTCGGGTTCCGTGCGCAAATCGGGCATGATGCCACCGCTGTTGTAGACCTTGCGTCCCCCTTTGGTGGCAAACTCGCTGATGAGCGAATCGGGAACGCTCTTCACAGCCCCCTCTTGCGCGTGCGAATAGTCGATGGCTTGTATGCAACGGCCCGAAGGGATGTAGTATTTGGCAGTTGTGAGCTTCAGAAAGGCGTTGTAGCCCAGTGGGCGAGTCGATTGCACCAGCCCCTTGCCGAAACTCTTCTGTCCGATGACCACCGCGCGATCGAGATCTTGCAGCGCACCCGCGACAATTTCAGCCGCCGAGGCGGTGTTGTTGTTGACCAAAACCACCAGAGGCAGGTTGGGCAAAATAGGTTCTGTGGTGGTGCAAAAACTTTTATTCTCAATGCGCCCTTTCGTGGTCACGACCACCGTCCCTTTGGGAACGAACATCGAGAGGATCTTCACCGCCTCTTGCAAAATTCCACCGCCATTGCTGCGATAATCAAGGATCAACCCCCGCAACGCACCTTGACTGCGCAACTGCTCGATTGCCGCTCGCATATCTTCGTAACACCCCTCGGTGAAGTCGCTGTGCTGGATGTAACCAACTCCGTCGGCAATGCGACCCGCATAGGGGATGCCGGGTATGGCAATCCGCTCGCGCCGCAAGGTGACCGTATCCGTCGCCCCACCGATGAGGTGTTCCACGGTCAGTCGGAGCAAACTTCCCGGATCGCCTTTCATGCGTTTGCTCGCCTCGGCAACCTCGAAGCCTTTGGCATCCACGCCGTCGATCGCCACAATTTTATCCCCAATTTTCAGACCTGCTTTGTCCGCCGGAGAGCCTTTGTAGGGCTGCGCCAACACCACATAATCGCCCCGTTTGCGGATCAGGGATCCCACACCGCCATATTTGCCCGTGGTCAGCACATCGAAATCACCCATCTCCGCCTCCGACATATATTGCGTGTAGGGGTCGAGGTTGCGCACCATTCCTTCGGCAGCTCCCTCCATCAACTTGTCGGCATCGACCTCGTCGACGAAGTTGAGCGAGAGTTCCCGCATCATGTTGACCGCAATCTCCATGTTGCGCCCCAGCCCGAAGTCATCGCGCTTGGCGTAGGTGAAGAGTAGGGCGGCGCCCAACAGCGCCAGTAACGCCAAATATTTCGAAACGGTTCTATTCATGTTCGTTTTGTATGTACGATTCAAAGCGGAATTGCACGAGCGCCACCACGCGGCGCGCCCCCTCAATCTCCACCCATTTACCCTGCTGCCGCACCGTGACTGCGTCGTCAAAACGCAGCGAAAGGCGTCGCAAAGCGCTCGTGGCACGGAAGGTCAGCACCCCCGCCGTATCGTCGATCTGCTTGAAACCCTCGGTGCGAAAAGCCTCCGCCAGTTGGGTGTGGTGGTCGTTGATGTCACCCCGCACGCGCGCTGTCATGAAGCCGATGCGCGGATAGAGCAGCGAGAGGAAGATCACAGCGCCCACGAAAATCCACCCTTTAGTGGTGTGAAACAAGAGCTCTAACAGGTCGGCAGGCGTTCCCGCAGCCATGCCCACAGCGTAAAGTAGCGCAATGAGGAGCGAAGTAAGAACGCAAAGGCTGATAAAATATTTCACAATTCGAGAGATGGTTTTCATGGCAAACGTTTTTTTTAAGTGAAATTTTATTTGGTTGGTTTGAAGTCTGGATTGAGAATAGCATCGGCGACCTGCTGCATGAGCCATTTGGGCGTCGAGGTGGCTCCACAAATACCCACCGACTCGACCCCAGCGAACCACGTGGGATCCAACTCCGCAGCCTCCTCGATCGTGTGGGTGCGGGGGTTCGCGGCGCGGCAGACCTCCGAGAGGACTTTGCCATTGCTCGATTTGCGCCCACAGACGAAGATCACAGCGTCGAAACGACGGGCAAAATCGCCTAAGTGTTGTTCGCGATTCGAGACTTGGCGGCAGATCGTATCTTCGACCCGCACGGGTACCCCCTCCGCCACGCGGCGCTGCATGGCAGCAGCCAAACTCTCGAAGAGGGCGATGCTCTGCGTGGTCTGCGAGAGCAGGTGTATGGGACGCGAGAAGTCGATCAGCGCCAGATCCTTCTCGCACTCGATCACGATCGTCGG
>JAVXFC010000096.1:0-4430 GCA_036658095.1 Alistipes sp. | reverse complement strand
GGCTAAAATCGTCGAGCGTATCGTCGAGCCAGATCGTATCTTCACTTTCCGTGTGACTTGGGTGGACGACAAAAACGAGGTACAGACCAACATCGGCTACCGCGTACAGTTCAACAGCGCAATCGGGCCTTACAAAGGCGGTCTGCGTTTCCACAAAGCTGTCAATCCTTCGATGCTGAAATTCCTCGGCTTCGAGCAGACTTTCAAAAATGCACTGACAACACTTCCTATGGGTGGTGCTAAGGGCGGTTCGGATTTCGATCCTATCGGCAAGTCAGATGCTGAGATCATGCGCTTCTGCCAAGCTTTCATGCTTGAGTTGTGGCACAATATCGGCGTTGATACCGACATCCCTGCTGGTGACGTTGGCGTTGGCGGCCGTGAGATCGGCTTCATGAACGGTATGTTCCAGAAATTATCGCGTCAGTACCACACGGGCGTCATGACCGGTAAAGGTCAGACTTGGGGTGGTTCGATCCTTCGCCCTGAGGCGACGGGCTTCGGCGCTCTCTACTTCGTTCAGCATATGTTGCAGCTTGCAGGCAAAAACCTGAAAGGCTCGACGGTTGCCATTTCGGGCTTCGGTAACGTTGCTTGGGGTGCTGCTACAAAGGCTACCGAGCTGGGTGCTAAGGTGATCGCTGTTTCGGGTCCCGACGGCGTTGCTGTCATCCCTGCTGGTATGGATAACGAGATGATCGCTTATATGCTCGAACTTCGCTCATCGAACCGCAACGTGGTTGCTCCTATGGCTGAGAAGTTCAAAGGTGTAACTTTCACGGCAGGTAAGAAGGCTTGGAGCATCAAGTGCGACATCGCTCTTCCTTGCGCATTCCAGAACGAGCTGAACGGCGACGACGCTGCTGAGCTGCTCAAAAACGGCACTTGGTGCTGCGCTGAGGTTTCGAACATGGGTTGCACACCAGAGGCTATTCACACTTTCCAGAAGGCTGGCATTTTGTTCGCTCCGGGCAAAGCAGTCAACGCAGGTGGTGTTGCAACTTCAGGTCTTGAGATGACTCAGAACTGTATGCACATCTCTTGGGCTGGTAAAGAGGTCGACGAGAAGTTGCACTTCATCATGTCGAGCATCCACGAGGCTTGTGTGAAATATGGCAAGCAGAAAGACGGTCACATCGACTACGTCAAGGGTGCGAACATCGCAGGTTTCATGAAGGTTGCACAGGCTATGCTTGAGCAGGGTATTTTGTAATACACCTTTTATAATAAAGAAAGAGCGGATCTTCGGATTCGCTCTTTCTTTTTGTCTCTGTTTTCTGACAGCTGCAAATTATTTCTCGATCTCGGCGGTGTAGAGCCGATCGAAGAGGGCGCGCAGGCGCACCTCCTCTTGAATCAGAACCCGTAAAATGCGGAGTTGCCGCGCATTATCCGATTTGGGAATCCAAAGTTGAAGATAGCCTCCTTCGGCATATTTTCGTTGCAGGTGTTCGCGCAGTCGACCGAAATGCCCCTCGCGATCGAGCGTGGGGTAGTGGGCAATGCCGTATTGCAAGGTGCGACGGATGATCGTTTCGGGTTCAATCAATCGATCCGCTTCGGCGACAAGACGTCCATAAATGGTGCGTGGTGCGTGGTTCGACGATGCGCGGTGATCCTCCACCGCATCGCGCATCGTCTCCAACTGCTCTGCCGAGAACCAGCGGGGTAATTCTGGATCTTCCATTAGTAATTGCCCCGAAATGACGTGATGTTGTTCGCGCTCGACACTTAAGCCCATATCGTGGTAGGCAGCAATGACATAGACCATGTTTTCGTCGGCATCATATTGGCGTGCTAATTCGAGACTACGCGCAATAACTGCGCGTGCATGGTCGGTGCGGTGTGCGGCGTCGAAGGTTTCGTAGCGCGGGATGATCTGCTTTTGTATGTATTGTTTGAGTTCTCTGTTTAGCATATTTTTGGGGGTATTAGGAGTCTCTTTCGAAGGATGATCTGCCTCGTTTTTGGCTGTTTTCACTCCTTGAGTGTGGTTGTGTGGTTCTTAACTCAGTCGACAAAATGGACTTCATTACGGTCGTGTTTTGTGTTTTCATTCAAAACAGTTTCTAAAAAAATCCCTCCTGCTTCACAGGAGGGATTTTCAAATGTGTATTTTGGTCTCCTTCGGAGTTTTCAGCTGTTTTATTTGGCGTAGGATACTGCGCGCGTTTCGCGAATCACGGTGATTTTCACCTGACCTGGATAGGTCATTTCATCTTGAATTTTCTTTGCAATATCGTGCGATAGGCTCTCCGACTCGACATCCGAAAGTTGATCGGCACCCACAATCACGCGTAGCTCGCGACCAGCCTGAATGGCGTAGGTCTTCTGCACACCCGGATAGGCTTGTGCGATGTCCTCCATCTCTTTCAGACGTTTGATGTAGCTCTCGACGACCTCGCGGCGAGCGCCCGGACGTGCGCCCGAAATGGCGTCGCAGACCTGAATAATGGGCGATATAATCGAAGTCATCTCCACCTCGTCGTGGTGAGCGCCAATGGCATTGCAGATTTCGGGTTTTTCTTTGAACTTCTCGGCGAGTTTCATGCCGATGATTGCGTGTGGCAACTCTGGTTCGTCGTCGGGGACCTTACCAATATCGTGCAGCAGACCTGCGCGGCGTGCTGTCTTGGGGTTCAAGCCTAACTCCGAAGCCATGATGCCCGCCAAATTGGCCGTCTCACGAGCGTGTTGCAGTAGGTTCTGACCATACGACGAGCGGTATTTCATCTTGCCGATCATGCGGATCAATTCGGGGTGCAAGCCGTGAATACCCAAGTCGATAGTGGTGCGTTTGCCGACCTCGACAATCTCCTCTTCGATTTGCTTTTGTACTTTTGCTACGACCTCTTCGATGCGTGCAGGGTGTATACGACCGTCGGTAACTAACTGATGCAGAGCCAGACGAGCGATTTCACGACGCACGGGATCGAAGCCGCTGAGGATGATTGCCTCAGGGGTGTCATCGACGATGATTTCAATGCCCGTTGCAGCCTCCAAGGCGCGGATATTGCGACCTTCGCGACCAATAATGCGACCTTTCACCTCATCGCTTTCGATGTTGAACACCGTGACGGCGTTCTCGATAGCGGTCTCGGTTGCTACGCGCTGAATCGAGGCAACGATGATTCGTTTGGCCTCTTTTGTGGCGGTCATCTTAGCCTCCTCTATGGTCTCGTTGACATAGGCTGCGGCGTCGACTTTTGCCTCGGTTTTCATGTTCTCGATCAAGATGTTTTTCGCCTCCTCGGAACTCATGCCCGATATCTGCTCCAGTCGCGAGTTGTGTTCGCGCATCATGTGGTCGACCTCCTCTTTCTTGTGTTCCAGAACTTGCAATTGGTTCTGCATCTGCTCTTTCAGACGGTCGTTTTCCTTGGTTTTATTTTCCAAGTCGCGTTGTTGATTTTGGAGGTTGTTCTCAATCTGCTTGGCGCGTTGTTCGCTTTGTGCCAACTTCTGATTGCGCTCATTGACCATCTGTTCGTGTTCACTTTTGAGTTGTATGAACTTCTCTTTGGCCTGAAGGATTCGCTCCTTTTTGATCATCTCTCCCTCGGTTTCAGCCTCCTTAATGGCGGCTTCGCGGCGCTTCTTGATGCTGTTTTTGGTCACGTAATTCGTAACCAGCACATACGATCCGATAGCGATGAGAGCTGTGATACAGGCAGTTAAAATGATTGTACCCATTGTTTTTGGTTGTTGTTATTTAGTTTGTAAATGTGTGTTGTTAAAAAAATAAAAAGCCGCATAGAGTTCCTTGTCTTGTTTGACGAATCTGCAAATAAGTCAATGGTGGGGGCTTCGACAATCGCAATCTTCCAACGGTACGCGGACGTACACCCCGCGAGGGGTTAAGGCCTGATTTTGAAGCGTCGTAAGTTGCCCCAATGTAATAAATGTTCAGTTTCGCAAAGCTTAAGGAATCTATGCGGTAGATTTTCCTTGGTGTTATTTGTATTGAAAGAACGTGTTGGTTATCTCTAACCTTTTATTGTATTCAGGTAACTATTTATCTCAGCATCAATCTGTTCGATGCTTTTAAGTTCATCACTACTCACGTTGCGACTTTGACGCAAATTCACATTTTCGATCGCAAATTTCAGCGCCGTCATACCCAGATAGTCCACCTCGACCCAATTCTTGATATTCTGCTGCTGAATGGAGATCAGGTTGTTGTTCACCTCGCGTTCAGCCAGTCGGTATAGCTCCTCTTTTTCGCTGTCGATCGTGAAGCCGTAGGGCTTGCCCATGATCTTGAGTTTTATTGCTTGCTTACCCATTGTTCTGTTTTTGTTTCGTTCGTTTCCACCTTCGGTTCTTGTGTTCCGAGTAGTGCGATGCACTTGTCCACCTCCCGCATTAAACGGTTGACACGCGCACGCGCTTTTGTTTTGTCGCGTCCATCTCCTGCCAGTCCTTCGGTC
>JAVXFC010000095.1:0-4488 GCA_036658095.1 Alistipes sp. | reverse complement strand
CACCCTACCAAAGTTGCGTGCCACCTCAATTGCTGCTCTTATTCCTTTCGCATCGTATCCGTCGTCGTTGGTTACCAATATCAACCGCTCTTTCATCCTGTTTTCTTTTGGTACAAAGATAATGCAAGCCGAGGACAGAGCCAAATTTATTTGAGCTATGTCGAGGCGCCGCTTATTTTCTGTAAAGATAAGAAATTTGCCGCAAAATGGTTTCATCGGCAAAATTTTCACAATTCTTTTTGGTGTTCGTGAATTTATTCCTATATTTGCCCTCCCAAATGGGCGTGTATCAACCTCTTTCATTGGGTGTCGGAGTAAAAGCGAATGCGGCGGTAACGGCGCAGACGCGGGATTACGGGTCAAGAGACGCGTATGGTAACCCTCGACACAGCGGAAATGTCGGACGCGGAATCATCCATAAAATTGTTGCAACAATGAACAAAGATGCACTTATCAAGCTCGTAAACGAGCAGATGTGGTCGAAAACGGATGCTGATATTCCAGCATTCAAGGCTGGTGACACGATCACCGTAACCTACAAAATTATCGAGGGTAGCAAGGAACGCTTGCAGAGTTTCCGCGGCGTGATTATCCAAATCAAGGGTACAGGCAAGACGAAAATGTTTACGATCCGCAAGGTTTCGAACGGCATCGGCGTTGAGCGTATCTTCCCACTCTACTCTCCCCACATCGAGAAGATCGAGGTAAACAAAGTCGGCGTTGTACGTCGCGCACGTATCTACTATCTGCGCGATCTGACCGGCAAGAAAGCTCGTATCAAAGAGAAACGCATGGTTCGCACCGACAAATAGTCGACAGCGACACAAGAAAAATCCTCTGCTTCACGGCGGGGGATTTTTTTTGATCCGTCCAAAATGCAACTGGGCTGATCAGCCCCCAACGAACGAGAAGATGTACGGAAACGGGGACAAAAAGAGGAGATTATGTGGCAAAAAACAGCTTCTTAATATAGGTGCGGAAATAATTTGCAAAATTTTGCAGTGTAAATTTGGTTTACATTATAAACTACTTTATATTTGTAACAACAAACAAAAACATTTCGCCATGGAAAACAAAACTTTCAATGAGACCCAATCTCTCGAACTCATCACTCGCATGATCCAAGAGACACGTACTCACATGGAACGCCATGCAGGAGTTCCATTTTTGGTTTGGGGTTACGTCACAGTAATCGTGACGCTCGCCGTGTGGTTCGCCCTCACGCGCACACAAAATCCCACATGGAACCTCCTTTGGTTCGCCCTACCCGCCCTCGGGATGTTACTCACACAGCTCACAGACGACCGAAAATCCAAAACGGTGGTCACCTTCATCGACCGCATCATCCGCCACACGTGGCTGGTACTGGGCTGTTCGGCGGTACTTGTCAGCCTGCTGACCCTCTTTTCGCCCCTGCAACTCCCCATTCTCTTTATCATTCTGCTCCTGATGAGCATCGGCACGATCCTCACGGGTGCCATGATTCGCTTTCGCCTTTGCATAGCAAGCGGCATCCTCGGCATCCTACTTTCAACGCTTTGCCTATGGGTCTCGCCCCTCGACTCCTGCTTGGTTTTTGCGGCAGCCTTCGTCGTAATGCAGATCATTCCCGGACACATCCTCAACTATCAATCCAGAAAACAATGCCATGTTTAAGGAGCTAAATCCACTGTTGCACTCCGAGTTACGACTGGCGGTGATGTCGATATTGATTGGCGTGGAAAGTGCCGATTTTGTCTACATCCGCGAACAGACCAAGGCTTCGGCGGGGAACCTGAGCGTGCAGATCGACAAGCTCCGCACAGCGGGTTACATCGAGGTGGAGAAGAGCTTCCGCGGCAAGATACCCTGCACCGTATGTCGCATCTCCCCCGCGGGGATCGACGCCTTCGAGGAGTATGTCGCGGCACTTCAATCGTATATTCACAAAAAATAGCACACAAAAAACCCTCCGAACGCGCAAACGTTCGGAGGGTTTTGGTTATTCGTAAACTCGACGATGCTTAGATCGAAGACGAGATCAAGAACACAGCAGCTACCGTGAGGATGGCATACAACTCAGGGAAGGCGGCGAGGATCAAGGTTTTACCCATCACGTCGTGACCGTTACCGATCGCTACGATACCATTAGCGCAGACACGAGCCTGATAGTAAGCCGAGAAGAGGCAGACAATGCCCGTCAGCAGACCAGCACCGAAGATAGCCGCACCTTGGAGCATGGTGGTCGACTCAGTCAAAAAACCTTTGATGATGAAGTAGCAAACGAAACCGTAGAGACCCTGTGAACCGGGGATCGCTGAGAGGATCATGTAGCTACCGAAGGCGCCACCGTTCTTCTTCATGGCACCAATGGATGCCTGACCTGCGAGTGAAGTACCGATACAGCTGGCTACACCCGAAAGACCTACCATCAACGCTACGCCGACATAGGCTAAAATAATTGCAGTTGTTGTTTCCATAATTGAAATAGTTTTTTTTAGTTTTTGTTTTAATTATTTGTTTTCTGAATTATTCATTTTGCGGATCGGCTCGAAGGTGCGCATGGTCATCTCGAAACCCGCATTTTTGTAAAACTCGACGAAGGTCAAACGCATGGGATGAACGAACGACGAAATGGTGGACATGAAGAGGTTGATACCGTGACCAATGAGCAGGATCAGGATCATGACGATCGTCTTGACCACCGGAATATCGGGGCTAAGACCGTCTGCCAGATCGTTGAATACCGTAGCCAACACACCGCCCGAAAGACCAATGGCGAAGAGACGGATGTAGGACAGCACGTCGGAGAGGATACCCGTCAAGTTGTTGTAGGTATCCCACAAACCTGCACCGACATTGATCAACGGATTGCGTCCGGGGGTATTGAGGATGAGCATCAACACCGCAGCCACACCGATCACCGCATAGAACGCAGGCGATGAAGTGGTGAAGAAGGGGATCGTCCATGCCTCGTTAACCATCGGCAGACCCGCAGCCACACAGCCTGCAAGCAGCACCATGAGCCAACCCAGCGCACCGAATGAGTAGCGGAAGCCGAGTGAGCCAGTGATCATGATCACTTTCAAAATCATACCAAAGAGGATCTGCACGATACCGATCATCAACGCCACCGAGAAGAACTTACCTTGGAAGTCGAAGAACGGGATCGAAGGGAAGAACTCTTTGAGGCTCAGTCCGAAGAACGATCCGCAGACCGTACCCACGACAATGGTCGAAATGGCACACAACGTGGCGAACCACGCAGCGCGGTGCATCATTCCCTCCTTGAATTTGCTCAGCATCACCAGACCTGCAACGAGCAGCACCAAGCCGTAGCCAGCGTCGTTCAAGCAGATACCGAAGAAGAGCATATAGAAGGGTGCAAAGAACGGTGTGAGGTCCATCGTGCCGTATTTCGGACGGGCATACATATCGCCCACCATTTCGAAAATACGCGAGAACCAGTTGTTCTTCAGCATCACGGGGGTGTTATCCTCCGCCGTGGGATCCGCCTTGAGGTAGACCACGTTCGGGTAGTTGTCGAGCAGAGCATCGACCTTGGTCGAGGTCTCCTTCACAGCCCAGCCCTCCATGACCACCAGCGAACCGTCGGCAGCCTGTTGTGCCGTCGCCTTCACGCGCACACCTTGCAGACGCTCCCTAAGTTCGGCAGCATGCGCTACGAGCAACTCCTCGGAGGCTGCGACGCGCGAAAAGTCAGCGTTGAGAGCCTTGAGTTTTGACTCATTCTCCGCCACCTGACGCTCCGCTTCGCGGACATCCATGGTCGGAGTTTTCATCTCCTGAGCATCCACCAGAATCTCCTCGTTGGGGGCAGCCACCACCACAAAGTAGGTGGTCGAATCGCCCTCGTGAATCAACTCAATCGTGTAGCGCGCCGACCAATCGTCCACGTTCTTCGCATAGACGCTCTTGTTGGCCGAGAAATAGCGTAGCACGATGCCCTGCGCAGCCAATGCCTTGGCACGATCGACCGAGAATGCACCCCAAGGACGCAGCTCGTCAGCTGATTTTTCGAGACGCGAAATTTCCGTTCGCAACCCCGCAGCAGCTTGTTGTGCAGCGATGTAGCATTCGAAAGCCTCCGCACCCGTAGCAAACGGCACAGCCTTCGCATCGCACTGCGCCGTGGCGCGGAACGAGGCGAGGAACTCCTCGGCTTTGGTGTGGTTCTCGATGTCGAGCAGCAGTTGACGGTCTTCGTCCGAAGGCTCCCAATCGGTGGTCGTAATATCTACCAATCCCAATTCGCGCAGCCGCTCAATGAAATCCTCGCTTTGCGCTGCATAAAGCACAAAGTCGTATTTGGTCATTTTCGCGATCATAGCATGGCGCCCTCCCCGGCTTTCTGTTGTTTCGTTTTCACAATCTTCTGAGCCGACTTGGAGAGGTTCTCCTCATCTTCCATGAAGCGTTTGATCTTTCGTATAGCGTCCTCGTAACCGGGTATTTGCACCTTTTCATACAAGTTCACTTTTTGAGTTG
>JAVXFC010000094.1:0-4582 GCA_036658095.1 Alistipes sp. | reverse complement strand
GAAACAAAAATAGCTCTAAAATGACTTCGGTAACAAATTCAAACAGCTTCTTATTCGAGCCGTTGTTGTTGCTCGATCTCCTTGAAGTAGCGATAGGTTCCCACGCGAAGGTCGAGTGTTGCTTGTTCGTCGCAGACCAAAATCCCTGCGGGATGCACCTGTAACGCCGAAATTGTCCATTGGTGATTGTATGAACCTTCGACTCCATGTTGCACGGCGCGCGCTTTTTTTGCCCCCGTGGCGAGAATGATGACTTTCTTGGCTGACAAGATCGTCCCCACACCGACGGTGAGTGCCGTACGTGGAACGAGCGATTCGTCACCGTCGAAGAAGCGAGCGTTGACCGTGATCGTATCCTGTGTAAGGCTCTTGACGCGTGTGCGCGAATTGAGCGACGAGAAGGGTTCGTTGAAGGCGATGTGTCCGTCCTCGCCCACACCGCCCAGAAAGAGGTCGATGCCACCTGCGCGGAGGATGCTGGCTTCATAGTCGGCGCACTCCTTGTCTAAATCGGCTGCATTACCATTGAGAATGTGTACGTTGGCAGACTTTATGTCCACGTGGTTGAAGAAATTTTCCCACATAAAGGTGTGGTAACTCTGTGCGTGCGCTTGTGGCAGCCCAACGTACTCGTCCATGTTGAAGGTCACCACATTAGCGAACGAAACTTCTCCTGCACGGTGCAGACGGATCAACTCTTGGTAGGTTGCCAGCGGGGTCGACCCTGTGGGGAGTCCCAACACGAAGGGGGTGCCGTTCAGTGCAGCCTTTGCCTTGATTTGCTCTACGATGTAGTGAGCCGTCCATTGTGCCACTTGAGTGGCTGTATTTTCGATGATTAATCTCATGGGTTAGAACATTTTAAGAAATACTTCGAAAGCTTGATATTCCGCCATGCCCAACTTGTCGTAGAGCTGCGCGGTGTGTTGTGTGCGCTCTTCGGCGCGTTGCCAAAATTCGCGAGAATCGCTGCCGGGGAAGGGAACGACATCTTTTTGCGAGAGGTGGCGATAGATGGCGTGGCGCTTGAGGATCAGCTCGTCGGGAGAGAGCGGCACCGCCATATCTACCATACCCAAATCCCACTCCTGCCATGCACCGCGGTAGAGCCACAGGTGGCAGTTGCGCAGCCATTCGTCGTCGTGTAGCACCTCGATTGCACCCAGCACCGCCTCCATACAGGTGCGGTGTGTGCCGTGCGGATCGGATAGATCGCCCGCTGCATAGATCTGGTCGGGCTGTATTTCGCGCAGCAACTGCACGATGGTGTGGATATCTTGTTCGCAGAGTTGCCCCTTTTTGATGCCGCCCGTTTCGTAGAACGAGAGGTTCAGAAAGTGGGCATTGGTGTCGGGATTAACGCCAAATGAGCGCACCGCAGCGCGTGCCTCGGCGCGACGGATAGCAGCCTTCATCTCAAGGAGTTCCCGTGGTTCAGGCTCGCCTTTTTTCTTGCTTGAAATGAGCTTTCCAGCGGCGGCGAAGTTGTCGCCAAAGCCCAGTTGGCGTGCGGTATCAATGTTCTGTAAAACGACGTCGTCATGCACCGCCACGTTACCCGAAGTTTGATACGCCACATGAACATCATGCCCCTGCTGTTGCAGGCGAATGAAGGTGCCGCCCATCGAGATCACATCGTCGTCGGGGTGGGGCGAGAAGATCACAATTCGCTTGGGAAAGGGGGTCGAGGGGACGGGACGCGTCGAGTCGTCGGCATTGGGCTTGCCACCCGGCCAGCCCGTGATTGTATGTTGTAAGTCGTTGAAAACGTCGATGTTGATCTGATCATAGAGACGTCCTTGTTCGAGCAATCCGCCCAGCGAATTTTCGATATAATCTTTATAAGTGAGCTTTAAAATTGGTTTGTCGACCACGCCACACAGCCACACGACGGCTTTGCGCGTGAATTTTGGTGTCCACTTGCACGGTCCCACCAGCCATGGGGTCTGCTCGCGAGTGAGAAGCCCTGCGGCATTCTCGTCGATCACCACCTCGATGTCGGGATGCTCTTGTAGATGCGACGCGGGTACTTGGTCGCATACCTTACCCTCGACCACCTTCTGCACCACCTTGGCTTTCTCCTCGCCCCAAGCCATGAGGACAATTTTCTTGGCACGCATGACGGTCTCCAGCCCCATGGTAATTGCCATTTTGGGGGTATTTTCCAAGCCAAAGAAGGCTTCGGATTGGATCTTGCGCGAGTTGTGTGAGAGCTGCACCAGCCGAGTGCGCGACTTGGCGTAGGATCCCGATTCGTTGAATCCGATCTGCCCCTGTTCGCCCATGCCGATAATCATGAGGTCGATGTTGCATGCCTCGTGGTCATACGAGGCGCAGTATTCCGAGATGCGTTGCTCGGAGATCGTGCCGTCGGGAATGTGAATGTTTTCGGGCAGGATGTCGATGTGGTTCAGAAAATCTTCGTGAATGCGAAAGTTGCGGCTCTGTTGCTCGGATGATTTTATGGGGTAGAACTCGTCGAGGCTATATACAGCCACGTTGGCAAAACTCACCAGACCCTCTTTGTGACGGTGCACCAACTCACGATAGAGCCCCAGCGGTGTACGACCCGTGGTAAGTCCCAAGACGAACGGCTGCGCCTCCTCGTATATCTGATTCGAGCAGTTGGTTTCGTTGTGGTTGCGGATCATCTTAACGATCATATCCGCCACATAGTGAACCCCTTGGTACTCGTTTTCGTAGACCAACGTACGCGTTTTCTCGCATCGGTGGATGATATCCCTCGGTGCCGAGGTCGCGATCAGACCTCCGTCTTTCGGCAGTGAATATTTGCTGTTCATCGTATTGTGTTTTATCTGTTTCTGTATTGTTCGGCAATTTTTTGAATTGCGGCACACATGGTGCCGTATTGCTCCTCCATACTGCACAAAAGTTTGTATTGCGCGCGAGTGCGTACGAGGTTGTGGTTTGCGTATTTTATTTTATAATAGGTGTCGCCGTCGATGTAGTCCATCAGAAAGCGCAACACTTGTTCGCAGGTAATGTAGCGTGCCGAGAAGGCTAAGTTGTCGATCTCGGTAGTAGTCAGTTCGTTGACCCGTTGGCTGAGGTAACCCTCGGCATAAGCGCTGAACATTTCGAGAGACATCCCGACGCGTTGCAGGTCGGCGTCGTCCTCGTCGCCCGTATTGGTGTAGGAGCGAATGGCATCGCCAAAATCGTTGTGCGAGGGGCTATTCATCACCGTGTCGAGGTCGATAGCGCAGAGTACTTCGCCGCTCTTGTCGAACAATATATTGCTGATTTTGGTGTCGTTATGTGTTACGCGGGTGGGGATGATGCCCTGCTCGACCAGCTCCCAAAAGTGGAGCATCTCTGTTCGGCGTGCCTCAATCCAGCCGATCTCTGTGGTGAGTTGCGCTGTGCGCTGTGCTGTGTTGCGAGTCAACGCTTCGTCCCACTGTGCAAAGCGGTGACGGATGTTGTGAAATCCCTTGATCGTCTCCGCCAGTGGCTCCGTGAAGTCGGCGAGTTGCGATTGAAAGCGCCCGATGCCTTCGCCGCCCTTGCGAGCCAGTGCGGGCGTGTCGGCTCGCGAGTAGGTGATCGTATCTTCGATCAGCCGCACCACCGTCCAATATTCGCCCTCGGCATCTTGGTCGTAGAGCGCACCTTCGAGGGTGGGGATGACGCGCATCGCCTCTCGTTCGGGATCGCCTCCCACCTCGCTCACGCGATGCCGAATATGTTCGGTCACCTTGCGGATGTTCTCCATCATGGATGGCACATCGGGAAAAACACGCTTGTTTTTGCGTTGGAGGATGTAGTCGGTCGCCTCGCCCACGGTGCGGACAATGAAGGTGTCGTTGATGAATCCTTCGCCTAACGATTCAATGGCAGCAACGGGGGCTGCGAGTTCGAATTTTGTGGCAATATCTGCAAGGTCTGCTCTCATGGTTGCGTGATTTCAATTCTCAAAGGTACAAAAAATCGTCAAAAAATGCAAAAAGCTGCACGGAAATCTCCATGCAGCTTCTTGCTTTTTTACGCTCTTACTCTTTGACCTCTTCGAAATCCGATTTGTCGACTCCGCAGAGGGGGCAAGCCCAGTCGCTGGGTAGATCTTCAAATTCGATTCCCGGAGCGATTCCTGCGTCAGGGTCACCCACAGCTGGATCATAGATCCACCCACAGACGGTGCAAATATATTTTTTCATAGTGCGATAGTTTATTCCACAAATTTAAGCAAATTCTGTAAAAATCCAACTAATTCCGCCCTACGGGGAGCTTTTTATTGATTAATTTCTGAATATCGTTCATCATCTGACGCTCGTCGGGGGCGCAGAAGGTGATTGCCATGCCCGTGTGTCCCGCGCGACCCGTGCGACCGATGCGGTGTACGTAGGTCTCGGCGACGTCGGGTAGGTCGTAGTTGATCACCAGTTCGAGGTTGTCGATGTCGATGCCGCGTGCGGCGATGTCGGTGGCGATGATCACGCGAAGCTTGCCGCTTTTGAAGTCGCCAAGGGCTTTCTGCCGAGCATTTTGCGATTTATTGCCGTGTATGGCCCCGCACTCCATGCCCGCCTTGGTGACGATGCGTGAGATGTTGTCGGCGCCG
>JAVXFC010000093.1:0-4584 GCA_036658095.1 Alistipes sp. | reverse complement strand
CCTGCGGGGGCGTTGCCCCATGGCGCAGCGGCAGGTGTCGCACTGTTGGCTGCGGCAAGTATTCTGTTCGTGATCTTTGCGCAAGTCTGTTTGCTTCTGCTGATTGGCGCGGTGACCCTGACCCAAGGATTTATCCATGAATTGGTCTATATCAAGCGAACCATGCTGGCGCTGACCGCAATCCTGACCATTCCAGTGGTCATTTTCTATGTACCCTCTCCTCTCTCTGCGGGTCGTGTTTGGGCGTATATACTTCTTGCAGAGATGCTTACCATTACATTCTTCTTCCTTTGGCGCACCTTCGCACTCTTTCTCTCTAAAAAAATTTCTATTTTGCATTGGTTTTTGTACCTTTGCACCGTCGAATTGCTTCCGATCAGTCTGCTATGGCTGTTAATCGCGCGACAATAATAGATAACTATCCTAAAACCGGTTAGAATTGAAAGTCAAGAGAGTCTTAGTTTCACAGCCCCAACCTGCAATCATCGAAAAATCGCCCTTTTACGATCTATCACAGAAGCATAAGGTCGCGATCGAATACAAGTCTTTCATTCGTGTTGTTGGGGTGTCCCTCAAGGAATTTCGCAGCCAGCGCGTCGAAATCCTCACCCATACAGCGGTCATTTTCACCTCACGAACAACGGTCGACAGCTTTTTCCATATTTGCGAAGAGGCTCGCATCACCGTACCCGAGGATCTGAAATACATCTGCCAAACGGAGACGGTAGCGCTCTATTTGCAAAAATATATCATCTACCGCAAACGTAAAATATCTTTCGGTGACGGCTCATTCACCTCGCTCATGGAGCTACTGGTCAAGCATAAAGAGGAGAAATTCCTGCTGGCTCTCAGTGAGCCACATAAGCCCGAATTGCCCGAAACTCTTGCCAAGCTCAAGCTGACGTTCGACCCTGTGATCTTCGCACGGACGGTGCCTGCCGAGCTGGACGATGTGAACATCGAGACCTTTGATCTACTGGCGCTCTACTCTCCAGCCGATGTGAAGACGGCGGTCGCCACCTTCGGAAGCGAGAATCTGCCCACCGTGGCGGTCTTCGGCGAGGGAACCCTACGCGTGGCTCTGGAGGCGGGATTGCGCGTGAAAGCCGCTGCACCTTCGCCTGCTGCACCCTCGATGGTGAAGGCCGTCGATATCTACATCACGCAAACCGAGGCAGGCATGGAGATCGGCGAGGTGACCTTGGTCACCGACCCGCGCAAGGAGGAGTTTATCCGCACACAGCAGACCAAGCTTGCCAAGAAGAGCCGCGCTCGGCGCACACCGAGTGTCGCTAAAAAATAAAAAGCCATGACACAATATTCGTTGCCGCACTCCGAACGGCTCCGCTCACTCGGAGCCATTCGTCGTATGTTCGACAACGGACAAAGTGGCTTTGTCTACCCTTTTCGCTATGTGTGGTATGCCGAGGCGGACGAAGTGGGGTCGGTGGAGGTGCTTTTTAGTGTCCCCAAGAAGTTCCACAAGCGCGCCAACAAGCGGAATTTACTGCGCCGCCGCACGAAAGAGGCCTACCGACTGCGCAAACAAGCGCTTCATGCGGCTGCCGCCAATGCCAACCTCGACATGGCGCTGATCTACTCCACCAAGGAGGTGCTGCCCTATAAAACCATCGAAAATGCCCTGCGTAAGATTATGGAGCAGATTGCTGAGCGGTTGTAAGTTTCTTGCAATCATGCCTTTGCTGCTGTTGGTGAAGTTCTACCAGCTCTGCATCTCCCCCTTCACTCCCCCCTCGTGCCGCTATACCCCCACCTGTTCGCAATATGCTGTGGAGGCTCTGCGCAAATACGGTCCGATCAAAGGGCTGTGGCTCGCCGTGCGACGCATAGCGCGTTGCCACCCGTGGGGCGGCAGTGGTTACGACCCTGTGCCATAGAGGGTTGCTTGGTCTATTCGACGATTCTATATGTGTCCCGACAAGTCTAAAATTTAAGTTCCAATTGGTCGATCTCGTGGTTGAAGGTGAGCCTGTGGTAGGGTGAAAGCCCCTGTTCGCGAATTGCAAGACGGTGCGCACGCGTGGGGTAGCCCTTGTTTTTACCCCAGCCGTAGCACGGATATTCGGCATCGAGCAGGCGCATTTGCTCGTCGCGGTGGGTTTTTGCCAAGACCGATGCTGCGGCGATGTCGGCATATTTACCGTCGCCCTTGATGATGCAGCCGTAGGGAATGGCGAGCTGTGTGCGGAAACGATTGCCGTCAATCGCCAGAAATTGAGGGGCTGGTAGAAGTTGCTTCGCAGCCAGCGACATGGCTTCAAACGAGGCGTTGAGGATGTTGATCTGGTCGATGCGTGCCGCCGAGACCTCCGCCACGGCCCACGCCACTGCCTCACGCTCGATCACCACCCGCAACTTATCGCGATTGCGCTCGGTCATCTGTTTCGAATCGTTGAGCAGTGGATCGTGAAAATCGGGTGGCAGAATCACCGCCGCAGCGAAGACACCTCCCGCCAAACAGCCGCGCCCCGCCTCGTCGCACCCCGCCTCCAGCAGGTCGTATTGCGAACAGTTTTCCAACATCTGGCGTTAAAGTTAGTGATTATTTGCCACGATTCGGGCAATTTTACTTATTTTTGCAGAAATGAAATACACGGAATGAGAGTAGATATTGTACGACAGCCACTTGCTGTTGCCTTTGCAACGTTGCTTGTCTTTGTGCTGGTGGCGTTAGCACACGTGGGGGGCGCAAGTGCGGGGAGTATCGGAACACCCTCGTTGCTGGGTGGTTTCGTCTTGCACGAGCAGATCGCTTTCCCGCTGTGGTCGCGGCTGCTGAGTGCGGGGCTACTCCTCGGTTCGGGATTGCTGTTGGGGCGAATGTCGCTGCGCTATTCGCTCTATGCGGTGCATACCTACCTCGCCCTGCCTCTCTACGGACTCTTTGCGTGTAGCCTGTTGGTGAGCGATGACTATCTACTTTCGTCGCTAATCTCGCTGATCTTAGTCCTCGCCATACGTAGCTACAATGCCGCTTTTTGCAATGGGTATGGCTTTGGCAGTATTTTCCGCGCTTCGCTCTGCTTGGGCATACTCCCGCTCATTTACACTCCGCTGCTGTCGTTGGTTGTGTTGCTGCCCATGGTGGTGATCCTTTTCGAACGCTCGTTGCGCGAAACACTGGTCGCTGTGGTGGGTTACCTGCTTCCAATTTTCGCTTTGAGCTATGTGAATTGGGGTCTCGGAGGGGCTTTTTCGACCCCCATGGTGGATCTTTGCCACTCTTTTATGACCCATAATGGCTTCTCAATCGCCGCCACTACCCCCGCATTGCGGGGTACGCTCGCTCTCCTGTCTCTTTTGTATCTTGGTGCCGTGGTCTGCTATTTTATGGGTTTTTACACCCTCAGCTCGAAGTCACGGTCGATCTTGTCGTTTCAATTATTTTTATTTTTGGTCATCGGCACAATGCTCTTCACTCCCTGCGCATCAGCAGTCTCACTCCCGCTGCTGGCTATCCCTGCATCGGTCTCTCTCCCATTGCTGTTCATCCGTCTAAAATCAACCATTGCAATGTGGCTTTATGTGGTCGTGGTTGTTTTTTGTGGTGTCGCTCTTTTCTTCTAATTTCATAAAATATTCGGTTGCATTTGTGGTCTATATAACTTTTGGCGGCAAGAATCCGTATTAATTATTGTATTTATTAAATAACATATTGTATATTTGGCAAAGTACAGTTGTGACGCCACCATTTGTACGTATTAACCAATTAAAACAGTAATGTTATGGAGAATTCAATTTCTTTGACACCGGCATCTCAGCCGATGATCGCAAAGTATGTGGAGACGACCCACAGTGGAATTCAATCGCATACCCTTTCTCGTTATGCGATCGGCTATGTGCTTCGAGGGACGAAGTACATCTATGACGGTGATTTGCGCGTGCGCTTGTCTCGAGGAGACCTCTTTTATCTGGGTATAGGACACCACTATACGGAGGATGTGCCAGAAAACGGACAGCCTTTCGAACAAATTTTGGTCTACTATACGCCAGTCGATTTGCAGCGCATTTTGATGCATCTCAACATCACCTATGGGTTGGATATTTCCAATAGTCATCACTGTGCAGCGTGTTCAAACCACGCTTATGTAGCTCTTGCTGGCTGTCCGAGCATCCGCAACTTTTTTGTCAACACCAACAACTATCTGCGCGATGAGCAGTTCCGCCACGACCAGACGGCAGAGCATATAAAAATGACCGAGTTGATCTATAATATCATCTCGCACGATGACGGCTGTCTGAAAAGCAAGATCCTGAGCAATATTGACACCGCCAAGGAAAATTTCGAACAGGTGATCTACGACCACGTTTTCAAAGATGTGTCGATTGATGATTTAGCACGAGCGACCAACCGTTCGCTCACCTCGTTCAAAAAGGAGTTTCGACGTCTGTTTCGCATTCCACCCCACAAATGGTTCATCCGCCAGCGGCTCATGCACGCGCGGCTGTTGCTGATATCAACCTCGTTGTCGATCTCGCAAATTGGAGTGCAATGCACTTTTCCCAATACGTCGCACTTCATCAAGCTTTTCAAAAAAGAGTATGCGCTCACCCCCGCCACCT
>JAVXFC010000092.1:0-4647 GCA_036658095.1 Alistipes sp. | reverse complement strand
GAGCGGAAAAGCCAACAAAAAAGAGATCTCCGAAAATCGGAGATCTCTTTTGAGCGGAAAACGGGACTCGGACCCGCGACCTCAACCTTGGCAAGGTTGCGCTCTACCAACTGAGCTATTTCCGCAAATCAGGTGTTTGAGAGTGCAAATATAGGACGAATATTTTATTTTGCAAAATTTTAACCCTTTTTTGGTGTAAAATCAACGCGCAAGCACCCCCATTTCCCGCAAAAGCCCCACCGATCGACGACCAGTGGGGCTTTTTCACAGCAAGCAGGTGCGGCTATTTCTTGTTCTCAAGAAAGTAATTTTGCGATTTAAGCAAGTTGCGCGCCTGAAGAATCATCGTTTTGGTCTCGTTGAGGATCGTCAAGTAGAGGATGCCCGACTTGGTGCTGGTGGCTGGGTCGTGCTGTATGCGTGATAGCTGGCTCTTTGTCGCCTCGACAATCGTGTCGAAGAGCGAGTCGCGCATCTCCAGCACCCGATTCAATTCCGCAAAATCTTTCGTGCGCAGCATCTCGTTGATCTTGTCGAAGATCGCCTCCACCTCGTCATTGACACGCATCAAATCGACGATCTGCGCCTTGGTCAGCCCCTCGTGGTTGTTGTCGATGTGTTCGAAGGCGGGGCGTGTGATGTGGATCAGCGCCTTGGTCACCTCCGAGAGGTAGTCGACCACCTGCACGTAGAAGTGTCCCGTGCCGATGTCGCAGTTCTGCATCCGTCGCAAAGTGATCATGATATTATATTTGCGTGTGCGTGCCTGCTCGAACAAATCGTCCGAATGAGCGACCATTTCACGCAGCACCTTGCGGTTCTCTTTGAAGACCGCCACCAAGGTGCGATTGTAGATCTTGGTCACCTGCTCCATGGTGGTGCAAACCTCCTCCACACAGCCGTAAAGGACATCATCAGCACTCTCCGCCTCGGTGATTATCGACTTTGGATGAGTCGCCTCCTGACGCTCTTCGGGTGATTTGCGGTGGCTGTGAATGAGTAGCAAGGCACAGAGAGCCGTCAGAATCACGGCAGCAATCCACCCGCCCCAGAGCAGCAGCAGGGTCACACCCAGCGCGATTACAAAGCCACCCAAGGCGGTGACGAACCAGCCCGTGATGACCGCCATGACGCCCGTGATGCGGTAGACCGCACTTTCACGCCCCCACGAGCGGTCGGCGAGCGACGAACCCATGGCGACCATGAAGACCACATAGGTGGTCGAGAGGGGCAGCTTGTAGGAGGTGGCGATCGAGATCAGGATTGCCGATGCCGTGAGGTTGACCACGGCGCGAATCATGTCGTAGGGTGCCGACGAACGCTCCTCGACAGGCAGCGGTGCAAAACGCAGGCTGATAGCGTGTTGCATCCGCACAGGGACAATACCCTCCCAAAGGTTGTTCACGCCCAGCGTCAAGCGCACCAAACCGCGCGAGAGGAAGGTTGAGCCAAAGCGCTCCTCGCCTTCGTGTTGCGAGGCGAGTGCCAGCTCGGTCTCGGTCACGTGACGCGATTTGCGCGAGAAGAAGAGGGTGAGGATCATCACAACACCCGCCGCAACAAGGATCAAGAAGTTGGCGCGCGCAGGCTCCATGAGTTGCCCCATGAGCATCGCTTCGTTGCCGCTTTCGCGCACCAGATTATAAGAGTCGAAGCCTGCCATAGGCACGCCGATAAAGTTCACCAAGTCATTGCCCGCGAAGGCGAGTGCGAGTGCGAAGGTGCCAGCCAGAATCGTTATTCGGATGATGTTGAGGCGTAGGAGTTGAAAGCCCCACAGCACCAGCGACGAAGCCGCCCACAAGACCAGCAGCGTCAACCAGACGTGGTCATTGACCGTGGTGATGATTGTTTCGGGAATAAGCCCCGAATTATTGAGTCCTTTGAAAAGAGCGAAGTAGAGGATGCCCGCGAACGAGATGCCGCACCAGATCGCCCCGAAGCGTCGAAATACGGGGGCGTAGCGGAACGAGAAGATCAACCGCGAGAGGTACATGAAGAGGATGCCCGCGACAAAAGCCAGCGCCACGGAGAGCAGGATTGCCGAGATGATGACCATCGCCTTGCCCGAATTGATGAATTGCGACAGATCGGCAAGGACAAAAGTCGGGTCGACGGCGATGCGGTGCAGAGCTGCCGCCACGGCAGCGCCCAACAGTCCGAAGACCATAGACACCGTGGTCGAGGTGGGCAATCCGAGGGTGTTGAAGAGGTCGAGCAGGATCACATTACCGAGCATCATGCCCAAGAAGAGCATCATGATTTCGGCAAAGGTGAACTGACTGGGGTAGAATACCCCACTGCGCGCCACCTCCATCATGCCCGACGAGGTGAGCGTGCCGACCATGATGCCGACTGCGGCAACCGTGAGGATCACCTTGCGCGGTGCCACACGCGATCCGAGTGCCGAATTGAGGAAGTTGACTGCGTCGTTGGCGACGCCGACCACGATGCCCATAATGGCAAGCCCAGCGAGGACGATGATCGTAAATGTAAACAAAGGACTCATGCAATAGTTGTTTGATTTCTGGTGCAAAGAAACCCACAACATATTACAAAGCTGTTACACCCCTATGAAGGTGTTGCAACACGGGGCGTTTTTTCAACTCCGCAGGCGCCGTGGTTGCGCCAAACGCCCTTGCTGACCGATTGCGCCTTTTATCGCAGCATCGGATACTTGCGGTCGGTGGGGGTCGCTTCACGCAGCGAAATGGCGTAGCCACCCCCAGCCACAGCACGTTGTGTGAGGCGGCTGCTCTGTGTGACGCGCACCTGTCGAATGGTGTAGCTCTGTGGGCGGGTGCGACAGTCGGCATCGGCGCCGTCGGCGTAGATCGTGGCGAGGTAGACTTTATCGGGTTCCAAAAAGTCGAAGGCGATGTGCGACGTGAATGGCTCTTCGCCCGTCACATTGCCCACAAACCACAGCCCCGAACCCTTCGCTTGGCGTGCCACGGTGACATATGCCCCCGGCTCCGCCTCCAGATAGCGGCTCTGTTGCCAGTCGACCGCCACCTCTTTGATGAATTGAAAAGCATCGGCAAAGCGCTCGTAGTTCTCAGGCAGATCCGCCGCCATTTGCAAGGGCGACGAGAGGGCGACATAGATGCCTAATTGGTTGGCTATGGTGCAGTTGGCATGGGATGTATTGGTGGGGTTGATCTTCGAAATATCCTGTTCGAAGATCCCCGGAGTGTAGTCCATCGGACCGCCGACCAAGCGCGTGAAGGGCAGCACCGTCACATGAAAAGGTTTCGAACCGCCAAATGCCTGATACTCGGTGCCGCGCGCCGATTCGTTGCCGATCAGGTTGGGCCATGTGCGGCAGAGACCCGTGGGTCGCACCGCCTCGTGGGCGTTGACCATGATGTGGTGGCGCGCCGCCTCGCGCACCGCGTAGAGGTAGTGGTTGACCATCCACTGGTTGTAGTGGTTGTTGCCCTTGGGGAGGATGTTGCCCACATAGCCACTCTTCACCGTCGTGTAGCCGTGGTCGTTCATGAGCTGATACGCCGCCGCCATGTGACGCTCGTAGTTGCGCACCGAACCCGAAGTTTCGTGGTGCATGATCATCCGCACGCCCTTCGAGTGGGCATATGCCTCGATTGCAGGGAGATCAAAATCGGGATAGGGGGTGACGAAATCGAAGACATAATCCTTCATATTGCCAAACCAATCTTCCCAGCCGATGTTCCACCCCTCGACCAACACGGCGTCGAATCCGTGGGCGGCAGCAAAGTCGATGTAGTGCTTCACCTTCGCCGTGGTTGCTCCGTGGGTGCCGTTGGGCTTGACCTTGGTCAGGTCGTCGGTATCGAGGTGGGCGCTGTGCAGGTCGTTGGTGTAGGCCCACGTACTTCGCCCGGTGATCATCTCCCACCACACACCTATATATTTGCAGGGCTTGATCCACGAAGTGTCTTCTATTTGGCACGGCTCGTTGAGGTTGAGCGTCAGCCGTGAAGCCAAAATATCACGCGCATCGTCCGAGACAATCACCGTGCGCCAAGGCGTCGAAAAGGGGGTTTGCAGATGTGCCTTATCGCCATTCGGATCGGGCGTCAGGTGTGCCGTGAAAGAGATCCGTTGCTCGTCCAACACGAGGTGCATGGCGGGGTAGTCGACCAACGCCGCCTCGTGCAAATTTATGTATAGCCCCTCGTCGGTCTTGAGTTGCAGGGCGGTCTGCACCCCCACGGGCGAAAAGACGCTCTGCGAAACATTGTTCATGGCAATGCGCTGCATTTGCGGACGGATCTCGGAGAGGCGCGAACAGTTGTAATCGTACTCCTGCGTGTCGTAGTCGCCGGGGATCCACCACGCTGTGTGGTCGCCCGTCATCGCAAATTCGGTGCGTTCGTCGGTCAAGACAAAATAGATCAGATTGGGCTGATCGGGAAATTCGTAGCGGAAGCCCAAACCGTCGTCGAAGAGGCGGAAATGAAGGCGCATCAAACGTCCACTCTGCTGCTGTTTCAGACTGATTGTAAGCTCATTATAATGGTTGCGAATGGTCTCCTCCTCACCCCATACGGTGCGCCACGTCTCATCAAAAGTCGTGCTGTCGGTGCCGATGATTTCGAACTGATCGTAGAGCGAGGTGGTCGAATCACACCCGCTTTTTCCCTGCACCGACGTCGAAAATTT
>JAVXFC010000091.1:0-4962 GCA_036658095.1 Alistipes sp. | reverse complement strand
CATGCCCTCGGTGCGCAGCATCATGGCGGGCTGGTCGTCGATCAAATACAACAAATATACGATCGACATCCTGCGTGATGCCAATCTCGATCAGGGCGAAGCCGTCATCGAAAACGACACGGAACGACTGCCGCTGCATCGACAAATCACCGTGCGCAACCTCTCGTTCCGCTTCGATGATGCCGAAAAAGAAATTCTGCACGACTTTTCGCTCGCGATCCGCAAAGGGGAGCGTGTCGGCATTCGAGGAGCTTCGGGTGCAGGCAAGACTACGCTATTCAACTTGCTGTTAGGATTGTACACACCAACAGCTGGCGAGATCCTGATTGATGACACCCCCCTAACGGCTACCAATCGCCGTCGCTGGCAAAATGCAATCGGCTACGTGTCGCAGAGCGTCTTCATCGCCGACAGCACCTTCCTTGCCAACGTAGCACTGGGCTACCCCACCGCCGCGATCGACCGTGAGCGGGCGCTCCGCGCACTCGAAGCTGCCAAGTTACGCGAATTTATCGACACACTGCCCGCAGGCATCGACACCCCAATCGGGGAGTGCGGATGTCGTCTTTCGGGCGGTCAGCGCCAACGCATCGGCATCGCGCGTGCGCTTTACAAACAGGCCGATGTGCTATTCTTCGACGAGGCAACCTCGTCGCTCGATAGCCGCACGGAACAGAGTGTGAATCAAGCAATTGAAGAGTTATCAGAAAAAAATAAAGAGTTGACAATCATCGTGATCGCACACCGTGACAGTTCGCTGGACTACTGCGATCGCATTCTTACAATAGGAGAATAAACCATGGATTACATCATTGCACAACACAAAATCAGCCTCACGGGCGAGGGGGTAAACAACGCTTTTGCACGCGCCCTCAGCCCCTTCATCGCCCCTGCAACCGACCACTCGCAACCCATTCTCGAATTAGAGACGGGTTGCCCGATCGCCCTTGGCGACTACGACTACACCGAATTAGATACCTTCGATTTCGACGATGCCGATGCCGACTGCCACTTCGGGCGCTACGGCGAGGGATACATCTTTCGCATGATACCACGCAGTGGCAATCCCGAAACGATCTTCATTAGCCGCCACGACTCCACACACGTTCGCAGCAATATCGTACAGAACGTCAGTATGTTCCGCTTCGGACTGTGGATGATGTTTGGGCTGGCACTCAACCCACGGCACACGGTGGCTATCCACTCATCGGTGATCCGCTGGGGCGACGGTGTGGTGATGTTCTTGGGCGAATCGGGAACCGGGAAAAGCACCCACACTCACCTATGGGGCAAGCACATAGCGGGGGCAACACTGCTCAACGACGACAGTCCGATTGTCGGCATGGTCGAGGGTGTGCCGACCGCTTTTGGATCGCCATGGAGCGGAAAAACGCCTTGCTACAAGAACGAAAGCTACCCCATTCGCGCCATTGTGCGACTGAGCCAAGCACCTCACAACAAAATCTACAAGTTACCTACGATCCTCGCAATCGGGGCGTTACTGCCCTCCTGCCCCCCTGCCTTTGCCTACGACGATCGCCTGCAAGACAACATCTGCGCCACCCTCTCCGAGCTGCTCACCACCGTCCCCGTCTACCATTTGGAGTGTCTGCCCGACGAGGCTGCTGCGCAATTATCATTTTCAACAGTCTTTAAGCAAAATTTAGATGCAACTCGCTAATAAGATTTTTTTCTCGCAGGTCGAAGCGGAACTCGCCAAGGGACAGGAAGTTCAATTACGCGTGAAGGGGTATAGTATGCGCCCGCTGCTGCGCAACGAACGCGCCACGGTTGTGCTGACGCCCTATGGCAACGAAGAGCTGCGTAGGGGCGATATTGTCCTGTTTCGCTATAATGATAAGCATATTTTGCACCGTATTGTGCAGCTCACCCCGACGCGCATAACGCTTCAGGGCGACGGCAATTATCATCAACAGGAACATTGCACGACGCAAGATGTTTTGGCGGTGGTTCGGTGCGTCATCTACCCTCATGGGCGCGTCATAGCGTGCCAATCGCGGCTATGGAAGTTCTTATCGCGGCTATGGCTGACGTGTCCAGCCCTCTTGCGTCGCTACACCTTGGCCCTTTTGTTTCGACTGGGATATAAATAAAAAATGCCTCGAAGATTTTACTTCGAGGCGTTTTTTCAGATCGCAGCGTCCTATATTCCGAGCAGTAGATGTTCGGCAAAAATCACGGCAATACCAGCTATATAACCCGCGAAGGCGAGCAGTGTGATGCGCTTGAAATACCATGCAAACGGGATCTTCTCCAACCCCATTGCCACCACACCCGCAGCCGAACCAATGATCAGCAAACTACCACCCACACCAGCGCAGTAGGTCAACAGGTGCCAGAATGTGCCATCTTGCACGAACGATTGCATATAAGCAGGATCGACACTTGCCGCCACCGCAGCAGCATCCAGCACGGGATACATACCCATACAAGCCGCCACCAAGGGGACGTTATCAATCACAGACGACAGGATGCCAATGACACCCGCAATGGTGAAGGTTTCGTGGATCGACGCGTCTAAACCTGCCGCCACATCGGTCAGCACACCTGCACTTTGCAACGCAGCCACCGACATCAGGATGCCAAGGAAAAAGAGGATCGTAGACATATCAATGTGCTTCAACACCTTCGAAACGCGGTTTTTGATCGACTCCTCCATGCCGCGCTTGCGGTCGTAGATGATCTCGGTCAACACCCACATCACACCCAGCGCAACCATCATGCCCATGTAGGGCGGAAGTCCCGTGATGCTCTTAAACACAGGTACAGACACCAACCCCACAATGCCGACAATCAAAATAAATCGGCTCAGACGTGGACCTACACCGCGCGGTAATTTGTACTCCGTCGAGGCGGCATCCACCGCTTGGCGACCCCGCACATAACGCACAGCAATCGCCGTCGGAACGAGCATCGAGACCACGCACGGCACAAACAAACTCTCCATGAGGGCAAGCGCCGTGACGTTGCCGCGCATCCACAGCATGATCGTCGTGACATCGCCAATGGGCGACCATGCACCGCCGCTGTTGGCAGCGATGACGATCACCGAGGCGAAAATCCACCGCTCACGGTTGTTGTTGATCAGGCGTCGCAGCAACATGACCATAATAATGGTCGTCGTCATGTTGTCCAACACGGCAGACATGAAGAAGGTGATAAAGGAGATCAACCACATCAGTTTATGCTTGTTACGTGTGGTAATGTGGTCGGTGATCACCGAAAAACCACCATGGCTGTCAATCAGATCGACGATGGTCATGGCACCAATCAGAAAGACCAAGATTTCGCACGTATCACCCAAGTGATCAATCAGTTCATGCTGAATATTCACGTCGTGACCAAAGACGCTAAACACCGTCCAGATCGCGCCACACATCAGCAGCGCAATAGCTGCTTTTTCGATCTTCAGTTTGTGTTCCAAGGCAATGCAGACATAGCCCAACACAAAGATCAGAATCATTGCTATAATCATAGCTAACTTGGATAGAATTTATTGAATTAAAAAGCGTACTCTCCTTCGTGGAAAATACGAATATCGCTTTCGGGTTGTTGCTGACGCAGCAACTGTGCCGCAGCCAACGAACCGCTGTCGGTGCGGTAGCAAATCACCTGCACTGCCGCCTGATAACTGCGCGGCATCTTGCGCAAACGGACAAAATCGCCCGCTTCAAATGCCGCCTTAGCGCGTGCAAAATCCGCAGCTTCGAAAGCAAATTCGGTGCGATAGAGACGCTCGCGCGACCCCTTCTCGATCGGCGCAGTCGAATCACCAAAAAGACTGTAACAGATCATCGAGATCCCAGCACACAAGAGACACGAGCTGAGCAGCATATTCCACTGCGCTGCCAATTCGTGCAGCAAAAACCAGTCAACATGGCTGTTTGCCCACAGCAATGCAACGGAGACAATGGTTAAAAGAATGCCCAACAGGGGGCTGTAATGGCGTTTGGAAATGGTATCGGGGGACACAACGTAAATTGCGCTGTCAATTGTTTTCATAATTTTCGATTATTATTGTAGAATATGTTGGATGTAAATCACTCCCGCCATGGGAGGGGCAGAACATCCATTTCTAAATAATAATCTTGCGCAACGCAAAGACGTAGTGATCCACGGCATGGCACCAGCCCAAATGGATCGAGAGAACCTCGACGGGCAAACACTGCATACAGACCAGCGAGTGACGCAGCCCACTGCGCATCCAAGCCAGCGGCGAGGAGGGCAACTGCCTACTTTTCACGGAGAGCGTCTCCGCGCCATTAGACTGCGAGGTTACCGATGCTGCCGAAACGGCAAAAAGCGGGGCATTGTCCGCCGAAGAGGGACGATCGCCCTGCGAGAGGACAGTCGTGGTTGTCGGCGCAAGCTCCGCCGCGGGGCGTACTTGCGCATCCACCTGCACCACCACCGTGATAAACAGGAGCAGAATGATCGATAACCAACTTCTCATATTGCAAAAGTAATCAAAAAACGATGAATAGTGTGCATATCGCATTATTTTTTTCGCTGAAAAATTGGATCTTTTAATTTTTTGTGTACCTTTGCACTCGCTTACGAGCATTGATTGAGCTATGGTGTAACGGTAACACAGCAGATTTTGGTTCTGTCGTTCCCGGTTCGAATCCGGGTAGCTCAACACAAAAACAGCAGATAATCATTCGATTATCTGCTGTTTTGTTCTGCAAGCCCCTGTTGTCTATATTTTGTATTTTCGAAGCGTGTTCACATACGTTTTGACAATGATTTGTTCATCAAATTCAGTTTCCATTTTTCTGCGCCCCGCATCTCCCATAACTTGTCGTTGCGCTGGTGTCATCAGGATAATTTTCTCCATAGCCTCGGTAAGTGATAGAACGTCTTTGATCTTACACATAAAACCCGTTTTGCCATCATCAATGGTGTTTCGACATCCGATGCTATCCGATGTCACAATAGGTT
>JAVXFC010000090.1:0-5474 GCA_036658095.1 Alistipes sp. | reverse complement strand
CACGTGTCGATCATTTTGTAGACGGGGAAGATGTTGTGTTTGGCACGCAGCAGATACATATCGTGTTCGTTCAAACCCCACAGCTGCCCAATATATTTGTCACTGAAGCCCATGCGTTTGGCATCGTAGAGGGTCTCGGCATCCATGGGATGCGCGCGCACCTCGGATTCGAATTCGACGATGTTCTTGAACTTTTCGAGGAAGAACATATCGATCTTGGTGTTGTTGTAGATCAGCGAGAGGTCGATGCCCATGCGGATGAGTTGCGCAATGGCAAAGAGCCGATCGTCCGTACCGTCCTTGACGTAGGTGAGCAGCTGATCCACCGTCCACGCGTCGAACTTCTTATTGTAGATGTGGCAGACGCCCGTTTCGAGCGAGCGCACCGCCTTGAGCAGCGACTCCTCCATGGTTCGTCCCACGCTCATCACCTCGCCCGTTGCCTTCATCTGCGTACCCAACTTGTTCGAGGCATCGCTAAATTTGTCGAAGGGGAAGCGGGCGATCTTGGTCACCACGTAATCCAACGTCGGCTCGAAGCTGGCGGGGGTGTTGGCGATGCGGATCTCGTCGAGCCGCAGCCCCACGGCGATCTTGGCACTCACGCGCGCAATCGGGTAGCCGCTGGCTTTCGATGCCAACGCCGACGAACGCGAAACCCGCGGGTTGACCTCGATCAGGAAGTATTGGAACGAAAGTGGATCCAAGGCAAACTGCACGTTGCAACCACCCTCGATCTTCAGCGCGCGGATGATCTTCAAGGCGCTATCCCGCAACATTTGGTACTCGCGGTTGGTGAGCGTCTGGCTTGGCACGACGACCATCGAGTCGCCCGTATGCACACCCACGGGGTCGATATTCTCCATATTACAAATGGCGATCGCGGTGTCATTGCTATCGCGAATCACCTCATATTCAATCTCTTTGTAGCCTTTGATGCTCTTCTCGACCAGCACTTGATGCGTGGGCGAGAGGAACAGCGCATTGCGCATGATCTCGCGACACTCCGCCTCGTCGTCGGCAAAACCGCCACCCGTACCACCCAAAGTGAAGGCAGGACGCAGCACCACGGGGTAGCCAATGCGCTCGGCAGCTGCCAGACCCTCTTCGATGGTCATGGCGATCTCCGAAGCCAAGACTGGTTCGCCCAGCCCTTGACACAGCTCTTTGAACAGTTCGCGGTCTTCGGCGCGCTCAATGCTATCGAACGACGTGCCGAGGATCTCGACTTGACACTCTTGAAGGATGCCCTTTTTCGCCAGCTGCACCGCCAAGTTCAGCCCCGTCTGCCCGCCCAGTCCGGGAACAATGGCGTCGGGACGCTCGTAGCGGATGATCTTCGCCACATATTCGAGCGTCAGCGGCTCCATGTAAACTTTATCGGCGATGTGGGTGTCGGTCATAATGGTGGCGGGGTTCGAGTTGACCAGCACCACTTCGTAACCCTCCTCGCGCAACGCCAAGCACGCCTGCGTACCTGCATAGTCAAATTCGGCAGCCTGTCCGATCACAATCGGGCCAGAGCCGATCACCATGATTTTGTTGATATCTGTTCTCTTAGGCATTTTTCTTCTCCTCCATCATTTTAATAAATTTATCGAACAAGTAGGCGCTATCTTGCGGACCCGGCGCACTTTCGGGGTGGTACTGCACCGAGAAGACGCCGTCGTCGACACATTCGACCCCCTCGGCGGTGTCGTCTAACAGGTTGATGTGGGTGAGCGTCAGACGGGTCGCCTTGAGTGATTCGGCATCCACCGCGTAACTATGGTTCTGGCTCGTGATCTCGATTTTGCCCGTAGCCAACGCCTTGACGGGGTGGTTACCACCGCGGTGTCCGAACTTCATCTTGAAGGTCTTGGCGCCATACGCCAGCGCGATCATCTGGTGACCCAAGCAGATGCCGAACATCGGAATCTTGCCGCGCAACTCGCGGATCAACTCGATCACGGGTTGCACATCGACCGGATCGCCGGGACCATTCGAGAGAAAAATGCCGTCGGGACGGAAGGCTAACAGCTCCTCGACCGAGACATTGTAGGGCAACACGGTGACGTTGCACCCCTTCTCGTTGAACTTGCGGATGATGTTGTATTTGATGCCGCAGTCGAGTGCCACCACATCGAATTGGTGGTTCGCCGTACGCGAGAACCAACGCTTCTTGCAGCTCACACGCGCCACCACATCGCGCGGCAGCTCGAACGCCTTGAGCCGCACCAACGCCTGCTCAAGCGGCGTGGCAGCATCGGTGATGATCACCTTCTGGCTCCCTTCGTCGCGGATGATGCGGGTCAACATACGGGTGTCGATGCCCGAAATGGCTGGGATGTTATGCTCCTCGAAGACCTCGTTCAAGGTCTTGGTGTAGCGGAAGTTGCTCGGCATATCGTTGTACTCGCGCACAATCATGCCACCAATGGTCGGGAATTTCGTCTCGTAGTCCTCCTCTGCCGTACCGTAATT
This sequence comes from Alistipes sp., assembly GCA_036658095.1. Taxonomy (GTDB): domain Bacteria; phylum Bacteroidota; class Bacteroidia; order Bacteroidales; family Rikenellaceae; genus Alistipes. The sequence goes on along the minus strand of JAVXFC010000090.1, from coordinate 3,011 downwards.
ACCGATCAGCGGGTAGGTCATCGTCACCATTTGCCCCGTGTACGAGGGGTCGGAGATGATCTCCTGATAGCCCACCATCGAGGTGTTGAAGACAATCTCGTTGACCACCTCTCGATCGGCACCGAATCCGTAGCCGTAGAACTCCTGTCCGTTTTCGAGGACAATCTTTTTCGTGTAAGGTTTCATTCTATATTTATCTGTTTTTACTATTTTTCGTTCTCTGCATCGTACACCGTACGACCACCAACCACCGTGCGCACGGCACGCCCCTGTGCTTGCCACCCCGCAAAGGGGGTTGCACGCCCTTTCGAGCGAAACTGCGCAGGGTCGATCGTATACTCCTCGTCCAGATCCAGCACCGTGAAGTCCGCCACCGCACCTGCCTCGATCACGCCGCCACCCAGCCCAAACAACCGTCGGGGATTGGTGGACATCAGCGCCAAAAGTTGCGCAAAGGAGATCACCCCCGCGCAGACCATATATTTATACATCAATCCAAAGGCACACTCCAGCCCCACGACCCCCATGGCACTACCCGCCAAACCGCGCGATTTCTCCTCGGCAGTGTGGGGTGCATGGTCCGTGGCGATCACCTCGATCGTGCCGTCTTGGATGCCCGCAACAAGCGCCGCACGATCAGCACGGCTACGCAGGGGTGGATTCATCTTGAAACGTCCATCTTCTTGCAAATCATCTTCGGTCAGCAAGAGGTAGTGAGGTGCCGTCTCGCAGCTCACCCGCACACCGCGCGCCTTTGCCGCACGCACCAGCTCCACACTCTCCTTCGTCGAGACGTGGCAGACGTGGTATTGACAACCCGTCCGCTCTGCCAGTATCAGATCGCGCTCCACCTGCCGCCACTCGCTCTCCGAGCAGATGCCTTTGTGGGCGTGAGCGCGCGCATAAGCACCCTCGTGGATGTAACCCCCACGCAGCAACTCGTCGACCTCGCAGTGGGCGACGATCGGCTTGCCGACCTGTGCCGCACGGCGCATCGCCTGCTCCATGGTCGCATCGGTCTGCACGCCGCGTCCGTCGTCGGAAAAGGCAACCACCGCGTGCGCCATAGCCTCAAAATCGACCAGATCGCCTCGTCCCTTCTGCCCCACGGTGATGCAGCCATAAGGGATCACGCGCACCGCCGCATCGCGGGCAATGGCGTCCAGCTCCACTTGCAGATGTTCCACGCTGTCGGGCGCAGGCGTCAAATTGGGCATTGGACAGACAGTCGTATAGCCCCCATGTGCCGCCGCAGCCGAACCGGTGGCAATGGTCTCCTTGTGTGCAAAACCGGGTTCACGCAGGTGGACATGGACATCGACCAGACCGGGGACAAGGCATCGTCCTCGCAGATCGACCACCGTACCCACAGCATCGGTCACACCCACGGCGAGGATACGTTCCCCCTCCACCGTCACATCTGTCTGTTCGAAACATCCGTTCCGCCAGACCTTTGCATTTCGGTATATCGTCTTCATCTCGCTCATCTACACACAAAAAAATAGGGTAACCGTGACAGTTACCCTAATAAAATAAAAATATTTGAGAGCCGAAAATGTGATGCCCCGTTTGGGCATTTCGCCAAAACATTTGCAGTGTCGTAATGTGGGGGCTACTCTTCATATCGGCTCTTCGGAATACGTTTCTAATTGGCTACAAAGGTAGGCAAAAAAAGGGAAATTACAATGGTTCTTCGACATTTTTTTCGTCTCTTTTGCGGATTTTAACAACAGAGCATTATCTTTGTACCAAATTAAAATTATGGACAACCACATCCTCATTCCGCTCCTGCTGACGCTGCTTGCAGGTTTGGCTACGGGTATCGGCAGCGCAATTGCCTTTTTCGCCCACCACACCAACAAACGCCTCTTGGCCTTCTCGCTCGGTTTGTCAGGCGGCGTGATGATCTACGTCTCCTTCGTCGAGCTGCTGCGCGAGGCCGAAACCAGCCTCTCGCTTGAGTGGGGCGCACGCCTCGGCTCGATCTTCACCGTGGCGGCATTCTTCGGCGGCATCCTGCTCATCGGCATCATCGACCGCATGGTTCCCTCGGCAGAGAATCCCCACGAGGCGCGCGGTGTGGAGGACATGAACCGCCACCCCAAACACCGAAAACTGATGCGTATGGGGCTGATGACCGCACTGGCGATCGCCATTCACAACTTCCCAGAGGGTATCGCCACCTTCACCACCGCCATGGAGAACCAGAACCTCGGTATCGCCATCGCCGTGGCTGTCGCCATTCACAACATTCCCGAAGGTATTGCCGTTGCGATCCCTATCTTCTTCGCCACGGGCAGCCGCCGCAAAGCCTTCCAACTTTCGCTTTTGTCGGGTCTGGCAGAGCCGTTAGGCGCTATCTTGGCGTGGTTGGTGCTGATGCCTTTCATGTCGGCGACCCTCATGGGCTGTGTGCTGGCGGGCGTGGCGGGCATCATGGTCTTCATCTCGATCGACGAACTGCTGCCTGCCGCCCGCGAATATGGCGAGGCACACATCTCTATTTATGGCGTCGTGACGGGCATGGCTGTCATGGCAATCAGCCTGATCATGTTAATGTAAAAATTGTTTGAATTTATGGATATTCTACTGTTAATCTTGGGCTTAGTGCTGATTCTCGGCGGCGCAAACTACCTCACCGACGGATCGGCAATCGTGGCTCAACGCTTCCGAATTCCCGAATTTATCATCGGTCTGACCGTGATCGCCGTCGGCACCTCAACCCCCGAATTGGTGGTCTCGGTACTCTCAGCCATTGCGGGCAACAGCGACGTGGCAATCGGTAACATCGTGGGTTCGAACATCTTCAACGTCTTCGTGATCCTCGGCATCTGCACCATTATCGCCCCCATAGCCCTCACATCGAGCAACATACGCCGCGACATCCCCATTGGACTGGCGGTCTCGCTGCTGCTCTTCGTCATCACCTCCGACCGTCTGCTCCACCTCGGCATCACCGATCAGATCGGACGCGGCGAAGGATTGCTGATGATCGCCATCTACATCGGGGT
>JAVXFC010000089.1:0-5609 GCA_036658095.1 Alistipes sp. | reverse complement strand
GACAATATAAAATTTTGCGTAAGAATCGTATGTCATGAATTAGAATCATGGTACATAGGGGACATGAATGCAATTCATGCAATATTTCCTCGATTCAACATCGCTCAATATATCAACAAAAATAAATTTCGAAAACCAGATATGTGCGTTAATCCCAAACTTGAACTTCGAAAAATTCTTGGCGATTATCCGCAAATTGCTACTGCAAGAGAAATTGGGAAATACATGACCATAAAAGACAATACATCTTCCAGTTTTCAACACTTTGTGTCTGGTGTGAAAAGATTTGTACAAGAATAAAATCAGCTATCTTTTTTAGAAAGCGAGTCGTGCTAATAGCAGTATTCCTGTTGAATTTGCATCGTGACTCGTTTTTCTTACATAGTTGAATGATTTTTTATTATCTTTGAAGTTGGATTCGAACGTAAGAAGCTGTTTGAAATTCAAGCAGCTGCTAAATTCAAAAAATAAAATAAGATGTTCACAGCAAAAACTTATGCAGCGCGTCGCAAGACCCTGCGCACAAAGATCGGTTCGGGACTCATCTTGCTCCCCGGCAACCCACTCACCCCCAACAACTACCCCAACAATACCTACTATTTTCGTCAGGACTCCTCGTTCCGCTACCTCTTTGGGTTGAACGTCCCCGCACTGGTGGGTGTTCTCGATGTCGATTCGGGCGTTGAGGCACTCTATGGCGACGACTTCACGGTGGAGGATGTGATTTGGACTGGGCCGCAACCTTCGTTGCGCGAGTTGGGTGCCGAGGTGGGAATCAGCGAAACGCATCCGATGTCCGACCTGCAAACGCTTCTCAACAAAGCCATTGCGCTGGGTCGTCGTGTGCATTACCTGCCCCCCTATCGCGGTGAGACAAAACTTCAGCTCTCGGCATTGCTGGGGCTGAATCCTGCGGCACTGCACGAATACAAGTCGGTGGAGCTGATGATGTCCATTGCCGAGATGCGTGAGTGCAAGAGCGACGAAGAGGTGGAAGCCATGGAGCGCGCCTTCACGATCGGCTACAATATGCACACCACCGCCATGCGGATGTGCCGTGAAGGGGTCGTCGAACGCGAAATTGCGGGCGCCATGGAGGGTATTGCCAAGGGCTACGGGCAGGGGGTATCGTTTCCCTCGATTGTCACGCAGCATGGCGAAACGCTCCACAACCTCAACGCCGACGGAGTGTTGACCAATGGGCGGCTGGTGCTGTGCGACGGGGGTGGCGAGAGTGTCGAGGGCTACTGCTCCGACCATACGCGTACCTACCCCGTGAGCGGGCGCTTCACGACCCAACAAAAAGAGATATACAACATTGTCTTGGCATCGCACGACCGCGTGGCTGCCATGGTGGCACCCCACACGATGTACACCGAGGTTCACAACACCGCCTACCTTGCACTTGCCGAGGGGTTGATTGGGCTGGGTTTGATCAAAGGGTCGGCCGAGGATGCCGTAGCTGCGGGGGCGATGACGATGCTCATGCCCCACGGCTTGGGTCACGGCTTGGGCATGGATGTGCATGATTGCGAGGCGATGGGTGAGCGGAGTTTCGACTTCTCGTCGATTGCCGACCGCGCAGCCAAATCGGCAACGTGCATCTACCGTGCTGCGTGGCGCATCGAACCGGGAACGATCCTTACGGACGAGCCGGGTCTCTACTTCATCCCCGCACTGATGGACAAATGCCGCGCCGAGGGCAAATACAAAGGTATCATCAACTACGAGGCGCTGGATGCTTACCGTGATTTCGGCGGCATCCGCATCGAGGACGACCTGCTGGTCACCCAGACGGGCAATCGGATGTTGGGCGATCGGAAGATCCCTATCACGGTCGAGGAACTCGAAGCTGTGGTGGGTAAATAAACAAGCATAGATGAAAACAGTCGTACTTTTTCCGACCATTGATGAGGGCAAAGCCTTCATCTTCGGCAAAGCTCCCGTTCCTGTCTTTATTTCGGGGGTGGGCAGCGCCGAGACCGCAGCCGCCATTGCGCGCGCTGTGAAGGCAAAAAAGCCCGACTTGATCGTGCTGGCAGGCATCGCAGGGGCTTATGATCGCACGTTGGCGATCGGCTCGGTGGTCGAGGTGACGCGCGAGCGAACAGCTTCGCTACCAACGAAATATGCGCAGACCTACATCGTTGACCCAGTCACCGATCTGGACGAGGTGAGTGCCAATACGGTCGATCGCACGGGAGCCGAAGCCGAGGGTGCGCAGATCGAAGAGATGGAGGGGGCGACATTTTTCGCCCTTTGCGAGGCGCTGGGCGTGCGTGCGTGCCAGATTCGTGCCATATCGAACTACGTCGGTGACCCCTTCGAAACATGGGACATTCCGCGTGCGACCGAGCAGCTGACGGAGACGTTGAACCAATTTTTTCAACATAATGACAAAGAGTAAAAAATACCTAATTTGGGCAGTGGTGATCTTCATCGCCTTGGCGACGACGATCTGCTTTGCCAGTGAAATCCAAGTGTGGTTCATGGCGAAAATGACCGACTTGTTGATTTTGATCGTCGTCTTCGTCGCGGGCTGGTTGCTGGGTCGCTTTAGCGGTCACCGACGCACCGCCGACGAGGAGAATGCGCGCAACATCACCAAAGCACAAAAGTAGCCAACACATATGCGGTCGATGAAGCTCGCCATTTCGCCCTGCCCCAACGACACCTTCATGTTTCACGCCCTCGTCCACGGGGGCGTGGATCGGGAGGGGCTGACATTCGATGTGGCATACTACGACATCGAAGAGCTGAATGAGCGCGCTCAACGAGGGCTACCCGATATCAGCAAGGTGAGTTGTGCGGTGCTGCCGTCGATTGCCGATCGCTACGAGCTGCTCGACAGTGGCGCAGCACTCGGACGCGGCAATGGACCGTTGTTGGTGCGACGGGCGGGTGATCGAGGTCCCCTGCGTCGCGTGGCAGTTCCGGGACTTTGCACCACAGCGAACGCACTCATGGAGCGGCTATTTCCCGACGTCGAGGAGCGCATTCCTGTGCTTTTTTCGCAGATTGCTGCTGCTCTCGAGCGGGGCGAATACGATGCGGGGGTGCTGATCCACGAGGGGCGCTTTGTCTATGGCGAGCGCAACCTCGAATTGGTCGCCGATTTGGGAGTGCTGTGGGAACAGCGCACCGCGCTACCGCTGCCCTTGGGGGCGATTGTTGTGCGGCGCGAATTGGCTGAGGAGGTGCGGGATACGGTGGCGCGCACACTGCGACGCAGCATCGAGCAGGCTTTTGCCCACCCCGATCGCTCGCGTGCCTACATCAAAGCCCACGCACAGGAGTTGGACGATGGGGTGATTGATGCACACATCGCCCTCTTTGTCAATGATTTTTCGCTTTCGTTAGGCGATGAGGGGCGGCGAGCTATCGCGGCACTCACTGGCTTGAAAATTTAATGTTATTTAATAATTTGTAGTATGAAACGGATGTTTCTTTTTTTGCTCCTGCTGCCCGTGACACTCGCAGCACAACAGCAGACCGACTGGGCGAATTTCGGACGTTATGCGAAGGCAAACTACGTGCTGGAGGTTGCCCCCACGGTGGTCTTCATGGGCAACTCGATTACCGACGGTTGGGACGATGCACACGAGAGCTTCTTTGCACTCAACAACTACGCCTGCCGCGGCATCAGCGGGCAGGTCAGTGCGCAGATGCTCAGCCGTTTCCGCGCCGACGTGATTGAACTACATCCCTTGGTGGTGGTGATTCTTGCTGGCACGAACGATCTGGCGCTCAACAACGGCTACATCGCCTCGGAACATATCGTCGAAAACATCGCCTCCATGGCGGAGCTGGCGGAGGCTTCGGGCATCCGTCCGATTCTCTGCTCGGTGCTTCCTGCCAAGGAGTTTCCGTGGCGCAAGGAGGTGAAAGATGTGGCGCTAAAAATTCGCGGATTGAACTCACGCCTACGGCTTTACGCCGCCGAGCGGGGCTACACATGGGTCGAATATTACGAACCTATGGCAGCCAAGGACGGTAGCTTAAAGGGCGAATATACCACCGACGGCGTGCATCCCAATGCGGCAGGCTATGCCGTCATGGAGGCAATCATCGCACCCATTCTCGCCGAATATAACTAACCTACATCCACCAAGCAGCCCCCAAAGCGATCGCAGCGGGATTACCCGCTGAGTTTCAAGCTATCGGTAGGCAATGATAAAAGATGCCGTAGGATGAATACGGTTGCTATTTATAGGATAATGGTATTCAGGCGGAAATAAGGTTTTTCATACCGATGAAAAGGTGAAAATGTAAAAGATATTTCTGAATATCTTAGGTGAATTTTATAAAACCTTCTTGTTGGAATATCGATTTATTGCTACCTTTATAGCCGAAATATGAGGGTAGTTCAAAAAACAAATTACTAATCACTTTAATTAAATTTCTTATGAAAAACAAAATTACCAATTTACTGGTTGCGTTATTCGCAATATTCATCTGTTTTTCTTGTTCAGACGATGACAATGAAGGTTCCAACAATTTAAAAGGGGTATGGAATTATAATGGTGTCCATTTTGTCATGGAGTTCGAGAAAGAAGAGATACCTTTACCCAAAGGTATGACGCTCAAAACATTGTTAGAAACAATGGGACTAAAAACTGACAATCTGGGAAGTCTGGGTGAATTGACAAGTATTCCCGCTAAAATGCTGGTTACTAATTTCTCTGAATACGCTAATGTAAAAATGGGCAAGTATTTCAGGGGTCTCGAATTTACTTCCGATTATGATTTTCTAATAAACATAGTTGCGAAAGGACAAAATAAGAGTGTGGCTGCTACTTACGCGATGGGGAAAAATGCTCTCTATGTTGAATTGGACAAGGAAAGCGTAAAACAAGCTTTTGGAAAAGAAGTGGCTATTCCGAGCCTCCAATACGACTACACCCTATCCGATAATCAATTAGTTTTGTTCACAGACAAAACTAAAATCGAAACGATTGTTACACTATTATCCGTGATGGCTGGTGATAATGCCATTCCAGCAAGGAAAGAATATATCATGAGTATTTTGAAGCAAACGAAAAAATTAGAATTTGGAATAACCATGAAACGCTAATATCGAAATTTTCACAATTGGAACAATCCCGTATTTTGTATTGGGTAATGATGCCAAAAATGGCGCTTGGTTCAAAATGTAAATAGCTAAATATTTGGAGTTTACCGCGGGAAAATAGAGATTAGTAGAAAACGTTTTCTACTAATCTCTATTTTTATGGCTCAAAAGCGAAGAAAAAGGTGTCCTTATTGTGGTTTTTTGGACACGATAAAAAAGGGTGTTCGGTCGGGTTCAGTGCGTTATTATTGTAAAAATTGCGGTAGCTATTTTACGGATAAAAGAGAGCATATATCTCACCGAAATATGTTTGTATGGTTTAAGCATTGGGTTGGAGATAAGCAAAGCATTTCGGAGCTATCGAAGGTGAGCGGATACAGTGAACGAGTGCTAAAACGATACTTCTACACGCTGCTTCCCACCTGCCCGAGGTGGCATATTCAACGACGCGAAAAGGTCAACTTGCTCATCGACGGAACATACTTTGCAAACAAGATCTGCTTGGTATTGTATCGCGATTCAAACATCAAGATGACGG
>JAVXFC010000088.1:0-6060 GCA_036658095.1 Alistipes sp. | reverse complement strand
GCTTTTACCACAAGGTCGTTGTACCACTGCGAGTAATTCTCGTCCGACTTAGTTAAGTCTTTAAGCTCCTTTGCCATATTTTTATCTTCTTTGTTTTGCCGTTTTCAATCTGCAAAAATACGGATTTTAATCAAGAATCAAGAATCATGTATAAAAAATGTCCAAAAAGTTGCAAGATTTGCGAGCGATACTTATTTAATGATCAAAACAGCTGACCCTGATTTTGCGGATGACACGGGCGCAAGATGCAGCAGGCGTTGTGGCATCGGGATCGTCGAACAAACGGATCACTCGTCAGCTGGAATAGTGGCTGTCCTGTGAATTGAATAATAGGTGTGGACTTGGGTCTGCACCTATTTTTTGTGGAAGTAAAGGTGATTTTTCGACCCAAATGTTTGGTTGTCTCAAATTTTTCGTATATTTATAGTCGACAATTTTATGTTTGTCAACCGAAAAACCTAAAAACTTCAAGCGATATGAAAAATTATTCAGCTAAAGAGATTAAGAACATTGTTCTGATCGGCGCACCCGGCACGGGGAAAACTACCCTTGCCGAAGCGATGGCTTTCGAGGGGAAAGTCATCGACCGCAGGGGTAGTATCGAGGCGAATAACACGCTCTCGGACAACTCGGATATTGAGCATGAGTACAAACGCTCGATCTATTCGACTATCCTCTTCACGGAATTCATGGATCGCAAATTAAATATCATAGATTGTCCCGGCTCGGACGACTTTTGTGGAGGACTTTTCTCGGCATTCAAGGTCGGCGACGTCGGGGTTTTTCTATTCAATGCCCAGAACGGCTGGGAGGTGGGTAGTGAGATCCAAGCCCGCTATGCGCGTGCGCTCAAGCGCCCCGTGATCGGGGTGATCAACCAACTCGATGCCGACAAAGCTAATTTCGAGGCGACACTCGAATCTATTCGTTCCGCCTCACGCGTGAAGCCTGTGGTGGTGCAATATCCTGTCAACCAAGGTGCTGCATTCGATGCTTTCATCGACGTGCTGCTGATGAAGATGTATCGTTTCAAGGATCACGACGGACATCGCGAGGAGCTGGATATCCCTGCCGAGGAGCTGGAGAAGGCGCAGGCACTCAACAAAGAGCTGGTCGAAATGGCTGCCGAACACGATGAGGCGCTCATGGAACTTTACTTCGAAAAGGGGACGCTCACGCAGGACGATATTCGCGCGGGACTGAAAATTGGACTCTCCAAACGCGAAATTATGCCTATATTTTGTGCCAGTGGCAAGTGGGATATTGGCACCAAGCGCCTCATGGAGTTCATCATCAACGTTGCCCCCGGTCCGTTGGCGGCACCCAAATTCCTCTCCACCGAAGCCGAGGAGCTGGCTGCCGATGCCGAGCAACCTGCGGCAGCTTTCGTCTTCAAAAGCCAAGTCGAGCAGCACATCGGCGAGATCTCGTTTTTCCGTGTGATCCGTGGTAAGCTGGTTGAGGGGATGGAGTTGATCAATCCGCGCACGGGCAACAAAGAGAAAATTTCGCAACTCTTTGCCGTGGCAGGCAAAAACCGCGTGAAGGTGACCGAGCTGTGGGCTGGTGACATCGGCTGCACCGTCAAACTCAAAGCAACTCGCACCAACGACACCCTCTGCGCCCCTGCAACGCCCGTGCAGATCGAGCCGATCGTCTTCCCCGAACCGCGTTACCGCGCGGCGATCAAGACCAAAGATCAGGCGGATGACGAGAAGTTGAGCAAGGTACTCAACGAGGTGAAATACGAAGATCCAACGATCTTGGTGGACTACTCAAAAGAGCTGAAACAGACAATCATACAGGGGCAAGGTGAGCATCATATCAATATTTTACGTTCGCGCATCGCTGCCGAAAATAAACTTCAATTCGAACTCATTGCACCGCGCATTCCTTATCGCGAGACCATTACTAAAGTGGCGCAGGCGGACTACCGACACAAAAAACAGTCGGGTGGTGCGGGGCAATTTGGCGAGGTGCATCTGATTGTCGAACCCTACTTCGAGGGGATGCCCGATACGAAAGTTTACAAAGTGGCTGGCAAGGGCGACATCGTGGTAAACGTCAAGAACAAAGAGGTTTGCGACCTGCCGTGGGGCGGAAAGCTAGTTTTTTGCAGTGCTGTGGTCGGTGGTGCAATTGATGCCCGCTTCATGCCTGCAATTCTCAAGGGCGTCATGGAGAAAATGGACGAAGGTCCGTTGACGGGATCCTATGCGCGCGACATTCGCGTGGTGGTCTACGACGGCAAGATGCACCCCGTTGATTCGAACGAGATTTCGTTCAAATTGGCGGCTCGCAACGCCTTCAAAGAGGCTTTCCGCAATGCCGCGCCGAAGATTATGGAGCCGATTTATTCGATCGAAGTGCTTGTGCCGAGCGACTTTATGGGTGCGGTGATGAGCGACTTGCAGAACCGTCGCGCGATGATCGAGGGCATGGAGTCGGACAAGGGTTTCGACCGTCTCAATGCGCGTGTGCCACTGGCGGAACTCTACCGCTACTCGACGACCCTTTCGTCGCTCACGTCGGGTTCGGCAACCTACTCGATGAAGTTTGCCTCCTACGAGCAAGTGCCTGCCGATGTGCAGGAAAAACTGCTCAAGGCATACACCGATACCGACGAGGAGTAGAGATCACTCCTTATGTATATTGCGCAGGGCATTCTCACCAGAGAGTGTCCTGCTTTTTGATGTAGTCTATGTTAAGTTAATGTTAACAATGGGCTTCGAACAGATTTCAATAGAATATTTACTATAACTTTGTTCTCAAATCTACGGAACACTATTATGAGTGAAATCTATACCGTTATTGTCGTAATTCTCGGCATACTAGCCATTTCAGGTCTTTTTGTGGGCGTGACAAATGATGCCGTAAACTTTTTGAATTCAGCCATCGGCTCGAAGGTTGCCACCATGAAAACCATCCTTACGGTCGCCTCTCTGGGTATCATCGTGGGCGTGGTGACCTCGAACGGAATGATGGAGGTGGCGCGAAACGGGATGTTCAACCCGGGGCTATTCACGTTCCACGAGGTGATGATGCTCTACTTGGGCGTCATGTTCGCCAACATCATCCTGCTCGACCTCTACAACTCGTGGGGACTGCCCACTTCGACCACTGTTTCGTTGATCTTCTGCCTGTTGGGTGCGGCGATTGCCGTCTCGATCTACAAAATTTCGAACGATCCGTCGCTTGCGGCAGGGGATATTGGTTTGTTTATCAACACCACGCGTGCCATGGGTATCGTCTCGGCGATCCTGCTCTCGGTGGTGATTGCTTTTACGATCGGCACGCTGCTCATGTACATTTCGCGCATGATCTTCTCGTTCCGATATATGGCTCTGTTCCGCCGATTTGGCGCCATGTGGTGTGCCGCGTCGCTCACTACGATCATCTATTTCGCGGTCTTCAAGGGGTTGCAAAATGCCCTCATTGATAATCCATTCATCAACCTCATTGATCGGCATATGCTGCTTTCGTTGCTGATCTGCTGGGTGGGGTGCAGCGTGCTGCTGTTTATCCTTCAACGGTTGAAAATCAGTATTCTGCGCATCACCATTCTGTCGGGAACCTTCGCCTTGGCACTCGCCTTTGCGGGCAACGACTTGGTGAACTTTATTGGTGTGCCTGTGGCGGGCTTCGACGCCTACGCCATTGCGCGCCAAACGGGCGATACGGCAATGATGATGGGGATGTTGAACGACAATGTGCCTGCCAATTTTGGCATTCTGCTCTTCGCAGGTGGTGTGATGATCCTCACGTTGTGGACCTCGAAAAAGGCGATGCACGTAACTGAAACTGAAATTTCACTCTCGTCACAAAACGACGAAGGCCCGCAGCTCTATGGCTCGTCAGCCTTCTCGCGCACGATCGTTCGTGCGGCACTCAATGTCAATTCGGGCTTCGGGCGTATCTTCCCGCAACGGATGAGCGACGCAGTGTCGCGCCGTTTCGAATTCGAAGATGTGGAACACAGTGGCGCGCCCTATGATATGATTCGCGCGACGGTCAACCTGACCACCTCGGCTTTGCTGATTTCGCTCGCCACCTCGCTCAAACTGCCCCTCTCGACCACCTACGTCTGCTTCATGGTCGCCATGGGTTCGTCGCTCGCCGACCGCGCATGGGGGCGCGAAAGTGCCGTCTACCGTATTTCGGGCGTGATGACCGTGGTGGCAGGGTGGTTTGTGACCGCGCTGGGTGGCTTCATGATCGCCTTCGTGGTGGGGCTGGCACTCATCTACGGCGGAATTGCTGCCTTCATCGTGGTGACCGTACTGTGTGGTTATATGCTCATCCACAGCAATTTGCCCAAAAAGAAAAAGAAGGAAGAGGTGAAGGAGCAGATTCGCAAGCCGCAGACCAACGAAACCATTATCTCTAATTTGACGGATGAAGTTTGCCGCACCATGGAGAGTGCTACGCGCATCTACGACCGCACGCTGATTGCTGTCTTCAAAGAGAACCGCAAGGTGCTGCGCGACATGGTCAAGGAGTCGAATGACCTCTTCTACCAATCGCGTGAACGCAAATATGCCCTCATGCCCACGCTGCACAAGCTCCAAAGTGGCGACATCGACACGGCACACTACTACGTGCAGGTGGTGGACTATCTGAACGAGATGACCAAGGCACTGATGCACATCACGCGTCCTGCTTTCGAACATATCGACAACAACCACGAAGGACTCTCGAAGGAGCAGACGGGGGATTTGATGCGCATCAACGACGATGTGGAGTCGATCTATGTGCATATCAATAATATGCTGCGTTCGGGTGACTTCTCGGACATCGAGATGATCCTCACCCTGCGTGACCAGCTTTTCGAGTCGATAGCCGAGGCAATCAAGTCGGAGTTGATCCGCATCAACGCCGCAAAATCGAACACCAAGGCAAGTCTGCTCTACCTCACAATTCTCAACGAGACCAAAAACATGGTTCTTCAGTCGCGCAACCTGCTCAAATCGCAGCAGTATTTCCTGCGCCACCAAGGAACGTCGAACTATACATGGAATAAATAATGGACATAGCAAAAGCCAAACGACGCGAAAATATTGCCGAATATATCCTCTATTTGTGGCAGATTGAAGATCTTCTGCGTGCGCTGCAATTCAGCCCCGAAGCCATCTACACAACCTTCATCGAGCCGCGAAAAGACATTCCAGAGGAGCAGAAACACACCTTCCTGCTGTGGTATATGGATCTGGCGACCCTGCTCCACGAAGAGGGTAAGGACGAAAAAGGGCATCTCGAACACACACTGCATCTGATTGCCGACCTGCACGACCTGCACTTGCGTCTGATGCAGCTCCCCGTGGGTGAACACTACCGTCAAACCTATGCGCGCCTTGAGCCTGAACTGCCCCATTTGCAACAGGTGTTGGGCAATCCGGGGATGAGCGACACGGAGCTGTGTTTCCGCGCACTCTATGCCACGATGCTCTACCGCATCAAGGGCGAGGGGGCGAAATCGGCGGTCAGTGATACGATTGAATTCATTTCGCCGGTGGTGGCGGAGTTGGCGGCACTCTATCACAAGGTCGAAAGGGGCGAATTAGACCTTTATAAAACCGAATAAGTGGATTTATGCGGAAAAAAGAGGTCGATTTTTTTGCAAATAATAAAATTTGCTCTACCTTTGCAATCCGTAAAAACGAGTAAAACAATAAAAACGATATAACTATGGCAATGAAAAGGACTTTCCAGCCTTCGCGCCGGAAGAGAATCAACAAACACGGATTCCGTCTGAGAATGTCGACTGTTAGCGGTCGCAAGATTTTGGCTAACCGTCGTGCGAAAGGTCGCAAGAAATTGAGCGTTTCGGACGAATCAACATTCAAGTACGCTTAGGAAATTAGCAGCGTAGCTGCAATTCCATACAAGATAACAAGGGCGATGCCGCAAGCACCGCCTTTGTTTGTGTGGATATACGTGTCTGTTTTGCATCGTCCCTTGGACGAGGTCGCGCAAGAGAGGTTTGACGATCGTCGGTGGCTTGGGCGATAAAGCACGCTTTGCGCGAAAATTTTGGATTTTGGATTTTGGATTTTGAATTTT
>JAVXFC010000087.1:6184-6459 GCA_036658095.1 Alistipes sp. | reverse complement strand
CAGCGCGTGCAGCTTGGCTAACTGCCCATAAGCTCCTGTGAGGGAGAGCATATTGAGCTGGAAACGCACTTGCGATCGCTTCAACTTTTGGTAATCAGCCATCTGCATATAGATATAGCGCTCAGGGTGCGCCAAGAGAACGTAATAGCCCTTTGCCTGAATTTTTTGCAACAACTGCTCAAATCCGATCGGAGGGTTGAAGTAGGAGGTCTCAACCAAGAGCTGTTTTTCGGATCCAGCGAGCAAATCACCCGCATCGAGATGTCGCTCGAACG
>JAVXFC010000087.1:0-6174 GCA_036658095.1 Alistipes sp. | reverse complement strand
ATCGAGCATATACTCAGCGCCCAACGACAGCGAAATAGTCCCTTGATAGGCGGATTGAAGCTTCTGGAAGCGTTCACGCAGAAATTCCGCCCCGTTGTGCGGATAGTCCTCCATGATGTGCGGGGTGAGCGTGAGCCTTTGGATGCCGAGAGATGCGTAGAAATCAAGTACTTTGAGCGCCTCATCCATCGTGCGGATGCCGTCGTCCACACCGGGAAGAATATGCGCATGAATATCGGACAAAGAGGCAAACACCCCCGAGGCACGAAGACTCTTTTTCTGTAAAAAATCAAACATTAATTACATTTTTTATTCAAAATTTCAGCCTGCAAACGATCATTTGCAGGCTGAGAAATTTGTCTTTAGCTATTCTTCCCATAAACATTACCATAGCCACCCTCCTTACCATAACCGTAGCCGTACTTGCCGTAACCGTACTTCTGGTAGCCATATTTGCCCGAATTGTGATCCGTGCCATTCAAGATCATGCACATATTATTGTACTGTTTGCTGGCATAAAGCGACTCAATGACAGGTAGCATTCTTCGATCAAGCAATCCCGCACGAACCACAAAAAGTGTCATGTCGCTTTGCTTGGCTATAATCGCTGAGTCGGTGACAATCTCGACAGGCGGGCAATCCAAGAAGATATAGTCATACTCACCACGCAGCTGCTGCAACAACGCCTCGAATCGAGCCGAAAGAAGCAACTCGGAGGGGTTGGGAGGGATCGTTCCAACAGGTATGATGGTCAAATTTTCGTTAAATTCGCCCTTGATTGCCACGGTGTGAATATCCTCCACCTCACCATTCAAGTAGTTGGAAAGTCCCCGTTTGGGCGACTTGACCAAGATACTAAGTGAGGCTTTTCGCAAGTCAGCATCCAAGACTATGGTCTTGGAACCTTTGATCGCCATTGCCACCGAGAGATTCGAGGTGGTGAAGGTTTTTCCACTACCCGGATTCATGGATGTGGTCATGATAACCGTACCACGCTGCACTTTGCCGCGCATGAAGTCGATGTTGGTTCGCGCAATACGGAACGCCTCGTTAACCATGTTTCGGCTATGCCCCTCGATGATGATACCCACGGGAGGGATCACCTTTTTAGGGTAAGCAAACCGCTTTTTCTTCTCGCCCACAGCGGGAATTTCGCCCACAAAAGGCACGGTCAACCCCTCCAAATCTTTGCGACTGCGTACCAACGTATTCAGACTTTCGATCAAGAAAAGGATGCCCATAGGCAAGGCAGCACCCAAGAAAAATGCCATCAGCAAAACCAAGCCTTTGCGTGGTGCAACGGGCAACGGGGAACCCATAGGGGGGTTGATGATCTGCGTATTATAAGCCGTAAAGGTCTGTGACAGTTCGTTCTCCTCGCGTTTTTGCAACAAGAAGACGTAGAGTGCCTCCTTGACTTTCTGCTGCCGTTCGACCGAGAGCAGGTACTTCACTTGGTTGGGACTCGAAGCAAGATTGTCCCTATTTTTAGCCTCCGAATTGGAAATATTGCTCACCTGAATCTTCAAAATAGCGATCAAATCATCCACCGAGCCGATGATCGCCTCCTTCATCGAAGCCAACGATTTATTCAAGCTTTTGACCACAGGGTTCTGTTCGCTACTATTCGCCAAAAGATTGTTGCGTTGCAACATCAGGGTGTTATACTCCGAGATCTGCGTCTCCATATTCATGTTGTCAATGCCCGAATTGGTCGGCAACAATTTTTGCATCTCCTTGTCGGCACGCAAATAATTACCAATGTAGCGCGTCATAGCCAACTGCGTGGTCAACCCCAAGAGATTGCGCTCATTTTCAGTCGATTGCATCATGTATTTGTTCGACACCGCCGCCACATCGGGAAGTAAATTTTTGCTTTTGAACGCGGAGATATTTTCATCCACCCCACTCAACTCCTTCTCGATGATATCCAAGCGATCCCCAATAAATTCCGAGGTGCTGATCGTGATCTGGTTCTTGTTGTTGATCCAGCTCTCGTTATAGGCAGAGACCAACGTACTGAGAATATCCTCGGCACGCTCTGTCGAGACATCGTTGATCGTCAGATCAATGACATTGGCTTTCTTATCGGCCAACTCCGCCTTCAACGCCTTCGAATAACCTTTAGCCGCCGCACGAAGCGTCGTCTTGTTGAAGTGAATGGAGGTGTTTTCGTACTCCTCGTTATAAAATTCGGTTGGCAAGACCACCATACGTCCCAGTGGCGTAGCAATCGTATCGGCAAGATCACACTTTGTCGGTTCGAAATCGACCTCCTCGCCGTCGTGCATCATATCTGCAATCGAGAGCTTGTGATTTGGCAAAATGCGAATGGTCATCGACACGCGGTCGAGTGCCGCCCCCTTTTCCATGCGCACATCAATCGGAGAACTCTTGTACAAGACGTGTCGCTGAAGATGATGCGAAGCGGTGTAGGTGACATTCAGCCCCAATTTCTTCACCACCGACTCCATGAGGATCGGTGCTTTGAGGGTAAGCAACTCGTTATTCACGTTGGTCTTGGAGTTGAACATACCCATATTTTCGAACATATCCTCGGTCGAAATAGAGGAAGATGACTTCGAATTATCCTTGATCAGGACGGACATACTACGCGTGTAGACGGGTGTGGTGGTGGCGAGGTAAAAAAGGGCGATAAGAAGTGCAGCCACGATGGATGCAAGGAACCAATACCACTTCGAGAGGAACAAAAACAACCAATCTTGCAGCTGCCCAATCTCGCTTTCTGAGTTATTATTTACAAATTCAGACATTTTCAATTATTTAAATATTAATACACTCAAAGTGGTCAGGAACGAAGCCACCGACATCCACAGCGATACCGACTTCACCGTATTTCCATTGACCGTTGCTTGGTTGGCGCGCATCTTGTTCGGCTCGACATAGACCACATCGTTTTGTTGCAGATAAAATGCAGGCGACTCATACGCCTTCGCTGTCCGCAAATCGACTTGGTAAACCGTTCGCTTACCAGCATCTTCACGCGTGACCATCACCCTGTCGCGCTGCCCAAAGACCGTCAGATCACCACCCATACTAATGGCCTCTAAAATGGTGATTTGATCTTTAGTAATGGCAAACAATCCCGGTTTATTGACCTCACCCAACAGCGAAAAACTAAGGTTCATATAATCGATCGTCACCACAGGATCACGCACCAAATCAGACTCAATCAAGCGCGCTTTGACCATTTCGGCCACCTGCTCACGATTCAGCCCCGCCACGTGCAACTTACCTAATATCGGAAAATCAATATTCCCCTTCGAATCGACCGAATAGCCCGAAACACCATTGGTAATATTGGTTTGCGAGGTTGTTTGCCCTACCGTATTTTGAATACGTGGCAGGTTAAAAAGCGCCGCCAATTCGGGGTCTTTGCTGGAGACAATGATCGAAATCACGTCCTTGGATTTGAGGGTAATATAGCGATTCGAATCTATTGGCATCGGCTCATTAAATACGGTATCCTGAAAATAGCTGATGTTTTTCGTCGTAGCGCACGAGGTGAACAACAATATTCCAAACAGGAGGCATAACAAGGATTTATTCATTTGGTTCATTTTAATATTTAGTTCTGGTTAATTAACTTAAATTCAAGCTTCAAAAGTAATCAAAAAAGCTCATACATACTATCTAATAACACAATATCATTTATTTTTCATTAAAATCAGTGTGCTTCAAAGTCGAAAAGTTGAATTTACACCGATCTTAACACTCTGCAAATCAACACAATACCACATCACACACCGACGAAAGAGGTTGGTTACAACTTCGGATGACGCTCGAAAAAGAAAAAGAAGATAGATTTCGCCACCTCGGAGAGTACGCTCGTACCGCAGAGATCTCGATAACGCCAGCGATTGGCTATCATGCTTTGGATAAGTGCTATACGTGATTTCCAAACACCAGCCGAGCTGTTAAAAATCGGAGTGCCATGATGCAACATATCGTCCGCAACTCTTTCGGCATAAGGGCTTTGCGCAATGAGGTCACCATTGGTGACCGCCAATCCCAAATGCGTCGTCGCGAGGGTCGTGATAGCATCCACAAAAACACGGAGACCAAACGCATCACAGCGGGCATAGAACCGTTTGAAGTCGATATTATTTTGCTCGGAAGAGAGGAATAACGCCCAGTCGCAGAGTTGTTTCAAGTTCATACCCTCCGACAAAAAATGGCCCAAAGAGTGCTTGGCAAAAAAGAGCGCATTAAACTCTGCTGGAGGCAGAATCAGCCGTGTATTTTCGAAAAAACGCGGTGACAAATCCTCGCGCAACAACTTCTCTAAGAGCCGCTCCAACTCCTTCATTTTGCGACTACCACGAATGGCAACGCAATATTGATGATTCTCAACACTCAAGCCACGGTAGGTGATGTGAGAATGTTTGTAAAAATCACGCCGCACGCTCGCCCCAACCTGCTCCATAAGTTGGTTGCCACGCTCATAATCACCGTATAGATAGCAATCCAAATCGCCAAACGGACGATGCGCTGGCACAGGATAATAACTGCTCAACCCCAGACCTTTGAGTATCAGCGTGCGGATGTGATGTTGCGCATAGATCTCGGCAAATTCGGTGATCAAGGACTTTTGCTTTGCATATTTTTTTTCAATGTGAGCCACATTGAAACCCCACTGAATCTTAAGGTTACGAGGAGGCTGTGACGCAGCTGGCAGACGTTGCAACCCCTCGTAGGTTAAAGCCAACACCCCTTGCGACACCGAAAGTCCATAAATATCCTGCCACACCTCATCGGGAAGTGGTGCGAAGGGTGTAGCCTCCTCCTTCGGCCACAAAGCCAAGCGAAGCAAGGTAAAGAGATAATTCTCAGTCGACTGCATGAAATTACATTTTAGAATCCAGATTTTTACCCTTCTCCACGTGATCGAAGTTCACCAAGAATTGTTTCATCACACGGACAATGTCCGCCTTGGTGGTCAGCGGCGACCCAAACAGCGTATTGAGGTTTTCAAACAAAGTATCTATCTCATCCACAGGGCGTTTAACAGCATTTTTCACCACGCCCAAAGAGCTAAACTCGCCCAGCGACACCTGCTCTTGATCGGTAAAAAATTCTTCATATTCCTTCTCGCCCGTGGTGTCGGAGGTGAAATAATAGACGGGGTAATCACGGCTCTCCTCTGCGCGAACAGCCGCCATTTGACGAGCCTGCTCCTCGGAATCGCATTCGACAGCGCGATAGCCCATACTGGCAAGAAAGGCAGTGCCAATCTCGGCAAAAGTCAACATCTGCTCAGGCTTCAACTTCGGGAAGTAGATCTCGCCACTGCGACCCAACATACACGCCAGCATACAAATCTCGCCACTCTCGTTGGGCGAGACAAAATAACGGCGCACATCACACGGAGCCGAGAGCGGCTGCCGCTTCATCATGCGCTGAATGAAACCGTCAAGCAGCGATCCGTTGGAGAAGGCGACATTGGCAAAACGCGCCGTGGTGATCGGGTATTTCGTCGAGTAGGCCATGATCATCTCCTCCATGATCTTCTTCGAGCCACCCATGATGTTCACGGGATTTGCCGCTTTGTCCGTCGAAACACAGAAGAAATGGCGGGGCGGGAACTCGGCAAGCAACTCCAAAAGCTTGCGCGCACGAACCACATTATTAGAGAGCAACGCCTCCACGGAGTAGCAATCTTTCTCCGAACGCACGTGTTTGTGCGCCGAAAAGTTGGCGACAATATCAAACCCACCCTGCGCACGGAACATCTTCTCGAAAACAGGATCGGCGAAGTTAATCGGATAGGTAAGAAACTCATCAGGGACATAACCACCCGCTGTACTGCGCAGATCACGCGTCAATTCAGTCAGCCCATTCTCGTTAATATCAACCACATAGAGCTTCGCAGGGCGGAACTTAAGCACCGCACGAATATACGACGAGCCGATGGTTCCCGCGCCTCCGATGACCAGCACCGAACGTCCCTCAATCTCGCGCTGCAACGCCTCGCGATTCGCCTCCACATCCGCGGCAAACATACTCTGCGGTCGGAGCGTAATATGGTCTGTGATAAATTGATTGATGTTTAGCATACGATCATTATTAATTTTTAAGCGAATTGGGCTGTACAGGCAAGTCTTTCAACCATTTGTGGTGAAGATTACTCGTGGGACGCAAAATCGCCCATGC
>JAVXFC010000086.1:0-6639 GCA_036658095.1 Alistipes sp. | reverse complement strand
CTGAGTAGGTCGTGTTGACCGACTGTCCGCCCGGACCGCTGGAGCAGAAAATATCCTTGCGCACGTCGTTCATCGAGATGTCGCAGTCGAACTCCTCGGCTTCGGGCAGCACCGCCACCGAAGCGGCAGAGGTGTGAACGCGACCTTGGGTCTCGGTCTGCGGCACGCGCTGCACGCGGTGTACCCCCGACTCGTATTTCAGTGTGCCATAGACGCTCTGTCCTGTGACCTTGATTACCACCTCTTTATAGCCACCAGCGCCGCCGTCCGAGAACGAAGTCATCTCGTATCGCCAGCCCTTATTTTCGATATATTTGGTGTACATACGCAGCAGGTCGCCCGCAAAAAGCGCCGCCTCATCGCCACCCGTGCCACCACGGATCTCGATGATCGCATTTTTCTCATCCTGAGGCTCTTTGGGGATCAGCAGCAGCTTGATCTCCTCCTCCATTTGTTCGATTGCTGGCTCCAACTCTGCGATCTCGCCCCGCGCCATGTCGCGCATTTCGTCATCCTTGTCGGTGGCGAGGATGTTTTTCGCCTCGACGAGGTTGGCTTGCGCTGTGCGGAAGCGCTCCGAGGTCTCGATGATCGGCTCCAATTCGCGGTACTCTTTGTTGAGTTGCACGAGTTGTTTCACATCCGCAATAACCTCAGGATCTGTGAGTTTCTGTCCGATCTCTTCGTATTTCATCTTGAGGCCGTCGAGCCGCATAAGTATTGAATTGTCTGCCATAAAAGTTCTTCTTTGGGCGCAAATATACGCATTTATCGGCAAACCGCAATCGGCTGTCGCGGAAATAAAAGCAGCGGAACCTAATTTAGGTTCCGCCGCAGGAGTTGTATAACTCGCTTAAAGGACGATGTTGATGATCTTGCCCGGCACGACGATGATCTTGCGCGGGGCTTTGCCGTCGAGCCACTTCTCCACTTCGGGCAGCCGCACAATCTCCTCCGAGATCATGGCGGGGGTGGCGTCGAGCGGATACTCCTTTTTGAAACGCATCTTGCCGTTGATCGAGACAGGGTATTCGAAAACACTCTCAGTCAGGTACTTCGCTTCGAAGAGAGGGAACGTTGCTGTGCAGACCGAAGTGGGGTGTCCCATGCGATGCCACAGCTCCTCGGCGATGTGGGGCGCGAAGGGGGCAAGCAGCACGGTCATCGGCTCTAAGATTGCTCGTTTGTTGCACTCTCCCAGCTCGTTAAGGCAGATCATGAAGGCGGAAATGGAGGTGTTGAACGAGAAATTCTCGATGTCATCACCCACCTTTTTGATCGTTTTATGGAGTGTTTTCAGCTCTTTGTCGGTGGGGGTGTCGTCGCTCAGCACGAAGCGATCTTCGCGGTCGAAGAAGCGACTCCAGAAGCGTCGCAGGAACTTGTGTACGCCGTCGATGCCGTTCGTATCCCACGGTTTCGACTGTTCGAGCGGTCCGAGGAACATCTCGTACATACGCAGGGTGTCGGCACCGTAGCGCTCGACGATCAGGTCGGGATTGACGACGTTGTACATCGACTTCGACATCTTCTCGACCGCCCAACCGCAGATATATTTTCCCTCCTCAAGGATGAACTCCGCCTCTTTGAAATCGGGCATCCATGCGCGGAAAGCCTCCATGTCGAGCTGGTCGTTGCGCACGATGTTCACATCGACGTGAATCTCTTGTGTTTGGTAGGCGTCTTTGAGTCCGAGTGAGACAAATTTGTTCGTCCCGACGATGCGGTAGACGAAGTTCGAACGTCCCTGTATCATCCCTTGGTTGACCAACTTACGGAATGGTTCGGGCTCACACACGCAGCCTAAATCGTAGAGGAACATATTCCAGAAACGCGAGTACATGAGGTGTCCCGTGGCGTGTTCGATGCCCCCCACGTAGAGGTCCACACTGCGCCAATATTGGTTTGCTTCGGCGCCGACGAGTGCTGTGTCGTTGTGCGGATCCATGTAACGCAGGTAGTAGGCGGAGGAGCCAGCAAAACCGGGCATGGTAGAGCGTTCGAGTGGGTCGCCTGCGGTGGTTTGCCACCCTTCGACGCGCGCCAAAGGAGGTTCCCCCTCGGCAGTAGGTCCGAAGTCGGTAATCGGGGGCAGCTCCAGTGGTAACTCCTTTTCGTTCAGTGGATAGGCGGTGTCACCCTTGTAGTAGATTGGGAAGGGTTCGCCCCAGTAACGTTGGCGCGAGAAAATCGCGTCGCGCAGACGGTAGTTGATCAGCCGTTTGCCGCGTCCGCAACGTTCAATCTCGCTGCACATCAGACTAATAGCCTCTTTTACCTCCTTGCCGTTCAGGAACTCCGAATTGATTAATTTGCCCGTTTTGGCATCGTAGGACTCTTGGCTCACATCACCCCCCTCGACCACAGGGATGATCTCCAGCCCGAAGTGTCGCGCAAAAGCGTAGTCGCGGGAGTCGTGTGCCGGAACTGCCATGATCGCCCCCGTGCCGTAACCTGCAAGTACATAGTCCGATATATAAATAGGAATGGGGCGTTTGGTGAAGGGGTTTATGGCGTATGAACCCGTTGCCACGCCGCTTACCCGCTTGGTCTCGGTGATCCGTTCGCGCTCCGAGCGCTTGCCCGCTTGGGCGATATATGCCTCAACGGCAGCCTGATTTTCGGACGTTGTCAAACTCTTCACCCATGCGTGTTCGGGGGCGATGACCATGAAAGTCACCCCGAAAATGGTGTCGGGACGGGTGGTGAAAACCTCCAATTTGCGGTCGGAATTTTGGATGTCAAAGAAGAGTTGCGCCCCCTCGGAACGACCAATCCAGTTGCGCTGAATCTCCTTCAGCGAGTCACTCCATTCGAGTTTTTCCATGCCGTCTAACATCCGTTGCGCATAGGCACTCACGCGCAGTAACCACTGCTTCATGCGCTTCTGCTCAACGGGATAGCCTCCTCGAACCGAAAGCCCATCGCGCACCTCGTCGTTCGCCAACACGGTGCCTAAACCCGCACACCAGTTGACCATTGTGTCGGCGCGAAAAGCCAAACGATAATTCTGCAAAACCTGCTCCTTTTCCGCTTCGCTTTTGGCTGCCCAGTCGGCTGCCGTGAACTCCAGTTGTGAGGTGCTGGCGGCGTGGATATTCGACGTGCCGTGTGCTGCCAATTCGGCGATTAATTGCTCGATCGGCTCGGCGCGCTGGGTGCGCAGATCGTAGTAGTGGGCAAAAAGGCGCAGAAAAACCCATTGTGTCCATTTGTAATAGCTTGGATCACACGTGCGTACCTCGCGATCCCAGTCGAACGAAAAGCCGATTTTATCCAACTGCTCGCGGTAGCGGGCGATGTTGCGTTCGGTGGTCACGGCGGGGTGCTGCCCCGTCTGAATGGCGTACTGCTCGGCGGGCAATCCAAAAGCGTCGTAACCCATGGGATGCAGCACGTTAAAGCCCTTCAGCCGCTTGTAGCGCGAGACAATATCCGAGGCGATGTAGCCCAGTGGATGCCCCACGTGCAACCCTGCACCCGACGGGTAGGGGAACATATCCAGCACGTAGTATTTCGGGCGGCTTGCGTCGGTCTCGACGCGGTAGGTTTTATCGGTGCGCCAGCGTTGTTGCCACGCAGCCTCTATCTCTTTGAAATTGTACTCCATAGGGCTTCTTCTATTGCTTTAATAGCGGCAAAAATAGCGAAAATTTTTCAGAAATCCTTCAAACGTTGGGTCAAATCGTTCGTTTGACCCAATTTTGCTGCGAGGATAAAATGCCCCGTTATTCCTTTTGACTTTCATGCTGAATGAGTTGCGTACAAGGCGCTCTGTGTGGTTATTTGTTGTAACTACCACAAAATCAATGCTGTGATGTTTTTGGCATAGTCTTAGCTTATTGAGTTGTGGTTTGTATAAGTAAAAAGAATCGCAAACAGATAAAAATAGCTTAAAAAGGGCAAAAAAGATGTGCTAATATAGTGTTATTCCGAAAAATTGCGTACCTTTGCAGTCCATTTTGGACAATGGAAATAGATTTAGTTAACAATTTAAGGACAAAAACGTAAAGAAATGCCAACTATTCAACAGTTAGTAAGAAACGGTCGAGTGCGCATGGAGAGCAATAGCAAGTCTCCTGCACTGGCTGCGTGTCCTCAACGCCGTGGTGTTTGTACTCGTGTGTACACAACAACACCTAAGAAGCCGAACTCGGCGATGCGTAAGGTAGCACGTGTAAGATTGACCAACGGCAAGGAGGTCAACGCCTATATCCCCGGAGAAGGTCACAACTTGCAGGAACACTCCATCGTATTGGTTCGTGGCGGTCGTGTAAAGGACCTTCCCGGCGTACGTTACCACTTGGTGCGTGGCGCACTCGACTCGGCAGGTGTCGATGGTCGTCGTCAACGTCGCTCGAAATATGGAGCAAAACGCCCCAAGGCAGGTAAATAATCTAAAGAAAGAACAATTAATTAGCAATAACAATGAGAAAAGCTAAGCCAAAAAAGCGAATTCTACTTCCGGACCCGAAGTTTAGCGATACCGAGGTAACTCGTTTCGTTAACAACCTCATGCTGGATGGTAAGAAGAGTATTGCCTACACCATTTTTTACGACTCTTTGGAGTTGGTAGGCAAGAAGATGAAGGATGCTGATAAATCTCCCTTGGAAGTCTGGAAACAGGCCCTTGAGAATATCACACCCCAAGTCGAAGTGAAATCGAAACGTATCGGAGGTGCGACATTCCAAGTTCCTATGGAGGTCCGCCCGGAGCGCAAGATTTCTATTTCCATGAAAAACCTTGTCCTTTTTTCGCGCAAGCGCGCCGGTAAGACAATGGCTGACAAACTCGCAGGCGAGATAGTCGATGCTTACAACCAACAAGGTGCTGCCTTCAAACGTAAAGAAGAGATGCACCGTATGGCTGAGGCAAACAAGGCATTCGCACATTTCAGATTCTAATAGGAGACGCGACAGATGGCAACAAGAGACTTACATTATACTCGTAACATCGGCATCATGGCTCACATCGATGCTGGTAAGACCACCACTTCAGAACGAATCCTTTTCTACACGGGTAAAACCCACAAGATCGGTGAGGTTCACGAAGGTGGCGCTACGATGGACTGGATGGTTCAGGAGCAGGAGCGTGGTATCACGATTACTTCGGCAGCTACCACCGCATTCTGGCACTACAAAGATCAGCAATATCAGATCAACTTGATCGATACCCCGGGACACGTCGACTTCACGGTCGAGGTGGAGCGCTCACTGCGCGTACTCGACGGTGCAATTGCTACATTCTGCGCCGTAGGTGGCGTGGAACCTCAGTCGGAGACCGTATGGCGTCAGGCTGATAAATACAACGTTCCTCGTCTGGGTTACGTCAATAAGATGGACCGCACGGGCGCTGACTTCTTGTCGGTGTGCGCACAGATCAAAAAGCACTTCGGTTCGACGGCTCTTCCAGTCGTTCTCCCGATCGGCGCTGAGGATAAGTTCGAGGGTTTGGTAGACCTTATATATAATAACGCGATCTACTACAACGACGACAAGACCGCTCGCGACAACTTCACGATCAAAGAGATCCCTGCCTCGATGGCAGAGGAGGCTGCCGAATGGCGTGCCAAACTCGTCGAGGAGGTTGCTGGAACCAACGACGCGTTGATGGAGAAGTTCTTCGAGGATCCCAATTCGATCACCGCCGATGAGCTGATTGCTGCCATTCGCGTGGCGACGATCACGATGAAGATCGTGCCGATGCTTTGCGGCTCGTCGTTCCACAACAAGGGTGTGCAGAAACTGCTCGACTACTCGATCGCTTTCTTGCCTTCACCCATGGATATTCCTCCTGTGACGGGTATCAACCCCAAAACAGACAAGGAAGAGATGCGTAAACCTTCGGACGAAGATCCGTTCTGCGGCTTGGCATTCAAGATCGCTACCGATCCTTTCGTAGGTCGTTTGGCTTTCGTACGTATCTACTCTGGCAAGCTCGATGCTGGCTCTTATGTGTTGAATTCTCGTAGCGGAAAGCGCGAGCGCATCAGCCGTATCTACCAGATGCACGCCAACAAGCAGAATCCAATGGAGACCATTGGCGCAGGTGATATTTGCGCTGCTGTGGGCTTCAAGGAGATCCACACGGGCGACACACTCTGCGCTGAGAACGCACCTATCGTTCTGGAGCAGATGACCTTCCCCGAACCGGTTATTGGACTCGCCGTTGAACCCAAAACACAGAAAGACCTCGATAAGTTGGGCATCGCTTTGGCGAAGCTCTCGGAGGAGGATCCTACCTTTACGGTTCATACCGACGAAGATTCGGGTCAGACCGTGATCAGTGGTATGGGTGAGTTGCACCTCGACATCATTGTCGATCGTCTGCGTCGTGAATTCGGCGTTGAGATCAGTCAGGGCGCTCCTCAGGTTAACTACAAAGAGACACTTACCAAGACCGTTCAGCACCGCGAGGTGTTCAAGAAACAGACGGGTGGTCGTGGTAAATTTGCCGATATCAGTTTCGAGATCGGGCCAGCCGAAGAGGGTAAGATGGGTCTTACGTTCGTCGACGAGGTGAAGGGTGGTAACATCCCCAAAGAGTTTATCCCCGCTATCCAGAAGGGTTTTGCTTCGGCAATGTCGAACGGAGCCTTGGCAGGTTACACGATGGACTCGATGAAGATTACACTCAAG
>JAVXFC010000085.1:0-6716 GCA_036658095.1 Alistipes sp. | reverse complement strand
ACCGACGATGCCTACCCGCCTCTGCTGCGTGAAATTCCCGATTATCCCCACATACTATATATAAAGGGTGCGCAGGAGGCACTCACAGCGCGCTGTGTGTCGATGGTCGGCACGCGCGAGGCGACGCCCTACGGGCAGCGAATGTGCATCGATTTGGTGCGCGGACTTGCCGAGCGCATCCCCAACCTCAGTGTGGTGAGTGGCTTAGCCTATGGCATTGATGTGGCTTGCCACCGTGCGGCGTTGGCAGCAGGGGCGCAGACCGTGGCGGTTCTACCGAATCCGTTGCCCAACATCATGCCCGTGCCGCACACGGCTGTGGCGCGTGATATTTTGGAGGCGGGTGGCGCATTGGTCACCGAGCTGCATTCGCAGGTGAAACAGAAGGGGACGTTCTATTTGGCACGCAACCGCATCATTGCCGCCCTGAGCGTGGGGACCGTGGTTGTGGAGTCGCCCTGTGCGGGTGGATCGCTGGTCACGGCGCACTGTGCCGACAGCTACAATCGCACGGTTATGGCGGTTCCGGGGCGAGCGACAGACCTTGCATCACGCGGCGCAAACTTACTGATACGCAACAAGAAAGCGCAGGCGGTGCTGTCGGCAAACGACATTATCGAGGAGTTGATGTGGGACTTGAATTTGGCAGATTGCGGAGCGCGACAAAGCGCCGTACTGCCCACCTTGACCGCCGATGAGGCGGGGGTACTGGGGTGTTTCCGCACCTCTGATCCCGTCTCGACCGAGGAGTTGGGCGAGCTGAGTTCGCTGAATGTGGGCGACCTGTCGGTGTTGCTGTTGGGGCTTGAAATGGCGGGTGCTGTGCGGCAACTGCCCGGAAATAGGTATATGAAAATGGTCCAATAAATCAGAAGATAAATGAGCGAGAATCAAACAAATAAGAGCGAGGTACGCGAGGATTACGACTCGCTGATCGAGCGTATGCCCGAAATGGAGCAGGAGATGGGGGTTCGGCTGGAGAGTCTATCGGCGGTGTACAATCCAGAGAGGAAGGCGTTATCTATTTTCTGCGAAGTCTACCCGACGAAGGGTCAATGTCTGAAAAACAACATTTCGATCCTTGCGGTGATCTACGACCTCAAACAGCGCATTATAGGCAAAGAGTCGTACTATCTTTTGGAAAGTGAATTCAAAAGATTCAATGTTTGCGAACTCTCTTTCTTCGACCTTACGCCTCGCAAAATGGCTCAGATTAGCCGTATTAAAGTCTTCCCCACCCAACTATAAGCGCGATGTATATTGATACCCATTCACATATCTACGTCGAGGAGTTCGATGCCGACCGCGAGGAGGTGATCCGCCGCGCGCTCGACGCGGGGGTGGTGCGGATGCTGCTGCCCGCGATCGACGCCCAGAGCTACGAGCGGATGTTTGCCTTGTCGCGCGCCCATGCGGAGTGCTGCACGCCCATGATCGGGCTGCACCCCACCTCGGTCAACGACAACCCGCTGTGGCACGAGGAGCTGGCTCAGGTCGAGGAGTATCTGAAAAATCCTCCTGCGGGGGCATTTTGCGCTGTGGGGGAGATTGGGTTAGATTTCTACTGGAGCGCGCAGTTCAAGGAGGAGCAAACGGAGGCTTTTCGTCGCCAGATCGAGTGGGCATTGGAGTACGATTTGCCCATTGCAGTCCATGTGCGCGGCGCTTGGACGGAGACCGTGGCACTGATCGAGGAGTTTGCAGGACGCGGTTTGCGCGGTGTTTTTCACGCCTTTACGGAGACTGTGGAGTGCTATCACGCGCTGAAGGCGTGTGGCGATTTTGTCTTCGGCATCGGGGGTGTGGTGACCTTCAAAAAGAGTACGCTGCCCGATGTGGTGCGTCAAATGGCATTGGACGATATGGTCCTCGAAACCGACTGCCCCTATCTGACCCCTGCACCCCACCGCGGCAAGCGAAATGAGTCCGCAAATGTGACCTATATCTGTGCAAAAATTGCTGAGATAAAAGATTTGAGCGCGGAGGAGGTAGCGGCACGCACCACCGCCAATGCCCGCCGCATATTTGGCATATAATAACAAACAAAATAAGAAAAACTGATGAAATCATCCATTCTAATCATCTACACAGGTGGCACAATCGGCATGAAGACCGATCCCGACACGGGGGCGCTGGTACCGTTCGACTTTAGCGCTATCTACGACGAATTTCCCTCGCTCAAGCGGCTCAACGTCGACATCGACGTATTGGCACTCGATCCCGTGATCGACTCGTCGAACGTCTCGCCCGCGAACTGGGTCGAGCTGGCGACGCTCATTCGCGACAACTACGCCCGCTACGATGGTTTTGTGGTACTCCACGGCACCGACACCATGTCCTACACCGCCTCGGCGATGAGCTTCATGCTCGAAAATCTGTCGAAACCCGTGGTCTTCACAGGCAGCCAGATCCCGATCGGCGTGCTGCGCACCGACGGTCGCGAAAATCTGATCACGGCCATTGAAATTGCTGGCACACAGCTTGCTGGACGTCCCGAAGTTCCAGAGGTATCCCTCTACTTCCAAAATCGTCTTTTCCGCGCCAACCGTTCGACCAAAGGGAGCGCCGAGGCACTCAACGCCTTCCGATCGTACAATTATCCCCCACTTGCCGAGGTGGGCGTCAACATCACCTACAACGTGTCTGCGATCTTGAAATGCGAAGACACAACCCCCGAATTACGCATCGCCACCCACCTGAGTGACGGCATTTTAGTGATCAAGATCTTCCCCGGTTTGGACGAGCGCACCTTGCGCGCCATGCTCGCCGTCGAGGGGCTGAAAGGGGTGGTTTTGGAGACCTTTGGAGCGGGAAATGCCCCGACCACAGATTGGTTTATTCGCGCCTTGGAGGAGGCGATCGCCCGCGGCATCATCCTGCTCAACGTGACACAATGCGCAGGTGGACGGGTGGCTATGGAGCTTTACGAGACGGGGCTGCGGCTGCAAAAAGCGGGCGTTCTCTCTGGTTGCGACATGACCACCGAGGCGGCTGTTGCCAAATTGATGTACGTTCTCGGACTGGAACGCTCGGCAGACGAGACGCGCGAGCTGCTCCGAAAACCATTAAAAGGAGAATTTACACGCTAAGTCGTTGCACAAAACGATTTTTTTTCCTATATTTCGCACTGTTAATACACCTTAATGGGAGTTTATAGCACCGATTGAGGATGATTTTGGTTGGTTATTGTGCTGATTTATAAGTGTTTGTGTTGTCCGTTGACTATGCAAACATCTTGAGTGGGTCGCTGTGTAAAGGTCTGCTCAGGACGGAAAATAACCAATCGAGAGGTGAAAAAAAGCTGTGGGCGAAAATCTTTTCTGCAAAAAGTGGAAATTTAACGATTTATACCGTCCATAGGTAAAGATGCAAGGGATGAATGGGAGACCAAAGCGGGAAAAACAAGAGACAAAACGAAAATAAAAAATCAACTAAATCAAATTTTAATTTATTAAACACACTTATGAAAAAACTTTTTTTGATTCTGACAGTTGCCATCTTCGCTCTTGGCACTGTTGACGCATTCGCGCAAGAAGCTGTCGCAGACACCGCTGCCGTTGCCGAGGCTGTTACCGAAGAGGTAGCCATGACCGCCGAGACGGAAGTTGCAGGCGAGACGATGCACCACGTGATGATGCAGAAGTTCCTTGAGGGTGGATGGGCTTGGATGCTCCCAATCCTTGTATTCCTTGTTATTGGTTTGGCTGTCGCTATCGAGCGTATCCTCTATTTGGCTCTCTCGACAATCAACACGAAAAAACTGATCGCTGAAGTGGAAGCTGCGCTGAAAAATGGCGGTATTGACGCTGCAAAAGAGGTTTGCCGCAACACTCGCGGCCCAATCGCTTCGATCTACTACCAAGGTTTGGATCGCTACAATCAGGGTCTGGACGCTGTCGAGAAGGCAGTCGTATCGTACGGTTCGGTACAAACAGGTCAGATGGAGTCGGGTCTTACTTGGATCGGTCTGTTCATCTCGCTCTCTCCTATGTTGGGATTTATGGGTACCGTTGTCGGCATGATTCAGGCATTTGACCAGATTCAAGCAGCTGGTGACATCAGCCCAACACTCGTTGCAGGTGGTATCAAGGTTGCCCTTTTGACCACCCTTATGGGTTTGATCGCTGCGGTTATTCTTCAGTTGTTCTATAACTATATCGTCTCGAAGATCGACTCGTTGATCAACGATATGGAGGATGCATCTATCACCTTGATGGATCTCCTGACAGCATACAACAAGAAATAACCCACCGATTAAGATTTCAATCAAACTATGAAAAAGGCATTAAATATATTGTTGGGTGTCCTGATGGCGATCACCGTTGTGCTGCTTGTGTATGCACTCGCGTCGCCACATCCGGAAAACCCGACTGCGTTCGATCCGTCGATCAGCCTGAACATCATCTGGGGATACATCCTCGTGGTGGGGGCTATTGCAGCTGCCATCTTCTGCGCTGTGTTCGGTATGATTCAGGATCCACGAGGCATCAAAAGTTCGCTTATTTCGGTGCTGCTGATCGTTGTTATCGTGGGTGCGGCTTATTTCTATTCGGCTGCTCACACCATCAACATCCCCGACCTGCAAACCGGTAGCTTCTTCGATCACGCTTCGACGGTTCTTACCGAAACCAGCATTCTGGTAACTTATGTTGCTTTTGTCGCCGCTTTCCTGACGGCAATTGGAACCGAGATTTACAGAGCTTTCAAATAATAGAAAACAATGGCAGTAGATAAAAGACAAGTACAGGAGATCAATGCCGGCTCAATGGCCGATATTGCTTTCTTGCTGTTGATTTTCTTCCTCGTAGCCACCACCATGAACGTCGACACGGGTCTGGTGCGTATGCTCCCTCCTCTGCCTCCTGAGAACCAAAAACAGGAGGACATCAAGATGAAGGAACGCAACGTATTCTTGGTTCTTGTCAATGGTTCCGGACAGATAATGGCCGGTATCCAAGGTCAGCAACAGTTGATCGATTTCCGCCAACTCAAAGAGAAAACCAGAGAGTTCATCGAGAACCCAAACCAACTGGTTACCTTGCCTGAGATGAAGGACGAAGAGATCGAGTTGCCTGACGGCAGTAAGTGGGTATATCCTGTCAGTCAGGGTATTGTCTCGTTGCAGACCACGCGTGATACCGACTATCAGTCGTATGTCATGGTGCAAAACGAACTCACGCGCGCATTCTCTGAGCTGCGTGACGAGGTTGCAGAGGCAAAGTTCGGCTCTAAATTCGCCGACCTGACCGAGGAGGAACGAAAAGTAATCACCACGGCTATTCCGAACAAGATTTCGGAGGCTGAACCGCGTAACATCAAAAAGTAAGAAGATATGGCAGTAATGAAAAAAAAGGGTAGCAAAGGTCTTCCCCCGATTTCGACAGCATCACTTCCTGACGTGATCTTCATGATCCTCTTCTTCTTCATGATCTCGACTTCGATGCGTGATCAGGATTTGTTGGTGCGTTACAAACTTCCCGAGGCTACCGAGGTGCAGAAGCTGGAGAAAAAATCTCTGGTCAGCTACATCCACATCGGTCAACCCTCGCTGGCTATGCAGGCAAAATTTGGTACCGCGCCCCGCATCCAGTTGAACGACTCTTATAGAACTGCAAAGGATATTGGTGACTTTATCTCAGCCGAGCGCGATAAGCTCAGCGAGAACGACCGCGCTTCGATGACGGTCTGCCTCAAAGCGGATAATACGACCAAAATGGGTATCATCACCGACGTGAAGCAGGAGCTTCGCCGCGCGAATGCCCTCAAGATATCGTATGCAGCGATCAAATCTCAGGGCTACTTTTAGTCACGAGGTGTGAAACTGAAAAGGCGGGAAGTTGCTTCCCGCCTTTTTTGTTGCTCAACGTCGACCCAAGCCCTTCTCGGCAACCCTCAAGCCGTCTCTTTTTGACCATTAAGCCCGCCAAACCAAACGATCCGCAGCGAGACACTCGCTGCGGATCGTTTGGTTTAGACAAGCCTTACGGCTCGACCAATGCGCTATTTCAAGACCGGTTTGATATCCTTGATGCGCAACTGCGTGGTCACCGAACCCCGATAGTTGTTCTCTACAATTTGGTAGCAAACATCCACCGGGCGTCCCGAACGCACCCACTCAAATTGCATCGGCTGCTGAAAGGCGATCGTCTGAATCGTCGTATTCGGCTTCTGGGTCTGCATCAGATCCATTCGCAGGTGTTCGCACTCGGCACCCACCAATTTCGCCTCACCGTGACAGCTGGCTCCGTAAGTGGCAAAAACAGGCGCCATGTTCCCCGGGCCAAAGGGCTGGAAACGATTCAGGTCGCGGCGGAACGTGGATGTAATGTCCGAAAATAGCAGCTCGGCGTCGACATCCACTTGCGGCACAAGCATCTGAGGATCAATGGCTTTATCAACAAAGGCATGGAAGCGACGTGTAAACTCCTCCACATTTTCGGGTTTCATGGTCAGCCCCGCAGCATACATATGTCCACCGAAGTTTTCGAGCAAGTCGGCACATGACTCGACCGCTTGGTAGAGGTCGAAGCCGGGGACAGAGCGCGCTGAACCCGTCACAAACCCGTTGCTCATCGTCAGCACCACCGTCGGGCGGTAGTAGGTTTCGATCAGGCGCGAGGCGACGATGCCCACGATGCCTTTCATCCACTTGGGATTGTAGACCACCGTACTTTTCAGCTCCTTCAGTTCAGGGTTGTTCTCGATGAAATTATGTG
>JAVXFC010000084.1:0-6795 GCA_036658095.1 Alistipes sp. | reverse complement strand
TGGCAAGGGGCTTTTATTGAGCGAATGGACTATGCCTATGCGGCGGCCGATTTGGTAATCTCCCGTAGTGGTGCATGTACGGTTTCGGAGCTGTGTTTGGTTGCCAAACCGGTGTTGTTTATCCCCTCGCCCAATGTGGCGGAAGATCACCAAACTAAAAATGCGATGGCGCTGGTTGCAAAAGGTGCTGCTGTGGTGGTGGCCGATGCGGCGGCCAATACGGCCATGGAGAAGGCGACCTTGATGTTGAAGAATAAGCAGGCCTTGGCGGATATGAGTAATCATATCAGTGCATTAGCTATTGATGATTCGGCGGAGAGGATTGTTGATGAAATTGAAAAAATAATGGAGTAATGGAGTTTTCGAAGGTCTATTTTTTAGGAATTGGGGGCATCGGCATGAGCGCCTTGGCGCGCTACTTCATGCACGAGGGCAAGAGTGTGGCTGGCTACGACCGTACACCGTCGCAGCTGACCAAGGAGCTGACGGCAGAGGGTGCCGAGATTCACTACACGGAAGAGGTGCAGCAAATTCCCGCCGCATTTCGCAAAAAACAACACACGGTGGTGGTCTACACCCCCGCCGTGCCTGCCAACCACCGCGAACTGGTCTACTTCCGCGAACATGGCTTCGAGGTGATGAAACGCTCGCAGATGCTGGGCTATCTCGCTGAGGGTAAGTATGTCATGGCTGTGGCTGGTACACACGGCAAAACCACCACATCGACCCTCATCGCATGGTTGAATCGAGAGGTCACAGGGGGTGGAAGTGCCTTTCTGGGGGGCATTTCGAAGAATTTCGAGAGCAATTTGGCGCTGGGCAGTGGGAATCGGTTTGCCGTCGAGGCAGATGAGTTCGACCGCTCGTTCCTGCGCCTCTATCCCGATGTGGCGGTGGTGACGGCTGCCGATGCCGACCACCTCGACATATACGGCACACACGAGGCGGTAAAAGCTG
Organism: Alistipes sp.; assembly: GCA_036658095.1. Classification (GTDB taxonomy): domain Bacteria; phylum Bacteroidota; class Bacteroidia; order Bacteroidales; family Rikenellaceae; genus Alistipes. The sequence goes on along the minus strand of JAVXFC010000084.1, from coordinate 5,838 downwards.
CCTTCTCGCAGTTTGTACGCCAGATTCGCACAAATGGATATCTCATTATAAAACAAGGAGTTGACATCGCGCTGAACAACCCCGACATCACCATATACCGCTACTCCTATGACCTGCCGTGCGACTTCTACGCCACGCAGGTGGAGTTGACTTCAGGGGGATATTATCGCTACCAGATCGTCACCCCCGAAGGGGTGATCACCGATTGCACGTTAGGCATTCCGGGCTGGGTGAACATCGAAAATTCGGTGGCAGCCGTCGCCTCGATGTGGTGCGCCGCCAAGGCGGAGGGAAAGCCGCTTGATCTGGACAAACTGCGCGCCGCATTGGCTTCATACACAGGGGTTAAACGTCGTTTCGAATTCTACATCAACACCCCTCGGCAGGTCTACATGGACGATTATGCACACCACCCGCGCGAACTCTCCGCCACGCTGACTTCGGTGCGTAAGATGTTCCCCGGACGACGCATCACAGCGCTCTTCCAACCCCACCTCTACACCCGCACTCGCGATTTTTACATCGAATTTGCCGAGGCATTGTCACACGCCGACGAGGTGGTGTTGCTGCCGATCTACCCCGCACGCGAGGAGCCGATTGCGGGCATCACCTCACAGATCATCGCCGAGCGGGTCACCGTCCCCTGCCAGATCGTCGATCGCACTGCGCTCGCCGACACCGTCGCTGCCATGTCGACCGATGTAGTGGTCAGCTTTGGAGCGGGCAACATCGACGCCTGCTGCGAGGCTTTGTCTGAAAAATTAAAATTGAAAAGCTGAAAAAATTTCTCAAATACACGTTGCTTGTCCTGCTGTGGGCGGGCGTTGTCGCATACATCGTTTTTGCGGCGATGCGCGTTCGTACGCAGTTGGCTCAGAAGACCGTCAAACGACTTACCATTCAGGTCGCCGACAGCTCGATGCACGGGCAGCTAGTCTCGTCGCAGCAGGTGAGTGAGTGGCTCAGTCGCAGCGGCATCCATACCCTTGGACGCTCCTACAAAAGTGTCGATCTGGCAGGCATCGAGGCACTGATTGCCCGCAACGGTTTTGTGGATCGCGTGAACGCCTACCTCACCTACGGTGGCGAGTTGCACATCGACGTTAGTCAACGACGCCCCGTGGTGCGGATGCTCACCGACAGTGTCGATTTTTACCTCACCTCCGACGGCTACGCCTTCCCCCCACCGCGCTCCTCGGCACTCTACGTGCCGATCATCACGGGGAGCTATCACCCCCCCTTCCCGACGGCTCATGCGGGTTCGGTTCGTCGCTACATCGACCAAGAGAAACGCCGTATTGATCAGCACATTGCACAAATCGAGCAGGAGAAATACCCCTTCTACCGACGCGAGCGCACCAACGACGAAAACATTCGAGCATTGCGACGTCTGCGCATCAAAAAAGGGTGGTTCGAGAGCGACGAAGCATTCGAAGAGCGACTCCAAAAACTGCGCGCCGAGAAGATCACCCGACGCCGCAGTTATCGTTATGAGGAGCATCTGGTCGAGGCAGGAATTGCCGCCGTCGAAGCAAAGCAGGCTGCGGAGCGAAACAAGCAAAAAAAATTAGAGAAAAACTACGAAGATTTCTCGAAACTCATTACCTTTGTAAAGTCCATCGAAAAGAGTCCGTTTTGGCAGGCGGAAGTGGTGCAAATTGTAGCATCCACCTCCGTGAGTGGCGAGCTGGAGGTGGAGCTAATTCCCCGCAGCGGCAACCATCGGATTCTCTTTGGTCGCATCGAAAATGTAGAACGCAAATTTGAGAAATTATTGCGCTTTTACCGCTGTGGACTGGACAATTTAGGCTGGGACAGCTACCGCACGATTGATGTGAGGTATGCCGACCAAGTAGTATGTGTGAAAAATAAAACGAGATAGTTAAAAGTGGGAAAAAAGAGTTATACAGTAGCTATTGATCTTGGATCATCGAAGGTTGCGGTGGCTGTCGGCGAGAAAAACGACGAGGGGCTGCTCGATATCATCGCCGTGGCGGTCAAACCTGTCGAGGGGGTCAATGCGGGTCGCATCGACAACATTGAACTGGTGAGCAGAGCCATCAAAGAGGCAGTGAATGATGTGGAGACTGCATTGGAAATCCGCATCACGGAAGCCTATGCAGGCATCTCAGGCGAATTTGTCCGCTGCACACGCCACACCGACCACGTCTTTGTCGACACCCCTCAAGACGGCGTGAGCCGACGCGATGTCGACGCGTTGTTCGACCGCATGCGCAACGTGCAGGCTCCCGACGACGAGACGATCATGGAGCGCGTACCTCAAAATTACGTGGTCGACGATAAGCAAGAGGTAAAAAACCCGGTGGGTTCGTTCGGCAAAAAACTCTCTTCAACTTTCAACTTCATTCTCTGCTTGCAAACCCCCATGCAGCGGCTCGACATGGCGTTGCGCCGCTTGGGCATCCGCATGGTGGCGGTCTACCCCGACGCGCTGGTCACCCCCGAAGCCGTGCTGCTGCCCGACGAAAAAGAGGAGGGTGTAGCGGTGGTCTCGTTGGGTGCTGGTGTGACCGATGTGTCGATCTACTTCCGCAACGTGCTGCGCTACGTGGCAACCATCCCCATGGGCGCCACCTCCATCAACAGCGATATACGCTCGCTGAGCGTCCCCGAAAAATATGTCGAGAACCTGAAACGTAAATTCGGCTCGGCGGTTTCGGGTCTTGCCCCCGAAAATAAACTCATCCGCGTGAGCGGTCGCACCGCCAAGGAGGCAAAAGATATTTTACTGCGCAACCTTGCCACGGTCATCGAGGCGCGGGCAACAGACATCGCCGATTTTGTGATGCAGGAGATCAAAGATTCGGGCTACGCCACCAAACTCGCCTATGGCATTGTCCTGACGGGTGGCTCGGCACAGCTCAAAGATATAGACGAACTCTTCCACCGCGTCACGGGTATGGATGTGCGCATTGCGCTGCCCGAAGCGGGCATCACCGAGGAGTCGAAGGCGAAAGTTGCCGACACGTCACTGGCAACGGTGGTGGGCATCCTGCTCAAAGGTGCGCAACTCTCAGCTTGCGCTGTGGGGCTGAAACCTGCCGAGCAACCCAGCCGCACACTCAACGCTCAGGACAACGCAGCAACACAAACCAACGACGAAGAGTCGGAAGAGGTGGAGGGCGAAGAGTCGATGACGATCAAAAAAGGCAAAGGAAAGAAATGGACCAGCATCTTCGAAAAAGCAGCCAGAAAACTCAGCGACGGGTTCAACGCGGCGGATGACGAGGAGATTTAGATATGCAAAACAAGCACAAAGATATGACAGACGATTTAATGTCAGAATTGACAGAGCAACGAGCTGAAGGCTCAATCATCATGGTGGCAGGTGTTGGTGGTGCGGGCGGCAACGCGGTGAACCATATGTGGGATCTGGGCATTCGCGGTGTGGATTTTATGGTTTGCAACACCGATCAGCAATCCCTTGAGAAAAGTCCCGTGGAGACCAAAATTCGGCTCGGAGCAGAGGGTTTAGGGGCAGGTAATGATCCCGAAAACGGACGCAAAGCCGCCATCGAGAGTCTGGAGGAGATCCGCCAATGTATCGAAGCTGCGGGTACGCGCATGATCTTCATCACGGCAGGTATGGGCGGCGGCACGGGTACAGGTGCTTCACCCGTGATCGCAAAACTTGCCAAGGAGATGGGGCTGCTGATCGTGGCTATCGTCACTTCACCACTGGCTGTCGAGGGACGCATTCGCTATGAACAGGCATTCCGCGGCATCGAAGAGTTACGCCAAAATGTCGACTCACTGCTGGTGATCAACAACGAAAATATCCTCGAAATGTACGGTCGTCTGGCGTTGAAGCAGGCATTTGGCAAAGCAGACGATATTCTGGCATCGGCAGCCAAGGGCATCGCCGAGCTGATCACGGTCAAGAGCGATTTGGTGAATGTCGACTTTGCCGATGTCTACAAAGTGATGCACGAAAGCGGACGCGCCCACATGGGTGTTGCCGTGGCTGAGGGCGAAAATCGCGCCTTCGATGTTGCTGAATCGTCACTGGAGTCGCCACTCCTCGACCACAACCTCATCTCAGGAGCCAAAAACATATTGCTCAACATCTCAGTCGCCGATCCAGACGAGCTAATGTACTCGGAGGTGATGACCATTTTGGAGTACATCCAAGCACACGCAAGCGTGAAAGACGAAAATGGCGTGATCTGCGATGCCAATATTATTTGGGGTACGAACGTGAAACCACAACTGGGCAAGGCACTCGAACTGATGGTGGTTGCCACAGGATTCGAGAGCGAAGTACCGTTAGGAAGCGGCATGAAGCGTTTTGTTGCCCCCACAAAGATCATCGAACCGGCTAAGGTGGGCGGCACAACGACCGTTTTGGAGCCGATCAAGCAGACCACTCCCACCACGCAGCGCCCCACACCCGACCAAGTGGTCTTGGGTGCCAAGCCGTCGCGTTACAGCAATATACAGCAAATTCTTGGCGTGCCAGCCTACAAGGCGCGCAACGCTAAAATGGTGGTCGACAAGCTGAAAGGACGCAAAGAAGTACTGACAGATGAGACCGAAGAAAACGAACCTAAAGAGGAGACGAAGGACGCTTCGCTGTTCGACTAAGAAACTGTTTTGAATTTATTAATCTCGTCCTTTTCGACAACAAATTCAAACAGCTTCTAACCCGTGATTATTAACTAATGAACGCATAATTTGGAAAGTTCAGTTCCGTGGATCGTATTTAACGGGTTGTCACCCCACATCGTTGTGATGTGCGTTGTGACGCTCGCCCTTCTAATGGTTTCAGCCCTCGTTTCGGGAGCTGAAACTGCTTTTTTCTCGCTCTCACACAACGATGTGCGGATGCTTCGCGAGCAAAAAACAGCTTCGGGAGAGGCGGTGCTTGCCCTGCTGCAAAATGTAGATGTGCTGCTGGCAACCATTCTGGTGGTCAACAACCTCGTCAACATCTGCATCGTAATCATCGCCGCCAACATCATCGACACGATCTACACCTTTGCACGCTTCGAATTTCTATTCAAGACCGTCTTGGTGACCTTCCTGCTGCTGCTCTTCGGCGAGATACTTCCCAAAGTGCTGGCACAGAGTATGTCCGTGCGTTTTGCCTGCCTCGTCGCACGCCCCATTCGCCTGCTGCGCTGGCTCTTCTACCCCCTCTCGTACATCTTGGTCAACACGGGCGGACGCATCAGCGAGAAGGCAGGACATCGCAACGAAATCTCACTCGACGAGCTGGCGGACGCCGTCGATATGACACAGGGAGCATCGCACGAGGAACACGTCATGCTGGCGGGCATCGTCAGCTTTGTCAATACGGAGGCGGTGGAGATCATGAAGCCGCGCGTGGATATCACCGCCGTGGAGCAGACCGACGACTACGAAACGGTGAAGAGGATCATCATCGGATCGGGCTTCTCGCGCATCCCCGTCTACGACGAAGATATCGACAACATCAAAGGCACGCTCTATGTCAAAGATCTGCTCCCCTACATCAACCACGGCAACGAATTTGGCTGGCAACAGCTGATTCGCAAGCCTTATTTTGTGCCGAGCAATAAGAAAATAAACGACCTTTTGGCTGATTTTCAGACCAATAAGGTTCACATGGCGATCGTCGTCGATGAGTACGGCTCGACCCTCGGTCTGGTCTCATTGGAGGATATCATCGAGGAAATTGTAGGCGAAATATCGGACGAAAGCGACATGGATGAATCGTTCTTCACCCGGCTCAACGAAAATACCTACCTCTTCAATGGCAAGACGCATCTGGGTGATTTCGAGCGGGTTCTCGAACTCGACGAGGAGACCTTCTCCGACGTCAAAGGCAATGCCGAG
>JAVXFC010000083.1:0-6953 GCA_036658095.1 Alistipes sp. | reverse complement strand
CTTGGCTTTGCGCAGGGTCTCAATGAGTTGCTGCATACGCTCCTCAAATTCGCCGCGGAATTTCGTGCCAGCCACCAGCGACGAGACGTCGAGCGAAAAGATCGTCTTGTCGGCAATGGTGTAGGGTACCTCGCCCGCGGCGATGCGCAGTGCCAGCCCCTCGACAATGGCGCTCTTGCCCACGCCAGCTTCGCCGATCAAGATCGGGTTGTTTTTCTTGCGACGTGAGAGGATCTGCACCACACGCTCAATCTCGAGATCGCGCCCCACCACAGGGTCGATTTTGCCCTCGCGAGCCAGTGCCGTGAGGTTGACTCCAAATTTTTCGAGCATCTGCAACGAGCTGTCTTGCTGCGTTTTGTTCGGCTCGTCGAAATCGAGCATGGGTACTTCTATTTGCGAGGTTGCCTCGTTGCTGATAGGTGTGAAGCGTTGCATCTCGGTGGTCAATATCCCCGCTGTGATGTGATACATCTCCAGTACGCGCGCGGTGGTGGTGGTCGTGTCGGCGGCGATGTGGAGTAGGGCGTGGGCGGTCGAGATCGTCGATGCCACAAAGGTTGTATTGCGCAACTCTTCGGTGAAGGTGCGGAAAAATTCCTCTGAATTTTGAGGGGTGTTGGTGGTCGGTGGGGTCTCGATCTGATGCTCCACGCGCAGACGTATTTGATAAAGCTCCCAATCTTTGAGCCGTGATGCGAGCATCTGATAGGCAAGCGACCCCTCTTCCCGCAGAATTTCCAAAAATAGGAAGTCCTTGAGTGCGTGTGTCGTACCGGCTTTAGCCATGTCGAATGCTGTGCGGGCAAGTATGCCCTCCAATGTCTTTGAAATTTTATTCATGTGCTTTGCGTCCTCTTATTTAGTTCGAAAAGCAAACGACGTGAGCGCAAAAAATAGTGTGCTATTTTATTTTAAGGACGAAATGGTGCATTCGTTACTCCATTTATTTTATTTAGAAGCTGTTTGAATTTGTTGCAGAAGTTATTTTAGAGCTATTTTTGTCTCTGTTTTTGTATTTTACTGCCTTCGCTGCCACTCGCCGACCTCCAAATCGCGCATATTCGAGCCGTCGACGGTCAGCCGCACGGCTGTACGCACCTTGTGCAATCCGTAGTTGCCCGCGGCACCCGGATTGATGTGCAGCAGATCGTAGACAGGGTCGTAGACGACCTTCAGAATGTGGGAGTGACCTGCGATGAAGAGTTTGGGATGCAGGGCTTGGATGCGCTGCACGGCGCGTGGATCGTAGCGTCGGGGGTAGCCGCCGATGTGGGTCATCAGCACCGATACCTCCTCGCAGCGAAAGGTGGCGAAGTCGGGGTAGACGCGGCGGACGAGGTCGCCGTCGATGTTGCCGAAGACCGCCGTCAGGGGCTTGAAGGCGGCAATCTCGTCCGCCAGCTCCAGTGAGCCGATGTCCCCCGCGTGCCATATTTCGTCCACGTCGCGCAAAAATTCGCGCAGTGGCTCGTCAAAGGTGCCGTGCGTGTCCGATAGAATTCCGATCCGTTTCATTATTTGTATTTTTCGCCCCACAGCTCACGCATCCGTGCGGCGATTTTTGCCTCGGTGGGGTTTTGTGGGTTGGGTTCGTAGAATTTGCGTCCCGATAAACTTTCGGGCAGGAACTCCTGCTCGGCGAAGCCACCCGCGTAGTCATGGGCATATTTGTACCCTTTGCCGTAGCCCATTTCGTCCATCAGACGGGTGGGTGCATTGCGCAGATGTAGCGGCACGGGGCGGTTGGTGGTGTCGTGTTCGACGAGCGCCATGGCGGCGTTGATAGCCATGTAGGCGGAGTTGCTTTTGGGACTTGTGGCGAGGTAGATCGTTGTCTCAGCCAGTGTGATACGTGCTTCGGGCATTCCGATTTTATGCACGGTGTCGAAGCAGGCGTTTGCCAACAGCAGGGCGTTGGGGTTGGCAAGTCCGATATCTTCCGACGCCAAAATCACCAGCCGACGTGCCAGAAAACGCGGCTCCTCGCCCCCAGCCAACATCCGCGCAAGGTAGTAGATCGCCGCATTGGGATCGCTGCCCCGCACCGATTTGATGAATGCCGAGATCACATCGTAGTGTTGCTCGCCATTTTTGTCGTAGAGGGCAATATTTTGTTGCAGGCAGTTGGTGACACTGGCGTCGGTCAAGACGACTTTGCCCTCTGTGGCGCCGACCACAATGTCGAGAATGTTGAGCAGTTTGCGCGCATCGCCGCCCGAAAAACGGAACAACGCGCCACTCTCCTGCACCACTATTTCCCGCTCCTTTAGCTCCGCGTCGACCGTGAGCGCCCGATCCAACAACGTCTGTAAATCGCTATCCTCCATTGGTTTGAGGGTGTAAACTTGGCAGCGACTCAGCAGTGGAGGGATTACCTCGAACGAAGGGTTTTCGGTCGTGGCGCCAATGAGCGTGAAGATGCCCTGCTCGACGGCGCCCAGCAGAGAATCCTGCTGACTTTTGTTGAAGCGGTGAATCTCGTCGATGAATAGAAAGGGTGGTTTGGCATCGAAAAAGCGTTGTTTCTTTGCTGTTTCGATCACTTCGCGCACATCCTTAACCCCCGATGTGACCGCCGAAAGGGTGAAAAATGGGCGGTTGAGCTGCGTGGCGACGATCTTGGCAAGGGTCGTTTTGCCCACCCCCGGAGGACCCCAGAGGATGAACGACGGCACATTGCCCGTCTCGAAAAATTTGCGGAACACCCCATGAACGCCCACAAGATGCCCCTGCCCGATATATTCATCTATCGTGCGAGGGCGTAGGCGTTCGGCTAAGGGAATGTTCATCTTTTATAATTCAATTTGTTTCTCCTGCCGCCAGCTCTCTTCTCTTTGCGCGGCATCGCTTGCAAGCGATCGTTGCTCGTGTTGCGGGCGTCGGTTCGGCAAGTAGGGTATGGGCTATTTCTCCGCTGGCTTCACCAACTGCAAGCACAGCTCGTCCAACTGCGTCTGGTCGATCAGCGAGGGGGCGTCGAGCATCACATCGCGACCGTTGTTGTTTTTCGGGAAGGCGATGTAGTCGCGGATCGAATCGGCACCGCCAAAGAGCGAGCAGAGACGGTCGAAACCGAATGCCAGACCTCCGTGAGGGGGTGCGCCGAACTTGAAGGCATTCATCAGAAAGCCGAATTGCGCTTGTGCCTTTTCGGGCGTGAAGCCGAGGGCTTTGAAGATTTGTGCCTGCAATTTGGCGTCGTGAATACGGATCGAGCCGCCGCCGATCTCGGTGCCGTTGCAGACAAAGTCGTAGGCATTGGCGCGCACGCGTCCCGGATCACTTTCCATATATTGGGCATCCTCCAGCTTGGGCGAAGTGAAGGGGTGGTGCATGGCGTAGAAACGCTGCGTCTCCTCGTCCCACTCGAACATCGGGAAGTCGATGACCCACAGCGGAGCGAATTTCTTCGGATCGCGAAGTCCCAGTTGTTCAGCCACTTCCAAACGTAATGCGCAGAGTTGTGTCAGCGCCTTGAACTTCTTGCCGCAGAGGATGAAGACCAGATCACCCACCTTTGCGCCGCACTTTTCAGCCATGGCGCGCACTTGGTCGGGGGTGTAGAATTTGTCGATCGACGACTTGGTGCCGCCCTCCTCCATGCGAATCCATATCAGCCCTTTGGCGCCCACCTGTGGACGTTTCACAAACTCGGTCAGCGTGTCGATCTGCTTGCGCGTGTAGGTGGCGCAACCCGTGGCTGCAAATCCCGTAACATACTCAGCATCATCGAACACCGAGAACCCGTGTCCATGTGCCAGCGTCGTCAGATCGGCGAATTCCATGCCGAAGCGCAGGTCGGGTTTGTCCGATCCGTAGCGCTCCATTGCCTCCGCCCACGTCATGCGCAGGAAGGGCTGTGTCAGCTCCATGCCCAGCACCGTGTGGAACATATGTTTCGCCCAACGTTCGAAGACTTCGAGGATATCCTCCTGCTCGACGAACGACATTTCGCAGTCGATTTGTGTGAATTCGGGTTGGCGATCGGCGCGCAGATCCTCATCGCGGAAGCAGCGCACAATCTGAAAATATTTATCGTATCCCGCCACCATGAGCAGCTGTTTGAGCGTCTGCGGTGATTGGGGCAAAGCGTAGAATTGGTTGGGATTCATGCGACTTGGAACGACAAAGTCGCGCGCCCCTTCGGGGGTCGAACCAATCAAATAGGGTGTTTCAATCTCCAAAAATCCCTCTTTGTCGAGGAACGTGCGGATCGCTTGTGCCATTTTGTGACGCAGGATCATGGCGCGTTGCAGTGGCGGACGGCGCAGGTCGAGATAACGATATTTCATGCGCAGGTCGTCGCCACCGTCTGAGACCTCCTCGATGGTGAAGGGAGGGGTTTGTGCCTCGTTCAAGACGCGGATGGTGGTGGCTGCGACTTCGATGTCGCCCGTGGCGATCTTCGAATTCTTTGCCGAACGCTCCAACACCTTGCCAACCACTTGAATAACATATTCGCGCCCCAGCTGCGCCGCCATGGCTTTGGTCTCCTTGGTCGAATGTTCCTCGACAACAATTTGGGTGATTCCGTAGCGGTCGCGTAGGTCGATGAAGGTCATGGCGCCCAAGTTGCGCACCTTCTGCACCCAGCCCGCAAGGGTGACTGTTTGGTTGATGTTCTCGGCTCGTAAGCAGCCGCAAGTATGAGTCCTGTACATGGTTATCTGTGATTTATTGATTTCTTAACTTACAAAGTTACATAAAAAAGCCGAAAGGTGAAAGCGTGTGTCGAAAAAGTTTTGTTTGCACAGCTGCTATCTTTTTCTTACTTTTGTTTTCTATTTGAAAACGAAACTTATGGAACAAGATCAGCAGACCGACGAACGTTTTATGCGTCAAGCACTTGCCGAGGCACACAAAGCACTCGATGCGGGCGAAGTACCCATTGGCGCGGTGGTCGTGGCGGGTGGCGCGGTGGTTGGGCGTGGTCATAATTTGGTGGAGATGCTCTCCGATCCCACGGCGCACGCCGAGATGCAGGCGATCACGGCAGCAGCATCGACCTTGGGTGGCAAATACCTTGCCGATTGCACGTTGTACGTCACCGTCGAGCCGTGCATCATGTGCGCGGGGGCAATCGGCTGGAGCCAAATGGGGCGCGTGGTGTGGGGTGCTGACGATCCGAAAAAGGGTTTTCGTTGCTACTCCGAGACGGTCTTCCACCCCAAATCGGTGGTCGTGCGCGGTGTGTTGCGGGATGAATGTGAGGAGTTAATGCACAATTTTTTTGCTAAATTACGCGTTTAAGTTTTGAAGGGAAGAGAAAAAAAGCTAAATTTGCATTATTTATGTGCGTCGAAAAAGGCGCGAAATTTGAAAATACAAATTATAAAAATACGAAAGAAATGAAAAAGTTATTGGTATCAATCGTTGCGCTGATGAGCGTTGTATCGCTTGCAGCACAAGATCTTACAACTATCTACAACGATGCTGCGGCGGCATATACCGCCAAGGATTACGCCACGGCAGCCGATGCGTTTGCCAAGGTGATCGCCACGGGTGCCGAGAGTGCCGACCCCGATGCAGCGCAAATTGTGGCAACGGCGAAAGCTACATTGCCCAAGTGCTATTTCCAGTTGGGCGGTCGCGCCGTGCAAGGTCAGAATTTCGAGGCTGCTTTGCCTAATTTTGTGAAGTCGGCGGAGCTGGCGGAACTTTATGGTGACAACGCTCAAATGGCGAAATCCAGTGCGTGGGTCAACAAAATTTATCAGGCGCAGGGTGGTGCGGCGTTCAACAACAAGGACTACGCCAAGGCTGCAGAGGTCTTTGCAAAACTTTATGCTGCTGCCCCCAACAATACGGAGCTGGCGATGAATCTTGCGATGAGTTACAGCGAGTTAGCCATGGCTAACGACGACATGAGCCAGTACGAAAAGGGAATGGACATCTACGAAAGCGTGGCAGCCATGAAGGAGCCACAGTTTACTGCCGTGGCATCCAAGGCGACGGAGATGATGACCCTCTATACAAATAATATGGTTGCCAAGATGCAGAAGGCAGGCAACACCGCGGGCATCATCGCCATGGCGGATGCCATGCTGGCTAAGAATCCCGCCAATGCCGTAGCTCAGAAGGTTCGCGTGCAGGCTTATTCCGACAAAAAAGATTATGCGAAGGTGATCGAGTTGGGTTCCGCGGCTGCCGAGGCGCAAACCGCAGCCGACGACAAGAGCTTTATCTACTTGCAGCTGGGTGCTGCTTACAACGCCAAAGAGATGAAACCACAGGCAATTGCTGCCTTTCAGAAGGTGACTGCAGGTCCAGCGGTGGCTTCGGCTAAGAAGGCGCTTGCTGACTTGGCGCAGTAGACATACTATATATGTAAGTGGAGCCTGCCTGAAATTGTTTCAGGCAGGCTCCTTTTTGCAACTAAACAGTTGATTTTATGAAAATTATTCACGATATTTGTGACCTAAATAGTGAACCATAACATCTGAAATAGAATGAAGAAAACTTTCCTTTCGGGTTTGCTACTGTTTGTGGCAGCCGTGACCCTCTCCAACTGCTCCAAAGACGAGACGACCGACCCCACATTGCCCTCGCACTTCCCCGACCCCAAGTTCCGTGCGGAACTTGTTGCCACTTACAATTTGAAGTTGACGTCTGACCAAACAGATATTGATGTCAACAACGAAGAGAATAAGAAGTTATTTGCAAACACAACAAAGCTGGAGGTTCAACAGAAAGAGATCACAACTTTGCAAGGCATCGAGTATTTCACGGCACTAACCTACCTCGACTGCGATTATAATCAGTTGACGAGCTTGGATGTCAGCAAAAATACGATGCTAATCAAACTCTACTGCTCTGAAAATCAATTGACGAGCTTGGATGTTAGCAAAAACACGGCGCTAATCAAACTCTACTGCTCTGAAAATCAATTGACGAGCTTGGATGTCACCAAAAACACGGCGCTAACCGAATTCGCTTGCAGTGATAATCAG
>JAVXFC010000082.1:0-7057 GCA_036658095.1 Alistipes sp. | reverse complement strand
GCAAAGCAGTGCAGGGCAAACCAAAGAACATTTTTCGCGATGCGCGGAACAGAAAACAGAAAAGCACAAAAAAAATGCCGACAAAAGATCTTTATCGGCAAGGATGTGCAAAAGAAACAACGCAACACGCAGTTGCGAAACAAGCGTACATTATCTACTCATCGTCCTCCTCTTTTGAGTCGGAAGAGGAATCATCGTCGAGTTCGTCGGCACCCTTGATGTCGTCGTCATAATAATCTTTATCGTCCTCGTCTTGTGCTTTGTCGTCAATTTTGACATCAATTTTCACAAGGTAGGCAACCTCGTCGGTATCGAAAGGCACGGCATAGAAGAAATCGCCTGCGGGTTTATCCACGCGGATCATCTCCTCGGCGAAGCCCTGCGGATAGCGTTGTTTGACGGCGTCCTGCATTTCAGGCGTCAAATTACGGAAACTTGTTACGATGTGTTTTTTCACTTTATTGGGTGTAGTCATGCTTAAGTGCTGAAATTTTCTGCAATTATAAGCAAAATTGTAGCCCGCACCAAATCTTCAAAAAAAAAAAGCATTTTTTTTGTTTTTTATCAATGTTAAAAACAAAATATGTACCTTTACTGAGTAAATAGATAAATATGATACGCGAACGGATCGAAGAGCTGCGTCGCCAGCTCAACAACCATAATTATAAATATTACGTCGAAAATGCGCCCGAAATTTCCGACTTCGACTTCGACGCCCTGCTGCGCGAGTTGCAGGAGTTGGAGTGCGCGCATCCCGAATTTGCCGATCCCAACTCCCCCACCATGCGTGTGGGTAACGACCTGACCACCGAATTTGAGAGTGTGTCACACCACTTCCCGATGCTCTCACTGGGCAACACCTACTCACTCGACGAACTGCACGAGTTCATCGCCCGCATCGAAGCGGAGGTGGGGCAGACCGAATTTGTCTGCGAACTGAAATTCGACGGCACCGCCATCTCGCTCACCTACGACCACGGACGCCTCTTGCGCGCCGTGACGCGCGGCGACGGCACGCAGGGCGACGATGTGACGGCAAACGTCCGCACCATTCGCACCGTACCGCTCACTTTACACGGCAATGACTACCCCGATTATTTCGAGATTCGCGGCGAGATTCTGATGCCTTATGCCTCGTTCGATCGGCTGAATGCAGAGCGCGAAGCGGCTGGCGAACAGCTCTTTGCCAATCCGCGCAATGCCGCAGCAGGCACCCTCAAGCAACAATCGTCGGCGGTGGTGGCGCATCGCGAATTGGACTGCACGCTCTACCAAATGGCGGGCGAGCAACTCCCTTTCGACACGCATTGGGAGAATCTGCAAAAGGCGCGCGAGTGGGGTTTCAAGGTCTCCGACCGGATGCAGATTTGCCGCACCACGAAGCAGATCGACGACTTCATCGGGTACTGGGACGAGGCGCGCAAATCGCTCCCCTTTCCCACCGACGGCGTGGTGATGAAGGTCAATCGGTTCGACATTCGCCGCGCCTTGGGGACGACCGCCAAGGTGCCGAAATGGGCTGTTGCCTACAAATTCAAGGCGGAACAGGCGCTCACGCAGCTGCTGAGCGTCGATTTCCAAGTGGGACGCACAGGGGCAATCACCCCCGTGGCAAACCTCGCGCCCGTGTTGTTGGCAGGCACTACGGTGCGCCGCGCCACGCTGCATAACGCCGAGCAGATGAGCCTCTTAGATATTCGACTTCAAGATATGGTTTACGTCGAAAAGGGGGGCGAGATCATCCCTAAAATCACGGGCGTAGAGCTTGCGGCACGCACTGCCGAGAGTCGCCCTTTCGAATACATCACCCACTGCCCCGTGTGCGGCACACTGCTCGTCCACGACCAAGGCGAGGCGAAGCACTACTGCCCCAACCAAAGCCACTGCCGCCCGCAGATCTTGGGACGCATCATCCACTTCATTCGTCGCAAGGCAATGGACATCGACGGCTTGGGCGAGGAGACCGTCGAGCTGCTCTTCGAAAACGGATTGTTGCACGACATCGGCGACCTCTATGATTTGCAGATCGCACAACTTGCCTGCCTGCCTCGCTTGGGGTTGAAGTCCGCCGAGAACATCCTCCGTAGCGTCGACCGCTCGACGCAAGTACCCTTCCGCCGTGTGTTGTTTGCCTTGGGCATCCGCTTCGTCGGCGAGACCACTGCCAAGTACCTCGCGAGCCATTTCCGCACCCTCGACGCAGTGATGCACGCCTCGCGCGAGGAGCTGGTCGAGGCCGAAGAGGTGGGCGAACGAATCGCTGATTCGATCCTCGATTATTTTGCCGATGCAGAGAATCTGCGCATCATACGCCACCTGCAAGAGGCTGGACTTCAGACCGAAGAGGTCGATGTAGAGCGGGTGTCGGAGAACCTCACAGGGTTAAATTTCGTCATTTCAGGATCTTTTCGCGACCACAGCCGCGACGAGCTGAAAGAGCTGATCGAGCTACACGGAGGCAAAAACCTCGCAGCCGTCTCGGCGAATGTCGACTACCTCGTTGCGGGGGATAAAATGGGGCCCGCGAAGCTCAAGAAAGCCGAAAAACTAAATATAAAAATCATCTCGGAAGTGGAATTTATAGCCCTTACAAATGGCATTACACCCCCCGCCGAGCTTACCGTAAAACCAACAACAGCTACCCCACAAGGATCGCTGTTCTAACCCAATACGACTATGAAACAGCACAAACTCAGCGGCGTAGGTACCGCCATGATCACTCCATTCACGCCCGACGGACGCGTCGATTACAAAGCGCTGGCACGCATGATCGATTACGTGATCGACGGTGGCGTAGATTACATCGTAGCCCTCGGCACCACCGCCGAGACCCCCACTCTCTATATGCCCGAACGAGCCGTGATCGCCATGTTCATCACCAACCAAATTGCGGGACGCGTGCCGCTGGTGATGGGTGTGGGTGGCAACTCGACCTCGGAGGTTCTCGACCAGCTGCGCGAATTTGACCTGCGCGGCGCCGATGCCATCCTGAGCGTGACACCTTACTATAACAAACCCACGCAGGAGGGATTGTACCAGCACTTCCGCACCGTGTCGGAACACTCGCCGCTGCCCGTGATCCTCTACAACATTCCCGGACGTTCGGGGGTCAACATGACCGCCGAGACCACCCTGCGCATCGCCAACGACTTCACAAACGTGATTGGCATCAAAGAGGCGTCGGGCAACATCGACCAAATGCAGCAGATCATCGACCGTCGTCCCGAAGATTTTCTGGTACTGTCGGGCGACGACGGCATGGCTATTGAGTTGATGCGTCGCGGTGGCGACGGCGTGATCTCGGTGGCAGCCAATGCCTTCCCGCACAAATTCATGAGCTGCATGAACCACGCCAAGCGGGGCGACTTTGAGCGTGCAGACAAGGAGTTTGAGCAACTCGACGAGGCAATCCACGCGCTCTTTGCCGAGGGCAATCCAACGGGGGTGAAATGCGCCCTTGCCGTCATGGGACGCATCGGCGCCACCATGCGTTTGCCTCTGGTTGAAGGTTCGCCCGTGCTACGCGAGAAATTCCGTAAAATCATCGCTGAATACGATCTACGCTAATTTTGCGTTCGTAGAGCGTAAGAAACAGCTTCTAAAACATTATTTGTATGAAAAAATTAATAGGAATCTTGCTCCTTATGCCTCTACTCGCAGCGGCACAAGCGCCCGACGACGACGTGATTCTCGACCGCACAACAGCTGCCGAATCCGCTTTCTACTACCCCAACCTGCTGTTGCGGTACAACTTGGGCGACACGACCCTCACGGCGCAAGAGTATCACTACCTCTACTACGGCTACGCGCTGCGCGACGAGTATAAGCCTTTGGCTCCCAACGAAAATTTCGATCGCGCGCTGCTCATCGCCTCCAGTCTCGATCCCGACAAACCGCGCATCGAGGAGCTGGAAATGTTGCTTTCGGCGTGCATGACAAGTCTCGAACACGATCCATTCAGCCCTAAGTTACTCAACCTCATGGCTTACGCCTATGGTGCGCTGGGCGACCGAACCCGCGAAGCAGCCTACCACGACCGCACAAACAAGATCATCGCGACGATCAAAGCATCGGGCGACGGACTCACCGAGAAGAGCGCCCGCCACATCTTGATGTTCGACCACGCCCTCGATGTGCTGGCGACCAACGATCTGTCGGCGGGCAAGAGCCGCGTGGTGAGCCGCACCACGGAGTTCATCCCCCTGCTATCGCCCACCATGGTCGACGAACGCAAGGTGAAGGGATACTTCTTCGACTTCAGCCGCATCTACCGCAACAAGCCCGAAGGTTACACCTATAAACGCGACCGCACATGGCAGTTCAACAACCTTAAACCCAAAACGTATAAATAGATGAAACGTCTTTTCCTGCTATTCAGTGCGACGCTCATACTCCTCGGCGCGTGCAGTGAGGATCGAGAAATTCCTCAACCGCCACGTCCCGACAAGGCGCCACAAACGCTGCTATTTTACCTCGCAGGACGAGGAAATCTTGTTTCGGGATTTAACCAGAACATCGACAACATTAAAAAAGCTGTTAGCCATAACATCCTCGGTTACAGCCGCATACTCGTCTTCCGCCAAACAAGCAATACCACCGCCGAGATCACCGAAATCAGCTACCTCGCCTCGGCAGGCAGAGCCGAGCAAACGGTGCTGAAGTACTACGACGAGGCGCTGCAAACCACCGACGGCGCCACCGCGACGCGCATACTGAACGACATGATCGCCCTCGCGCCCGCCGAACATTACGCATTGGTCTTAGGATCGCACGCCACAGGCTGGGTTCCTTCGACCCACTTGGGGTTGAATGCGCCGGGCGACGTGGCGACCAACAACTACTGGAAAAAGAGCGAGGGGGCAGCCGAAACCCGCTCCTTCGGGCTGAATAACGGTCAAGTAATGGATATTTCGACCCTCGCGCAGAGCATCCAAGCCGCTCACGCGAAGTTCGAATATATGATTTTCGACGCCTGTTTCATGTCCTCGATCGAGGCACTCTACGATCTACGCAACACCACCACCCACATCCTTGCCTCGCCCTGCGAAGTGATGATGTATGGTTTCCCGTATCAGCTGGTGCTGCCGCAATTAATGCTCGACAACGGCACACGCTACAACCTGCAAGCCGCCTGCGAACAGTTCGTCAACTTCTACACAACCACCACCGAGACCATGAAATCGGGCTGCATAGCCCTGACAAACTGCGCCGAACTGGAGGCTTTGGCTGAGGTTACACGACGATTAAACAGCTCTGAACCCAAAGATTACGATCTGGCATCGCTACAATTTTACGAGGCTCTGTCGCCCAACTTGTTCTACGATATGAGCGACTTTGTGCATGCCTCACGCAAAGATGCGACGCTGCTCGCAGCGTTCGATGCGCAATTCGACCGCACCTTTCCTGCCGCCTGCCGCCTGCACACCTCCTCGTTCTACACCGCCTTTAGCGCGTGCTACATCCCAATCACGACCTATTCGGGGGTGACAATCAGCGAACCGAGCAGTAAGTACACCACCGAAAATCGAGAAACCGCGTGGTACAAAGCAACACACCAATAAAAAAGGGAGGTTTTCACAACCTCCCTTTCTATTTATACAGCGTGTCAACCTATTCGTATTGACCCGATTTCAGTCGTTCAACCTCCTCACGGGTCAGGAATCGCCAAGCCCCGCGTTTCAAATTCTTCTTCGTCACACCTGCACAGTAGACGCGATCCAGTTTGGTGACCTCATAGCCCAGATGTTCGAACATACGACGCACGATACGGTTACGTCCAGAGTGAATCTCAACACCGATCTCCTTTTTGTTGTCCTTGACATACGCCACTTCGTCGGCAAAGATCTCGCCGTCATCGAGCGTAATACCATTGGCAAGAGAGTCCATATCAGCACGTTCGAGCGGTTTGTCGAGCGTCACCTGATAGATTTTTTTCTTCTTGTAGGAGGGGTGCGTCAGCTGCTTGGTCAGATCGCCATCGTTGGTGAAGAGCAGTAAGCCAACACTGTTTTTGTCAAGACGTCCGATTGGATAAATACGCTCCGAGCAGGCATCTTTCACCAGATCCATGACCGTTTTATCGGCATGGGGATCGTCCAGTGAAGTGACAAAGCCTTTGGGTTTGTTGAGTACAAGGTAGACTTTTTTCTCACCCTGCACGCGGCTATCGTTGAATTTCACCTCGTCTGTTGGCAGCACTTTCGTACCCAACGTGGTGACAACCACCCCATTGACCGACACTAAACCTGCCTGAATGAAATCATCCGCCTCACGACGAGAACTGACGCCCGATTGCGCCACAAAACGATTCAGACGAATCTCGCCCGTCTGCTTGTTGGGATCGTATTTTGGATAGTCGCCTGCGGGTTTATCGCGGCGATCGGCATCCCGTCTAAAACTCGGACGCGGTCTGTCACCGTAACTTTTCTTCTCGCCATAGGCAGGCTTATCCCCATATTTTTTAGGTCCATATGCGGGTTTGTCACCGTAGGTGCGTGGTTTATCACCATAAGTACGTGGCTTATCGCCATATGCGGGTTTGTCGCCATACGTACGCGGTTTATCCCCGTAGGTACGTGGCTTATCCCCGTAAGCGGGTTTGTCGCCATAAGAACGCTGCGGACGATCTCCGTAAGCAGGTTTGTCGCCGTATGTACGCTGCGGACGGTCTCCGCCTGTGGGTCGATTTTCCGACGTGAAGTTCGGATTATACGAAGTGCGACCCTCCGGTTTGCGATAAGATGAATGTCCCGAATCGGAAGCATCGTGCTGCAAACGCGGGCGACGCTCGGCGTACTCAGCCGAAGCCGCGGTATGTTCCCTTTTGTCGCGTCCGAAACGCGACAAGATAGACGTCGAGTCGTTTTTTGAATCTTTCATAAGTGAATGTTAAAAAGTATGTGGCAAAGGTAATTCAATTTTTTGTGATATGAACACGTTGCATACCGATTTATATAGAAATGATAAAACACATTACTTTTTTACCGAAATAACCGTATATTTGCACCGTCATGACGATGAATCAAGAAATTCTGCGCATTGCAGTTCCCAACATAAT
>JAVXFC010000081.1:0-7105 GCA_036658095.1 Alistipes sp. | reverse complement strand
GTGGCAAGACCGGTACGTCGAACAAAAACCGCGACGCATGGTTCATGTGCGTCACTCCAAAGTTGGTCATGGGTGCATGGGCTGGTGGCGAGGATCAGCAAGTACACCTCCAATCACGCGGCGAGGGCGGCGTGGTGGCACTGCCTATCGTGGGCGACTTCCTCTCGAAAGTCTACGACGACGGGGGGCTGGGAGTGAGCAAGAGTGATCAGTTTATCCGCCCCGCACAGATGCCACACTACGATTGTAGCCCCGCCAGTGACGATCGGGCAACCGAGGCGGGCATTGATCCCGATGATGCTTTTTTTGATTAAAAACATTTCAAAATAAAACAAGATGAAAATTGCGATTGTGGGCGCCAGCGGAGCTGTCGGTCAAGAATTTTTGAGAATTTTGGAGGAGCGTCCGCTGCCCATAGACGAGCTGTTGCTCTTCGGTTCGGAGCGTAGCGCAGGACGTCGCTATACCTTCCGCGGCAAGGAGATCACAGTCAAACTGCTGCAACACAACGACGACTTCCGCGGTGTGGATTTCGCCCTGACCTCGGCAGGAGCAGGCGCCTCGCGCGAATTTGCCGAGACCATTACCCGCCACGGCGCGGTGATGATCGACAATTCGAGTGCCTTCCGCATGGATGCCGATGTGCCTCTGGTTGTCCCCGAAGTCAATGCCGAGGATGCCCGACAAGCCCCGCGTCACATCATCGCCAACCCCAACTGCACAACCATTCAAATGGTGGTGGCACTCAAGGCAATCGACCGTCTGTCACACATCCGCCGCGTACACGTGGCTACCTACCAATCTGCCAGCGGTGCAGGCGCATCGGCCATGGCGGAACTGGTGCAGGAGAACGAAGAATTAGTAACGGGCAAACCCGTAACGGTCAACAAGTTTGCTTATCAATTAGCCTACAACGTCATCCCTCATATCGACCTCTTCACCGACAACGACTACACCAAGGAGGAGATGAAAATGTACCACGAGACGCGTAAAATCATGCACTCCGACATCGAAGTATCGGCCATGTGCGTCCGCGTACCCGTCATGCGCGCCCACTCCGAGAGCATCTGGCTCGAAACCGAGCGCCCCGTCTCGGCAGCCGAAGCACGCGACGCCTTCGCCAAGGCTCCGGGCGTGGTGGTCATGGACGACCCTGCTCATAAAGTCTACCCCATGCCTTTGTTTTTAGCCGACAAAGACCCCGTTTTCGTAGGGCGTATTCGTCAAGATATCACCTGCGCCAATGGACTGACTTTCTGGTGCGTGAGCGATCAGATCCGCAAAGGGGCGGCACTCAATGCCATTCAGATCCTCGAATCGCTGCTCTAAGAAGCTGTTTTGAATTTAGAAGCTGTTTTGAATTTATTAGACTCGTTCTTTTCGGGAATAAATTCAAACAGCTTCTTATAAATTTATAGGCTTTTGCACAATACTTGCCACACAAGACAAGTATGGGCAAACTGCGTTATAATCTGGATCTTGTATTCGCCAACCTCTTCTTTGGCGCGAACTTCTCATTCTATGTCTCTCTGACACGTCACTACCTCGATTTCGAGCAGATATTCATGCTTCAGGTGGTCTCTGCCGCCCTCTTTTTCATCCCCTTTGCCCTCTTCTCGCGACAGTCCTACCGCATCACATGGCACGATTTCGGCACGATCGTCATCGTCACGCTGCTCATCGTCTATGGCTGGATGTACCTGCTGCTGTGGGGGTCGTCCTACACCACCCCCATCGACGCGGCGACCATCGCCACGCTCGGACCCGCCTTCACCCTGATCGCCGCCTACATCCTCCAACACCAAAAGATCCAGTGGCTACGTTTGGTGGGGGTGGTGTGCGCCTTGGCAGGGGCGGGAATGTTGATTTTCGACAAGGGATTTGTACTGACACACGGCAGCGAGGCATACGGTAATGCACTGGTGCTGTGCGCCGTGGTCGCCATAGCCGTCAACACGGTGATCATCAAACCGCAGCTCGAACGGCTCGGCACGTTGGTGGTCATGGGGTGGTACTACATCATTGGATTGGCGATCACAGCCCCTTTTTTTTGGCGCTACATCGACCACACCGCTTTTCTGCGTCTACCGATTTTTGCGCAAACAGAGTTGGGGTACATCCTGATTTTTGGCACGGTGCTACCTATGTATCTCCTCTACCGCGGCACGGAGAAGCTCACCTCGGTACATACGGCACTCTACCGCTACATCCAGCCCGTGGTGGCGGGAGTTTTGGCACTCCTTCGCGGGCAGGCACAGTTCGACCGGGCGAATCTGATCGCCACGGTTCTCATCTTTGCAGGGGTGGTGTTGGTGGTCGTGGGCTTTAGTCACGGAGCATCCGCTCGCACCACTCCGCAGGCACGGGAAGTGCCTCCTGCGCCTCAAAGTCGAAGGCTACCATGACCGAGCGGCTCTCGCTGCACACCTCCTCGCCGCACAAGATGCGCTGCACGAGGTTCATACTCTTGGTACCAATCTTCTCACAGGTGGTCGTCACACGCGGCGTATCGGTGAAGTGGATCTGGCGAATGTAGGAGTTCGAGGTCGCCACGGTGATGATCCGCAGCCGTCCGAGCAACACCTCAGCCCCCAAAATTTGGTCGTAATAGTCCATTTTACCCACATCGAAATACATCTGCTGCGAGACGTTATTCACGTGTTGAAAAGAGTCAATATCCGAGAACCGCTTCTGAATGGCGGTGGTTAATGTACGTGCCATGGCTTACTCGCGAATGATGTGCATACTGCCGTCCTCGGCAAAGGAGATGATCGACGAGGGTTGCTTGGTGGGCTTGCCTTCGCAACGGGGGTTGACCACAAAGTTGACCCCATCCACAATCTCCCGCGACACGTCGACCAGCGACACAGCGGCAGGTTCGCCCGAAATATTGGCGGATGTGGAGACAATAGGACGTCCAAAAGCAGCCAACAGACGGCTGCAAAACTCATGATCGGGAACACGAACCCCCAAGGTCTTCTCCTCGGGAATAAGGTTGGGCGCAACGCCCACCGCCCCCGGAAGAATCAGCGTCAACGGGGTGGTCGCCATCTCCAACACCTCGAAGGCAATGCCGGGCGCTTTGTTGACGTAGCGCACAATCATATCGGACGAGGCGCACAGCACCAACATCGACTTTTTGTTCTCGCTGCGTTTGAGTTTATAGATTTTGTCTACGGCTTCGGCGTTCGTTGCGTCGCAACCAATCCCCCAAACCGTATCTGTGGGATAGAGGATCAGCCCCCCCTCGCGCAGCGCCTTGGCTGCCTCTTCCACATTTTGTGCAATCAATTCCATGTTCAATTATTTTTTCATTGGTAAAATCTCGATCCAGTAATCATCGGGATCGGCGATGAAATAGAGTCCCATATCTGTATTTTCATAACATATAACCCCCATTTGGCGATGCGCCACACGCACCTCGTCGTAGTCGTCCGCTACGCGGAAGCAGAGGTGAGATTCGTTCTCACCCAGTTCATAGGCACCTTGGTGGTCGCGCAACCACGTCAATTCCAGCCGAAAGGCACTTTGCCCGTCGCCCAAATAGACCAGTACAAAAGAGCCGTCGGGAGCTTGCTTGCGCGCAAGTTCGTGAAGTCCCAATGCTTTGACGTAGAACGATATACTACGATCAAGATCCGTAACGTTTATATTAAAATGGTCAAATTGTCCTTTGATCTCCATAATCAGCTTTTACTTTATGGCGCAAAAATACACATATATTCCATGAAATGAGTCTCAAAATCACTCAAAGTATCGTAAATACATAGTTTTTTGTAAAAAAGTTTTGAAAAGAGAAAGCGAATCCCTATATTTGCGAAATAAACTATTTCTCTCCTATGAAGAACTTATTGTTACTTTGTACACTTTGTGTACTTTTTGTGGGATGCGGCGGCGATGACCCCATCCCCACTCCAACCTCCGGTCTGTCGATCAACGACGCATCGCTGAATATTACGCTCGCAGAGACGGAAACATCGGCACGCGTTCACTTTACGGCATACGAAAACTGGACGGCAACGATCGAGGCTGCAGATAATTGGTGTTCGATCAGCCCTTCGAAAGGTACGGCTGGCGATGTGACCATGAACCTACAAGCGCAAGGAAACACCACCTCAGACACCCAAACCGCTAAGATTACACTCACAGCTGGCGCGATGACCAAGGTGATCAACGTCATTCGTGGCGCAGGCGACGTCTTGACAATCAAGCAAGACAACTACGCTGTTGCACTCGCAGGCGGTGAAATCGAGGTAGTCGTAGAGTCAAACATCGCCTATGATTACATGATTGGCAAAGAGGATAAAAAGTGGATCACTCCAATAGAATCCGCCGCTACATCACGCTCATTAACAACCAAAACCTTCCGCTTCCGCATCGCTCCTTTCGAAGAGCAGGGACGCCGCCAGGGTAAGATCGTCTTCACAGACAACAAGATCCGCCGCGAAGTGGCGGTAGTACAAGGCACCAACTACGAGTCGACCGATTTCAAGGCAGACGGCAAGGTGGTTGAACTGCAAAAAGCGACGAAGGGCAACGGCATCGACATCATCATCATGGGCGACGCTTTCAGCGATCGCCAAGTTACCGATGGCACCTATGAAAAAACGATGCGCAAAGCCATGGAGGCATTCTTCTCCGAAGAACCCTACACCACCTTCCGCGAACTCTTTAATGTGAGCTATGTAACCGTCGTATCACGCAACGAGGGCTACATCGAGGGTGGTTCAACAGCACTCCAAGGCTCCTTCGGCGAAGGTACCGAGGTGAGGGGTAACGACCGAAAATGCGACCAATATGCCCTCAAAGTTCCGGGTATGGATGCCAATAAATACGAAGATGCTTTGGTGATCGTGATGATGAACAGAGCTTACTACGCAGGTACTTGCTATATGTTCCACCCCGGACACACGGGTGATGACTGGGGTCGCGGCAAATCAATTGCCTACTTCCCACTGGGAACCGACGAGGCGATGTTCACACAACTGCTTATTCACGAGGCGGGTGGTCACGGATTCTCAAAACTCGCTGACGAATACTGGTACAAAGAGAATGGACGCATTCCCGCTACCGAACTTACTGACTACAAGGAGAATGTTGCAAATTTTGGTTGGTTTAAGAATATTGACATCACCAACGAACCTGCAAAAATTAAGTGGAGTAAGTTCCTTACAGACCCACGCTACAAAAACACGGGCATCGGCATCTTTGAAGGTGGATACACCTATTACAAAGGCGTATGGCGCCCAAGCGATACCACCACGATCATGATCCAAAATACAGGTGGCTTCGACGCTCCTTCGCGCGAATCAATCTACTACCGCATTCACAAATTGGCTTACGGCGCAGATTGGGTCTACAACTACGAGGACTTCGTGAAGTACGACGCTGTAAATCTTACCGAGGCAGCGCAGCTGAAACGCACTATGGCAGCTCGCAACATACCACAGAACTTTGTACCGCTGCACGCACCGGTCATCGTTAAGTATCAACGCTAAAATTCGATTCAACAATAGAATATGCGGAAGGCAACTTCCGCATATTCTGTGTTTAAGAAAACAAGCTGTTGCGAAAGAGGTCGTTTGCTTTGTAAATTGTGAATTATTTTATAATTTTGTGGCACGAAAAATAGAATAAAAAGATAAAATCAGTATGGGAAGAGCTTTTGAATACCGCAAAGCAAGGAAAATGAAACGCTGGGGGCATATGGCTCGCACGTTCACCAAACTCGGCAAAGAGATCGAAATTGCCGTCCGCGCTGCTGGTCCCGATGTGGTCGGCAACACGCGCCTGCGCATCTTGATCCAGAACTCCAAGGCAGAGAATATGCCGAAGGAGAATGTCGAACGCGCCATCAAGCGCGCCACAGAGAAGGACGCTGCCGACTACAAGGAGGTCATCTATGAGGGATATGGACCTCGCGGCATCGCTTTCTTGGTCGAAACTGCAACCGACAACACCAACCGTACGGTAGCCAATGTCCGCATGCACTTCAACAAATGCGGCGGCACACTGGGCAACAGTAGCAGCGTGGCGTTTATGTTCGACCACAAATGCGTCTTCAAATTCCACGCAGCAGCGGAGACCGATCCCGAAATGTTGGAGTTGGAGATGATCGATTTAGGAGTCGATGAATTTTATCCAGAGGAGGACGGTATCACGGTCTACGCCCCCTACGAATCGTTCGGCACGATCCAAAAGTGGCTCGATGATAACAAGTATGAAATCGTTTCGGGCGAATCAGTCTATCTGCCCAACGACACAAAGGAGTTGGATGCAGAGGGTCGCGAGTCGATCGAAAAATTGGTAGATCGTCTGGAAGAGGATGAGGACGTAACGAACGTCTATCACAACATGAAAGAGGTCGACGAGGAAGAGTAGTAATCGTCTTGGCAATACAGAATAACGGCTATCCGACCCTCGGATAGTCGTTATTTTATTTTGTACTGCGAGGGAGACATCCCTGCATTCCGCTTGAAATAGCTCCCAAAGAAGGATTGGTTGGGGAAGTTGAGGTAGTAGGAGATCTCCTGAATACCCATGGTGGAGTACTTGAGCAATGTTTTTGCCTCCAACATCACGTAATCGTCAATCCACCCCGACACCGATTTACCACTCAATCGTTTGATGAGGGTCGTAAGATATTTGGGTGTGATGCACATCTGGCGCGCATAGAAGGTCACCGATCGCTCCTGTTTGTAGTGATCCGCGAGCAACAACATAAATTGTTTGAAATACTCCTCAGCACGATTGCGCTTCAGGCTCTCCACCTCTGGATGTTGAGCCATATAACGCGTCATGATATCGCCAATCTTGGAGATTGCCGCCGAGATCAAGCTACCAATCACCTCCGCTGTGAAAAAAGTCGTAGAGGGAACCTGCACCTCTGTATCAATCTGCTTGATCAGGTTGTGCAACGCCATGATGTCCGCACCAGAGAGGGGCAGGCAAGGATGACTGCCAAACTCGATGAAGAGTGGCATCATGTTCTTGGTGTTGATGTGCGAATCCCGCAACAAGGTTGGCGAGACCACCAGCACATCGGAGTGAAAGTTATTTGCGGAATTGACCTGCAAGATGTTCTTCGGGCCACAAACAAACATCG
>JAVXFC010000080.1:0-7181 GCA_036658095.1 Alistipes sp. | reverse complement strand
GGTTGTCCCGGGCGGGATTGATCTGCGATCTGACCATCGACGGTGAGCTTGTAGTCCACACCGACCATTTTGTTGTTTTCTATTTTCATTTTTTCAAAATTGATTACTATAATTGGACAAAGGTAGAAATTTACTTCAAATTTTGCAATGATGCCTCCATTTTACCCCTTTTATAGCAAATAATATTCCAATTTGCGCGCCAAACAGTTTCTTAATCCATGTTGCGGCAGCAGAGGTTGCGGTCGCCATAGCCGTTGTCGATCTTCGTCACAAAGGGGAAGAACTTGGCTTGGCGGATCCACTCCAGAGGGAAGGCTGCCTGTTCGCGGGTGTAGGGATGCGCCCACTCGCCGCACACTTCGGCAGCGGTGTGGGGGGCATTGACCACCACGTTGTCCGCTTGACCCACCGCTTGTTCGCACTCGCGTTTGATCTGCGTCAAAGCCTCGATGAAGCGATCCATTTCAGCCTTTGGCTCACTCTCCGTTGGCTCGACCATCAAGGTCTCATGCACGGGGAACGAGAGCGTGGGGGCGTGGAAGCCGTAGTCCATCAATCGGTGTGCGATGTCGCCGCAGTCGAGGTTGTAGTCGTGCTTGAACGACGTCAGGTCGAGGATCATCTCGTGACCCACGCGACCCGTCTCGCCCGAATAGTAGGTGCGATATTCGCTCTTCAGCGCGGCGGACATATAGTTGGCATTGACGATCGCCATTTCGGTGGCGTGACGCAACCCCTCTTCGCCGAGCATCTTGATGTAACCATAGGTAATGGGGAGTAGCGATGCCGAACCCCAAGGCGAGGAAGAGACGGCGGTGATTCCCTCGTCGCCACCCGTGGCAACAATGGGGTGAGAGGGCAGGAATGCCTTCAGGTGTTCTGCCACGCAGATCGGGCCGACACCCGGACCACCACCACCGTGAGGCATGGCGAAGGTCTTGTGCAGATTGAGGTGGCAGACGTCGGCGCCGATGTAGCCCGGATTGGTCAGACCTACCTGTGCGTTCATGTTCGCACCGTCCATGTAGACTTGTCCGCCTGCGTCGTGTACCGCGTCGACAATCTCGCGAATGCGGCTCTCGAAGACGCCGTGCGTTGAAGGATAAGTGACCATCAATCCGCACAGCTCCGAGCTGTACTCCTGAGCTTTAGCCTCCAGATCCGTGACGTCGATATTGCCTTTGTCGTCACAGGCAATGGTGATGATCTTCATGCCAGCCATGGCTGCCGATGCGGGGTTTGTGCCGTGTGCCGAGGCGGGAATCAGTACCACATTACGGTAGCCTTGTCCGCGCGATTGGTGGTAGGCGCGGATCACCATCAGACCTGCATACTCGCCCGCAGCACCCGAATTGGGTTGCAACGAGCAGGCGGCAAAGCCCGTAATAGTCGCCAAATCGTGTTCCAGATCGGCGATTAATTGCAGGTAACCCTCGGCTTGGTCGGCGGGGGCAAAGGGGTGCATATTGAGGAAACCAGCGAGCGATATGGGCTGCATGATCGATGCGGCGTTGAGCTTCATGGTGCAGGAGCCGAGCGAGATCATCGAGTTTGCCAGCGAGATGTCGCGCAGTTCGAGCCGCTTGATGTAACGCATCAGCTCGCTCTCGCAGCGGTAGGTGTTGAAGACCGGTTCGGTGAGGTATGCCGTGGTGCGCAGCAGAGCGGGAGCGAGTAGCTCCGCGGGGGCGCTCTTCACGGCTTTGGGCTTGCGTCCGCGAGCCTCGGCGAAGATGCCGATCACGGTCTCGATCTCGGCAGGGGTCGTCACCTCGTCGAACGAGAGACGTACACGTCCCTCGGCGGGGTAGAAGAGGTTGATGCCACGATCGAGGGCCAATGATTGAATGACAGCCGCTTCAGCCTCGATTTCGAGGGTGTCGAAGAAGGCGTGGGTAGCTAATTTATAGTCGAGTGCTTTGAGCGCACGAGCCACCGCGAGTGCGGCATGGTGTGCTGTGTCGGCAGCGCGGCGCAACCCCTCAGGTCCGTTGTAGACGCAGTAGAAGCCGACCATGGATGCCATGAGTGCCTGCGAGGTGCAGATGTTCGAGGTGGCACGCTCGCGCTTGATGTGTTGCTCGCGCATCTGGAGCGACATACGCAGCGCGCGGTTGCCCAGACGGTCCACCGAAACACCGATGATGCGTCCCGGCATATTGCGCTTGAATGCCTCACGCGTAGCCATGTAACCCGCACTCGGACCACCGAAGCCCATGGGGGTTCCGAGTCGTTGCGACGAGCCAGTGACGATGTCAGCACCCCACTCGCCGGGAGCTTTGAGCAGCGCGAGCGAGAGCAGGTCGGCAGCCACTGCCACCAAAGCCCCCGCGGCATGAGCCGTGGCGGTGAAGGCCGCGTAGTCGCGCACCTCGCCATTGGCGGCGGGATATTGCAGGATCGCGCCGAACTCCTTGCCTGTGAATTCGTAATCGGTGTAGTCGTCGATGATCAGCTCGATGCCGAAGGGTTCGCTGCGTGTGAGCAGCAGGTCGAGCGTCTGCGGATAGAGGTTGCGATCGACAAAGAGCTGGTTGCGCCCCTCTTTGACCGCCTCGCGCGAGCGCAAGGCAAACATCATCAACATCGCCTCGGCAGTTGCCGTACCCTCGTCGAGCAGCGAGCAGTTGCCGATCTCCATGCCCGTGAGCGAGATGATCGCCGTTTGGAAGTTGAGCAGAGCCTCGATGCGCCCTTGCGAAATCTCCGCTTGATAGGGGGTGTAGGAGGTGTACCATGCGGGGTTCTCGAAGACGTTGCGCACAACGGCTGCGGGGACGGCATTGGGGTAATAGCCCATGCCGATGAACGAGCGTAGGCAGCGGTTGCGCTCTGCGATTTCGCGAATGTGGGTGGCATACTCATATTCGCTCATCCCCTCGGTGGGGAGTGATAGTGGCTTTTTGAGCCGAATAGATTGGGGGATCACCTGCGAGATCAACTCCTCGACGGATTTGACGCCAATGGTGGTCAGCATAGCTTTCAGGTCGCTCTCACGGCTGGTGCCGATGTGACGCGTGGAAAATTTGTCGAACATTTTATAGTTGGTTTTTATTGGTTTATATCTTTGTTATGGTGATTTTCAATATCGTTTAATAAGCGGATTAATGATCGTCCTACGGCATATGCTAAATTAACAGGAACCGCATTGCCGATTTGTTTGTATTTGGAAGAGGTGGATCCACAGAATGTCCAATTGTCTGGGAATGTTTGAATACGCGCATATTCTCTGACGGTGAGTGGTCTGGTTTCTATTGGGTGGCATCGTTCTGTCTGTTTTTGAGCTGGAGCGCAGGTCAGGGTTAAGCTGGGTTCGTCCAACGATAGGCGACGAGCCATTCCCGTTTTCCCGCCTCCGAGAGCAAAACTTCCCCCCATATACTCTTTTTGAACATCAAGCGGTAGGTTTCGCCAATATCCGCCCATCGGAACTTGTTTGAGTACTTTTTCTTTTTGAGGTGGATATTTCTGTCCTTCAGAGGGCGGAACATCGGTACTAAACAACTCGCCTTTGAAAAAAGCGTCTTTCAAAGTCATGACCCGATGATAGGGTGAGGGCCAATGAAAAACAACATCTTCCATGAGGTCATTTCGGATGCCTATTAATAAAAGGCGCTCTCTTTTTTGAGGAACTTGATATTTAATTGCCTTTAGAATTTTCGGATCAATTAAGGTGTAACCCAACTCTTGAATCGTGTTTTTTATGGTTTGCAAGGTCTTCCCTTGGTCGTGCGTCATCAACCCCTTGACATTTTCGCCCAAAAACACCTTGGGCTGAATCTCTTTGATTGCACGAGCTAATTCGAAAAATAGCGTCCCTCTTGTATCTTTGAACCCCCCTTGTCTGCCTGCAAAAGAAAAAGATTGGCAAGGGAAGCCACCCGATATGAAATCTATTTGATCGCGATAGGCTGTGAAATCAATCTCCCGTACGTCTTGTTCGGCAATCTGCCAATTTGGTCGATTTGCACGGAGAGTGGCACATGCATTATGATCGTTTTCATTGAGTAAAACAGGTGTAAACCCAGCTTTTTCTAAGCCCAAAGCCAAACCGCCTGCCCCAGCAAAAAGCTCAATGGATGTGTAGGGGCGAAGAGGTTCTACTTGTAGCTCTTGCACCCAATTCGATTCGACCATTTCTTTGATTGCAGGAATATGCATGAGCTT
This sequence comes from Alistipes sp., assembly GCA_036658095.1. Taxonomy (GTDB): domain Bacteria; phylum Bacteroidota; class Bacteroidia; order Bacteroidales; family Rikenellaceae; genus Alistipes. The sequence goes on along the minus strand of JAVXFC010000080.1, from coordinate 3,014 downwards.
TTTTAAGTCGAAAATTTTGCCCTTACTTTGTACAACGCAGGGGGTGTACAGACCGCTTGCTTCCCATTTCTGAAGAGTAGCTTTCGATACGCCCATAATATCAGCAAAATTACTTGCAGAGATAAATTGTTCCATTATTTTTCGTGGCAATTAAACCCGTCGTAAGTTTTGAAAGAGAGTAAATATAAACTTTTTAAGGTGTCTGGAGATAATTTGTGCAACTCTTGATAGACACTGTTGTGTATGCCATTTTGCTGCAACTCCTTCACAACATCCTCCAAAATGTCGGGCAGAGCTTTGCATAATTTATAAAACGCATGGTCGTCATCAAATACAATGTTGTAAAATTTATCCATAGAGACGCGTCTGATGTTTCGATGAGACAACCCATCTTTGTACCATGGTGTATCTTGTGATTTCGTAGCAATTACCTCTACCAACATACATACAGCCTGATCATCATGCAGAATTTTATCTTGCATGTGCATATAAACCGATTTGGCGGCATTGCTGTTCATCGTATTGTGTTTATTCTTGAGTTCTGCATAGATATGGCGATCCGTGTTGATAATATCAAAACCTTTTTCGGGAACCTCCCAGCCATTGCCAATGTATTTGAATAAGTTTTGGTGGAAATATCCAATATGGTTTGAGTTTGTCTTGTCTATTTGTCGAATACACTCAGCTTCGATAATTTCCTCAAATGATTTTCCGTACACCTTCGTGTCAAAGGTCAGTTTTATGGGGTCGATAATATTCGCGTTGAATTGTTTCAAGTTGATGTAATTGCGATAAAGCAAGACCGTTTGTTTGACGTGTTCGAAAATATGTTGATCTGAAATGAATCCTAAATTATAATTTTTCATGATGTGCGCGTCTGTTTAGTAGTGGAAGCTGCTGCCGCCGATGAACTCGCGAAGGATCGACGTGGGGGGTATTTCGTCGGGGGCAAGAGGGGTGAAATTATCGAGAAATTTGAGCATGCGGCGCGCCTCGTCGTACTCGGGTATGGTGTCGGGAACGGTGCGCAAGATCGGCTCGGCGAAGTAGCGTAGCACCGAAATTTCGTAGAAAAGGGATGAGTTGAACATCACGTCGGCATTCTCCTGATAGGGGAAAATGTGTTTCTCCTCGCCGCGGCGGACGCTTGCCCAGCGCGAAAGAGTTGCTTCGGCATCAGCGCCACGCTGTGTGAAGTCGCGCGTCAGGCGGCGCAGCAGGCGGTTGTCGGTGGTCGAGATGCGCGAGACGTTGTCCATTGCCACCGAGGTGAAGCACGAGACGTAGATCTTGAACTTCTGAGCATCGGGGATGCTGGGCGTCAGGCGCGGATTGAGTCCATGGATCCCCTCGATGATCAGAATCGACCGTTTGTCGAGTGTTAGCGCTGTCTTGTGCCACTGGCGTTTGCCTGTGATGAAGTCGTAGCGCGGAATATCGACGCTCTCGCCCTGCATCAAACGACGCAAGTGGCTGTTGAAGAGTTCGATGTCGATTGCTTCAAGGGCTTCGTAGTCATACTCGCCATTTTCGTCTTTGGGGGTCTTCTTGCGATCGACGAAGTAATCGTCGAGTGAAATAAGTACGGGTTTCAGCCCCAGCACGCCCAACTGGATGCTCAGACGTCTGGCGGAGGTGGTCTTGCCGCTTGACGAAGGTCCCGAAATTAGCACCATGCGTGTGCCATGCGAGGCGTTGGCTTCGGCGACGGTGTCGGCTATGGCGGCTAATTTGCGTTCGTGGAATGCCTCGGCAACCTTGATGAAGCCACCCGCATCGTGCGACAGAATTTTCGAATTGACGTCACCCACGGTCGGCACGCCCATGATGTTGACCCACGATTGGTACTCGCGGAAGATGTCGAACATCTTGTCGCGATGAATATTAGCCCCTATTTTATCGGGTGCCGTTCGGAGTGGAAGGGCAAGGTAGAAGCCTTTGTAGTAAGGTTCGATGTCGAAGAGGGTGACGTAGCCCGTTGAGGGGGCAAGCGAGCCATAGAAATAACTTGCCAGTCCGTCGAGGGTGTAGAGTTCGCTATATAGTCGGGGGCGCGTGTCGAGCAGGGCGACCTTGTCGTCCAGTCCTTGTGCTTGGTAGCGTGCGCGCACCTCGGAGGTCAGCGCCTTGGTGCGTTCGATTGGGATGTTCTGATCCACGATTTCGTGCATATGGCGGCGCAGGGCGTCGGCATCTGTGGGTGTAAATTTGTCCACCCCCTCGACTTCGCAGTAAAAGCCGCTACCCATGGAGTGGCGAATGTAAAATTTACGATTGGGGTAGAGATTGCGGACTGCCTTTTGCAGGGTGAACCACGCCGTGCGTTGGTAGACTCGAATGCCCTCGAACGACGTGATGTCCACAAAATGCAGTGTGGCGGGGGTATATATTTTGTAGTTTAGCTCTTTGATGTGGTTGTTGACTAATGCCGCTAAAAATGGATGTGCGTTTTGCAGCCCCAGCTTTTCTGCCACTGCATTGAGCGTAGTTCCCATAGTCACCTCAAGGGTATCGTCGATGTTTTCGCACACGACTTTGATAATATCCGACATAATTATTTTCCGAATAATGGTGTGTAAAGATACCAATTTAATTCGTATATTTGACAAATTGATTTTATTTTTAACGACCGATGATGAAAAATATTTTACACAGCGTTCTGCTATGCGCCCTCTTGATTGGGGTGTCGTGCGCACCACAGCGCACAGCTATCCTCCTCTCGACGAACGATATGCACGCCACCATTAATAATTTTCCACAGTTGGCGACTGCCGTCGAGGCGTGTCGCGACACGGCGCAAATCGTCTTTTTGGTCGATGCGGGCGACCGCTGGACGGGCAATGCCTACGTCGATATGGCAGAAAATCGGCGTCCGATGCTGGAGCTGATGAACCGCTTGGAGTTTGATGTGGCGACGTTGGGCAACCACGAATTTGATGCGGGACACGCCGTGCTGGGCAACATGATTCGCTACGTCGACTTTCCCGTGGTGTGTGCCAATATGCTGAGCGACA
>JAVXFC010000079.1:0-7270 GCA_036658095.1 Alistipes sp. | reverse complement strand
GAGCTAAATGAGGATTTACAGGGCGGAAACTGGGGCAAAAAGAGCCGAAAAGAGCGAGATTAATAAATTCAAAACAGTTTCTAACAATTAATTACCTTGTTCGCACATGAATTTTATGCGTACCAAGCGGATCTCTTCCTCAGTGTAGTCGCCTCCCAACTCCTCGATAGCTGCTTCGAGAGAGTCGCTTTGGGCGTCCTCCTTAAAATATAGGTATATATCGTCGATTTTGTCCTCGTCCATAAATTGCGCGAGGTAGTACGAAATGTCGAGTGTCGTGCCTGAATTGACGATGCCCTCGATCTCGGTGAGCAGCTCGTCGAAATCGAGATCTTTAGCGCGTGCTATATCCTCGAAATCCATTTTGCGGTCGATCGCCTGAATGATGAAAATCTTGCTTCCCGATCGGTTACCCACCGACTTAACCACCATATCTTGGGGTCGAATGATCTCCTTCTCGTCGACGTAGGTTTTGATGAGCTTGATGAACTCCTCGCCAAATTTTTTGGCTTTGCCCACACCCACACCCGAGACGCTTTGCAGCTCCTCGATGGTGATCGGATACTGCACCGACATATCCTCCAAGGAGGGATCTTGGAAGATGACAAAGGGGGGCAGGTCGTGTTTCTTCGAAACTTTCTTTCGCAGATCTTTGAGCATGGCAAACAGCTCTTCGTCGGCAACGCCACCTTTACCCATAGGTGCCGAGGCATCGTTATCCTTCTCCATTTCGTCGTAATTGTGGTCCAGCGTGACGGTCACCGAGAAGGGCATGGTGATAAACTGTTCGCCCTTGGCGTTGATCGAGATCAGTCCGTAATTTTCGATATTTTTGTCCACCAACCCCAGAATCAGCGATTGGCGCATCACAGCACCCCAATATTTCGGATCATGCTCCTCGCCTGCTCCGAACCACTTGCTTTTGTTGTGACCATAGCTTTTGATCAGGGCGGTGGTCTTGCCCGTGAGCAGCGAAATGAGGTGGTCTACTTTGAATTTATCGCCAATTTCACGCAGTGCTTCGAGTGCCATACGCAGGTCGTTTTTGGCTTCGATCTTGGGCTTCGGATTGCGGCAGTTGTCGCAGCAGCCGCAGTTCTCCTCGGTGTACTCCTCGCCGAAGTAGTGGAGCAGCGTTTTGCGTCGGCATATGGAACTCTCGGCATACGAAACGGTCTCCAACAGCAGCAACTTGCCGATCTCCTGCTCGGCAATAGGCTTGCCCTGCATGAATTTTTCGAGTTTCTGAATATCTTTGTAGCTATAAAACGTCAGACAGTAACCCTCGCCGCCGTCGCGTCCTGCGCGTCCAGTCTCTTGGTAGTAGCCTTCGAGTGATTTGGGAATGTCGTAGTGGATCACATAGCGCACGTCGGGTTTGTCGATGCCCATGCCGAAGGCGATTGTGGCGACGATCACATCCACGCGCTCCATGAGGAAGTCGTCTTGGTTGATTACGCGCGTGGCGGCGTCCATGCCAGCATGGTAGGCGCGGGCTTTGATGCCATTTGCCAGTAGTAGCTCGGTCAGCTCCTCGACTTTCTTGCGGCTCAAGCAGTAGATGATGCCACTTTTACCCTCATTCTGCTTGATGAAGCGGATGATGTCGTAGTCCACGTTGTGTTTGGGACGTATCTCGTAGTAGAGGTTGGGGCGGTTGAACGACGAGCGGAAGACGGCAGCTTCGCTCATACCGAGGTTTTTCTGGATGTCGAGCTGCACCTTGGGGGTGGCTGTGGCGGTAAGGGCAATCAGTGGCGCGTTGCCTATCTCGTTGATTATGGGACGTATACGTCGGTACTCAGGGCGGAAATCATGTCCCCATTCCGAAATGCAGTGCGCCTCGTCGATGGCGTAGAACGAAACTTTGATCTTGCGCAAGAATGCCACATTGTCCTCTTTGGTGAGGGATTCTGGGGCGAAGTAAAGCAATTTGGTCTTGCCCGACAACACATCTTCGCGCACCTGCGCCACGGCGGTCTTGTTGAGCGATGAATTGAGAAAATGGGCGATGCCCGACTCAGCAGAGAAGGCACGCATGGCATCAACTTGGTTTTTCATCAGGGCTATCAGTGGTGAGATGATGATCGCCACGCCGTCCATAACCATCGCCGGCAACTGGTAACACAGCGACTTACCGCCACCCGTAGGCATCAGTACGAATGTGTCTTTGCCAGCTAACACATTTCTAATCACGGCTTCCTGATTGCCTTTGAACGACGAGAAACCGAAATATTCTTTCAGTTTATCGTGTAGCACAGCTCCTTCGTATTGTTCCATTATGCTTCTAAAAATCTTTATTGTCTATCAAAAGGTGAAATTCAACGTAAAGATAAAAAACTTTTCGGAAAAAAACATAACTTTGTAAAAAATTAATATAAAAATGAGGCTCTTCACAAGCGAACTTGTCAAAAAGTATAAAACACGCACCGTTGTCGACCACGTTTCAATCGACGTGCGACAGGGTGAAATCGTTGGATTGTTAGGTCCAAACGGTGCAGGCAAGACCACCACTTTCTACATGATTGTGGGGCTAATCACCCCCAACGAGGGCAAAATATTCCTTGAGGACAACGACGGAAAGGTTCACGAGTTGACCGACCTGCCTGTCTACAAGCGCGCCCAGTTGGGCGTGGGATATCTGGCGCAGGAGGCATCGGTATTCCGCCACCTGAGTGTGGAGGACAACATCCGCGCGGTTCTCGAAATGACTTCACAATCAAAAGAGTATCAGCGTGATCGTGTCGAATCACTCATCGAGGAGTTTCGCTTGCAGAAGGTGCGCAAGAGTATGGGTATCCAGCTGTCGGGCGGTGAGCGTCGACGTACCGAGATTGCGCGTGCGGTGGCGATCAACCCTTCGTTCATCCTGCTCGATGAACCTTTTGCGGGAGTCGACCCGATTGCCGTGGAGGACATCCAGAGCATTGTGGCAACCCTCAAACACAAGAATATCGGGGTCATCATCACCGACCACAACGTCGATGAGACCCTCGCCATTACCGACCGAACCTACCTGCTCTACGAGGGGCGCATCCTCAAAACAGGTACGGCGGAGGAGTTGGCTGCCGATGAGATGGTGCGCAAAGTCTACCTTGGACAGCACTTCGAGTTGAAACACAACCATCAGGCGACCCAAGATATGTTGAATAGAAAAAATATCGATGAATAAAACGGTTCCTTTGGGGCGTGTGCAGGGTACACTTACACCTCCTTGCTCCAAAAGTTATGCGCAACGCGCCTTGGCGGCGTCGCTGCTTGCCGAGGGTGTCTCGGTGTTACACAACCTCGAATTTTGTGACGATACGCGCTCTGCGCTGCGTTGCATCGAGGCATTGGGGGCGCAGGTCGCGCGCGTCGATTCAACCACACTGACCGTCGACGGCGGACTCGCACCGCGCGCACACATCCTCCCCGTCGGGCAATCGGGATTAGCCACTCGGCTCTTCACGCCCATTGCCGCACTGGCGCACACGCCGATCACGGTGGTGGGCGAGGGGACGCTGCTCACGCGTCCGATGTCGATGATGATCGATCCTCTGCGTGGGTTGGGCGTCGAGGTCTACGACAACGACGGGTTCCTGCCGATCGAGGTGTGTGGGGCGATCCGCGGGGGTGAGATCACGGTCGACGGCTCGCTCTCATCGCAGTTTGTTACGGGGCTGCTCTTGGCGTTGCCGTTGGCAGCTGCCGACACCACGATCCATGTTTTGAATCCTGTATCCACACCTTATATAGATATGACGATCGACACGGCACGCCGTTTTGGGGTCGATATTTGCCACAAAGAGTACGAGGAATTTTTCATCGAAGGGGGACAGCACTACACCCCCACGACGATGAATATCGAGGGCGACTGGGGCGCGGCGGCCATGCTGCTGGTGGCGGGAGCCACTGCGGGTGAGGTCTGCGTGCGCAACTTGCCGATGCTCTCGAAGCAGGCCGATACCGCTATTTGCACAGCACTCGAACGGGCAGGTGCCGCCTTGGTTTGCGAAGCGGAGAGCATCACCGCCTCGCAACGCCCATTGCAGGCGTTCGAGTTCGATGCCACCGACTGCCCCGATCTCTTTCCCGCTTTAGCGGCGTTGGCTGCGGCAGCCGAGGGGGTGAGTGTGCTGCATGGCACGCATCGCCTGATGCACAAGGAGAGTAATCGGGCCGAGGCAATTCGCGAGGAGTACACCAAGCTGGGTATCGAGGTCGATATGCAAACCGAAGATGTGATGAAGATCCGTGGTGGGGCGATCCACTCAGCGTGTGTTTCGAGCCACGACGACCATCGCATGGCGATGTCGCTGGCGGTGGCAGCATTGCGTTCGGACGGCGCGGTGACGATCGAGGGGGCGGAGTGTGTCTCGAAGAGCTACCCCGACTTTTTTGAAGAATTGGAAAAATTACGAGTACGATGAATACATTTGGACAGAATTTTCGACTCACGATCTGGGGCGAGTCGCATGGCGCCGAGGTTGGCGTGGTCGTGGACGGCGTGCCTGCTGGCGTGGCGCTGACGGCTGCCGATTTCGAAGCCGATTTGGCGCGACGTCGGAGTGGCGCCGCGGGGACAACAGCGCGCTGCGAGCAAGACCGACCTTGCCTCTGTTCAGGTGTTTACAACGACCATACCACGGGAGCGCCGCTGGCGATCACCTTTGTGAATGCCGATACGCGTGCCGCGGATTATGCCGCCACGGCGGATCACTGCCGCCCTTCGCACGCCGATCGGGTGGCACACTGCAAGGCGGACGGCTGGAACGATCCGCGCGGTGGAGGTCACTTTTCGGGGCGGCTGACCGTGGGGTTGGTTGCCGCGGGGGTGGTGGCGAAAAAATGTTTAGATCCCGCAGTGACCTTCTCCACGCAGCTCCTTGAGGTTGGTGGTGAGTGCGATGCGGCGCGTTTCGACGAGGTTATAGCCGAGGCACAACGTGCGGGAGACTCGGTGGGGGGCATCGTCGAATGCCGCGTGACGGGTGTGTGCGTGGGGGTGGGCGAACCCCTCTTCGATTCGGTGGAGAGCCTCATGAGCCACCTGCTGTTTTCGATCCCTGCCGTCAAGGGGGTCGAGTTCGGTGCGGGTTTTGGTGCGGCGCGTGTGCGTGGTTCGCAGAACAACGATCGGATCATCGACGGCGCGGGACACACTGCGACCAACCACGACGGCGGCATCAATGGCGGCATGGCCAATGGCAACGAAATCGTGGTGCGCGTGGCGGTGAAACCGACGCCCAGCATCGCGTGCGAACAAATGACCTATAATTTTGCGAATCAGCGTGTTGAACCGCTATCCCTGCGCGGACGACACGACACCTGCATTGCGCTGCGTGCGGCGGTGGTGGTCGAAGCTGCGGTGGCTATTGCGTTGGCTGACTTAACTTTATAGACCGATGAATACCCGTCGCCAACTTGTTCAACGCCTTGCTGCCCCTCTGAAAGCCCTCTATGGGGCGCGTGAGGCGCGGCAAATTGCCCTCCTTGCGGTGGCGGAGTTGTCGGGTCTTCGGACGACGGATCTACTGGTTGACCCCGAATGTGCGCTCGAAATTCATGGACTGGAAGATGTTGAGCGTGAGCTTACTGCGGGCAGACCCTTGCAATATGTACTGGGCTTTGCGGAGTTCTGTGACCTGCGCATCGGTGTGCGCGAGGGGGTGCTTATTCCCCGCCCTGAGACCGAAGAGCTGGTGGAGTGGGTGGTGCGTGAAAACCCCGCTGCCACGCGCTTGCTCGACGTCGGAACGGGGAGTGGTTGCATTGCCCTCGCACTCCAATCGCGACTGCCGTATGCGGCAGTTTTTGGTGCAGATATTTCGGACGAAGCGCTCGTTGTGGCTCGTGAAAATGGGGCGGCACTGCACCTCGCAGTCGAGTTCCGCCGTGCCGATGCGTTGCGCGATTTGACGACCGTTTTCCCCGAATGGTTCGATGTGATCGTCTCCAATCCGCCCTACATTCCACACGCCGAGCGGGCGGCGATGCGGGTCAATGTGACCGATTATGAACCCGACGGGGCGCTCTTTGTCCCCGATACCGATCCGCTGCTCTTCTATCGAGCCATTGCTCGTGCGGCGCATGAGCGACTCACTCCGGGCGGGCGGCTCTACTACGAAATACACGAAAATTTCAGCGACGAAGTCTGCGACCTGCTACGTGCCGAGGGGTTTTGCGAGGTGGCGCTACGTCGCGATTTCAACGATAAACCGCGCATGGTATGTGGTCGGAAAAAACAGTAAAACCCAAGGAGCGGCGCCCGAAAACGCCAGAGCAGGCGCTGACTTCGCTCATGCGGCTCTGCGCCCGTGCCGAAAAGTCGTCGGGCGATGCTCTGCGGCTCATGCGTACGTGGGGCGTGGAGGAGACGGCGCGACAGGGTGTGTTGCAAAAGCTGCTCGATCAGCGCTTTATAGATGACGAACGATACACAGGTGCCTTTGTGCGCGAAAAAACAAACCTGAGCGGGTGGGGTGCTTACAAAATTCGCACAGCACTGCAACGCAAGGGGGTTGCTCGCCCGCTGATCGACGCGGCACTGGCGACGACCGATCCCGTGGCAACGCTCGAACGGCTGCGCACGCAGCTGCTGCGCAAGGCTAAAACGGCAAAATGCGCCACTCCCTACGAGCTAAAAACCAAACTCATACGCTACGGACTATCGCTGGGCTACGAGTATGAAGCGGTGATCGAGGCGGCGACCACAATGATCCAATGCAGCGAGGATGAAGAGGTGTGTTTTTGAGAAAAATGGTGTGAAGTAAACATAAACGCATTTTTTTTTACTACCTTTGACTTTGAAAAAGGCTAAATATGAACGAAACTGTTGTAACGGGAGAAAAACGTCCCCTGATTTTGATCGCTGAAGATGTGGAGAGCAACTACAAATTGCTGGAAATAATTCTTCGCCGTGACTATGATTTATTGTGGGCAAAAAACGGTCGTCAGGCGGTCGATATGACCTTTGCACATCTTCCTGATGCGATTTTAATGGATATAAAAATGCCCGAAATGGACGGCATCGAGGCGCTGCGCGAAATTCGCAAACGCGGCTGCTTGTTGCCCGTTATCATGCAGACAGCCTATGCCTTCGATAGTGATCGCCGTATGGCGGAGGAGGCGGGTTGCAACGGCTTCCTTACCAAACCCGTCATCCCCGCCGAACTCAAGGCGTGTCTCGACCACTCGCTCATCAAAAAATAAGAAGCTGTTTTGAATTTATTAATCTCGCTCTTTTCGGCTCTTTTTGCCCCAGTTTCCGCCCTGTAAATCCTCATTT
>JAVXFC010000078.1:0-7559 GCA_036658095.1 Alistipes sp. | reverse complement strand
ACCACGAGGCGTAGAAGTCGATCAGGGCAGGCTTGTCGCCTAAATATTTCCATGTCTTGGAGTCCAAATTAGCCACCTTGGTCACGAACTCCGCTTTTGTCAAATGAACTGTTTTCATATCTGTACTTTTTTGGTTATCATTTTTTGTTGTTTGTTGTCCCATGCACGAGGCGAATGAGAGTGCTGCCATGAGCAGAAATAGGGTCTTTTTCATACGGTTACTTTGTTATTTTGCCAATTGCACAACTAACCAGAGAGGTTGCCCCCGCCTTGATCGCCTGAAAACCCTTGGCTGTCCCCACTTCGGGATAGCCCATGGAGAGTAGTTTGGCTGTCATCTGCTCTCGCTGCACCTCGTCCGTGTGTTCTATGGTGATCTTTCCCTTGGGAATATCTACCTCGACACCGAAAACTCCAGTCAGTGCCGCCAATGATTTATGAATTGAATTGGAGCATCCACCGCAGCGGATATTCTCTACATTAATGGTTGTTTTCATCTTTTTTCTTCTTTTTATTAAACATACTGAGTATTAATCCGCCCATCGCTGCACCCCACAGCACACTCATCACGGGCGATGCGGTAATGGGGCAGGTTCCGCTTTGGCAACCCACCACAGCGTAATAGACATAGCCTCCGATTGCTCCCAACGCTCCACCTATCAGGTAGAGCAGGTTCGATTTTATAAAGTTTTTCATGCTTCCTTTTATTAAGATGCCACAAAGATATGTATTATATTCCAATGGAACAAATATCTAATGGAATATAATTAAAATCTGGTGGGAAAATCAGTCGCAACGCAGAAAAGCGTTCACGATGATTTGATTTTGAAAAAATTGTACTACCTTGCGGCAAATCAAAAACTATATGGAATCCAACATTCAATTCATCCCCTTCAATTCGCCCACAAACAAAGGCTGGGACGAAGCATGGGAACTATATCAGAACTCATTTCCATACAAGGAGATACGTTCGCTCGAAGATCATCTACAAGCGATGAAAGATCCGCGTTTTGCGGCAGAAGGAATCTGGCTCGACGACAAGTTGATCGGCATCTTCTACTACTGGCGCTGGCGCAACGAATTTTACTATGGCGAACATCTGGCGATCATCCCTGAGCTGCGTAACGCAAACATGGGATCGAAGGTTCTCACGCAATTTTGTGCTAAAATCAAAGGGGTAATCCTCGAAATTGACCCCCCGATCGACGATATTTCGAAGCGCAGAAAAGTTTTTTACGAGCGTCTGGGCTTTGTCGCCAACCCGCAGGAGTATCTTCACCCCTCGTTCCGCGAGCCGTTCTTAACCCACCAGTTGGTGCTGATGAGCTACCCCGCGCTGCTGACGAATGACGAAATACGTGAATTTGCCGACTTCATCCGCGAGGTCGTCCTACGCTACTCGGAGCATCGCAACCCCACGTTGCCCAAATTGTAACGCCCCCCGAAAAGTCGTTATCCATAAAAAAAGTCGCTCCATTTGGAGCGACTTTTTATCTTAAAAGCGGTTTTTTAGAATTCAGTGGTGAAGTGGAAGCGTATATCCTTGAAATTCTGCTGCGCCAAGGCGAGTGAATAGCTCGTATCGGCAAGGAAAACATCGCGACCATGTTTGTCTGTCGCCATGTTGGTGTGCTTGCGACGCTTGAAATCGTCCAACTGCACGGCGTTATCACTCTCGATCCAACAAGCCTTGTAGATCGAAATTGGCTCCCACCGACACGCGGCGTTATACTCGTGTTCGAGTCGATATTGGATGACCTCGAATTGCAACGCGCCCACCGTGCCGATGATGTGGCGTCCGTTGAGACCCGAAGTGAAGAGCTGCGCCACACCTTCGTCCATAAGTTGGTCTATACCCTTCGACAACTGTTTGAATTTCAGCGGATCAGCATTTTCGATATAGCGGAATTGCTCAGGGGCAAACGACGGGATGCCTGTGAATTTCAGCTTTTCACCCTCGGTAAACGTGTCGCCAATCACGAAGTTTCCCGTATCGTGCAGACCCACAATATCGCCCGGATAGGCAAAGTCGATGACCGATTTTTTCTCCGCCATGAATGCCGTCGGCGACGAGAATTTCAGCTGCTTGCCACTGCGCACGTGCAGGTAGTTTTTGTTGCGTTCGAAGACGCCCGAACAGATCTTCAAAAAGGCGATGCGGTCGCGGTGGTTGGGATCCATGTTGGCGTGAATCTTAAAGACAAAGCCCGTCATTTTCGGCTCCAGAGGCTCCACAACCCGCGTTTCGGTCGGAGCGGGGCAGGGCGAAGGGGCAATGCGCGCGAAGCAATCGAGCAGCTCGCGCACGCCAAAATTGTTGACTGCCGAACCGAAAAATACGGGGGCTAACTTGCCTTGCAAGTAGGCATCGCGATCGAAAACATCGTAGACACCCTCGACCAATTCGAGGTCACCACGCAACTGGGTAGCATATCGCTCACCGACGCAATCATCTAACACAGAGGACGAAAGGTCACTAATATCGGTCGTCGAAGCATCGGCCGTCTGCTTCTCGTCGGAGGTGAAGAGCGACAGATTTTTCTCGTAAATATTGTAGACACCCTTGAAGGTTGCGCCATTAGAAATGGGAAATGCCAAAGGACGCACGCGGATGTGCAGCTCCTTTTCCACCTCGTCCAGCAGGTCGAAAGGATCTTTGCTTGGTCGATCTAACTTATTGATAAACACGATCACAGGGGTGTTGCGCATACGGCACACCTCCATGAGTTTGCGGGTTTGGTTCTCCACGCCCTTGGCGCCGTCGATCACGATAATCACCGAGTCGACCGCGGTGAGGGTGCGGAACGTATCCTCGGCAAAATCCTCGTGACCGGGGGTATCGAGGATGTTGATTTTCACCCCTTTATACTCAAATCCCATGACCGACGTTGCCACCGAAATTCCGCGTTGCCGCTCGATCTCCATGAAGTCGGAGGTTGCTCCCTTCTTGATTTTATTGCTTTTCACAGCGCCTGCAACGTGAATTGCGCCACCAAAGAGGAGCAATTTCTCGGTGAGGGTGGTCTTACCCGCATCGGGGTGTGCGATGACGGCAAACGTGCGCCGACGCGTAATTTCTTCTTGTAATGTCATTAATTAGGGATCTCAGTGTGGGTGTAATCGGTGTTATAGTGCAGACCCACAGACTCTTTGAGTTCGCGGCCGTGTTTAATCACAAGGTAAGCCACCGCGATCATATTGCGCAATTCGCACAACTCGCGGTTGGGTTTGGTCTTAGTGTATAGCTCCTCGGTCTCCTGCCAAAGGATCTCAAGGCGGTGCATGGCGCGCTTGAGCGAGAGGTTCGAGCGCACGATGCCCACATAGTTGGTCAGTATGGATTGCATCTCGCGCTTGGACTGGATGATGAGCAACATCTCCTCGGTGTGCTGTGTCCCCTCGAAGTCCCAGTCGGGAATACCCTCCTGTGAGTCCACATTATCAAGCAGTTGCGCTGCGTGATACGCCGCTTGATCGGCATAGACCAGCGCCTCGATCAGCGAGTTGGATGCCAGTCGATTGGCGCCATGCAGCCCCGTGCAGGAGGTTTCGCCCAAGGCGTAGAGGTGCTTGACGTTGGTCTCGCCGTTGGTGTCGACCTTCACGCCGCCGCAGCAATAATGCGCCGCTGGTGTGACAGGGATCCACTGTTTGGTGATGTCGACCCCGATGGTCAGGCACTTTTCATAGATGTTCGGGAAGTGGCTACGCACCGCCTCGGCATCTTTGTGCGTCACGTCGAGGTAGACAAAATCTTCGCCGCGCTTGGTCATCTCCTTGTAGATCGCGCGCGCCACAATATCGCGGGGTGCGAGGGATGCCATGGGGTGGTATTTGTCCATAAATTCCGCTCCATTCTGCAAGCGCAGGATCGCCCCAAAGCCACGCATAGCCTCCGTAATCAAGAAGTTAGGTTTCTCGCCCGGATTGTAGAGCGAGGTGGGGTGGAACTGAATAAATTCCATATTTTCGGTGATCGCCTTGGCGCGGTGGCACATGGCAATTCCGTCGCCCGTCGCCACGACGGGGTTGGTTGTCGAGGAGTAGATGTTGCCGCAGCCACCCGTCGCCACGACGGTGAACTTCGCCAACATGGTCTCAATTTCGTTGGTTTGCAGGTTCAGCACATAGGCGCCGAAGCATGCCAAGCCGCGCGTGTGGCGCGTGACAAACTCCCCCAAGTGGTGCTGCGTCAGCAGGTCAATGGCGAAGTGGTGTTCGAGAACCGTGATATTTGGATGTTCGCGTACGGACTGGATCAGCGCGCGCTCAATTTCGGCACCCGTCAGATCCTCATGGTGAAGGATGCGGTGTTCGGAGTGACCTCCCTCGCGGTTGAGTTCGAACCGTCCATCGGGAGTTTTGTCGAAGCGCGTACCCCACTCAATCAAGTTGCGAATCAACTCAGGCGCACGTCGCACCACCAGCTCCACAGCTGTTTTGTCGCACTTTCCCGCGCCGCATACGAGCGTGTCATGGATGTGCTTTTCGAACGTATCGGGAGCATAAGTCACCGAACAAATGCCACCCTGCGCGTAGTTGGTGTTGCACTCGTTCATCTCGCCCTTGGTGACGATTGTGACGTGACCAGAAGCCGCAGCCTTCAGTGCGAAGCTCAGACCCGCTGCACCTGAACCAATAACCAAGAAGTCGGTTTTCATAGTATTCAAAGCGTTTAAGCGATGCAAAGTTACGAAACAAATCTTAGAATCTGTTCAATTTTAACGAGGAGATCCCTTTAGAAGAGATTTTATTTATTTCCATTGGATATTTGTTCCATTTGAATTTTTATATATCTTTGCAGTGATTTTAAAAAACAATGAACAATGAAGAAATCACTTTTCGCAGCTCTATTTATGAGTTTGGTATTGATCGGTTGCTCTAACGAATCGGAAGAGGAGCAGGTAGTTAAGAAGCCAGCAAAGCCCATTGAGATGACCACGGCAGAATTCAATACCAAGGTGGCTGACATCACAACAGCCGTCTCAGACTGGAAGTATCTGGGCGACAAACCCGCTCTGGTCGAATTCTACGCCACATGGTGCGGACCTTGCAAAGCCCTCGCGCCCATACTGAAAGAGCTGGCTGCCGAGTATGGCGATCAGATCTATATCTACAAAATTGACCTCGAGAAAGAGCGAAAATTAGCTAACGTCTTTAACATCAGCGCCACTCCGACGCTGTTCTTCATCCCCATGACGGGCAAGCCGAAAATCATGGAAGGCGCACCGTCCAAAACGAAGCTTAGAAAGTTGATTAACACTATTTTACTTGAAAAATAGAGAGCTATGGCATATATAATTGATCCAAATCTGTGTCCGCAGAACCACCGCTGTCCCTTAATTCCCCTTTGTCCAGCCGAGGCGATCAGCCAAGACAGAATGGGGCTGCCCACAATAGACGCAGAGCGGTGTATCGAATGCGGTAAATGTATGACACACTGTGGAATGCAGGCAATACACAAAGAGACAACGCATGGAGACACTCTGTAAAATTCGGAATCTATACCGCGCAATTATGCAGTACGAAGTCGCTTTTCAGAAGCAATACAACCTCGGACTAAATGAGGGAATGCTGCTGTGTAGCCTCTCGCACACGGAGTGTATGGCTTCGGGCGAAATTGCCCATTTGCTGGGACTTAGTCTGTCAAATACTTCAAAAGTTATCAAATCAGCAGAGCAGAAAGGCTATCTTTCGCGTACACTGGGAAGGGCAGACAAACGTCAAATGTTCTTCTCTCTCACCTCGACGGGACGTCAACGCCTTGCCGAAATAAAGTGTCGCACACTTACGCTTCCGCCTGAGCTACAAAAGGTTGTATAGAGCAGATCACTCACCGCTGATGCCGCCGTGTGCATCATCGCAATGCGCTTCGGGAGACTCCATTTCGAGTGTCACATGGTGAATATTCATACCATGCAGCAGCATTTTTAGCTCCTGCTTGAGCGGCTCAAGCCGATTCAAATCGACCAGCACTACGTGCGCCGTCAAGGCGTTTTCCGTGGTGCTGATCGCCCATATATGGATGTGATGCACCGCCGCAACCCCCTCGACGTGACACATGGCAGCCACCACCGCCTCGGCATCCAGATCGGCAGGTACGCCGTCGAGCGACAAGCGCAAACTATCGCGCGTAAGCGACCAAACAGAGATCACGATGATCGCTGCAATCACCAGACCCACAATTGGATCGACAATCGTCCAACCCGTCAACGCGATCACCACGCCCGACACCACAACCCCCACCGAAACCAAGGCATCGGCAGCCATGTGAAGGTAGGCACCCTTGACGTTCAGATCCTTCTTGCGATCCTTCATGAAGAGCCACGCCGTGAAGCCATTGACGACCACACCAAAGCCCGCCGTCCACGCAATGGCAGCCCCCTCGATTGCCGCAGGGTGCAACATCCGCCCGATACTTTGGCTCACGATGACCCCAACGGCAATGAGCAAGATCACCGAGTTGAGCAGCGAAATCAGCACCGTACTCTTCTTATAACCATAGGTATAGCGCGGGGTAGCGTGCGCCTGTGCCAGTCGAAAAGCCAGCATCGCCAGCAGCAAGCCCGCCACGTCGCTCAGATTGTGACCCGCATCGGAGAGTAGCCCCATGGAGTCGTAGGCAAGACCGATAACAGCCTCTACGACAACAAATAAGACATTGAGCGTGATGCCGATGATAAACGCTTTGTTGAGCGACGAGATTGCATGGTCGTGGTCGTGATGTGCGGCGTGTTCGTGTGCCATAACGGTGTGATTGATTATCGTTTATCTATATCTACATAGGTGGTTTGGAGCATCGTACGCCCCACATCCAACAACGCGGGATTCGACTGTTCGAGAACCGCACGCTGCGTGCAGTCGTAGATCGCTGCCCCGTGTCTATCCACCACGCCAAAGCCCTCGACAAAGGTGTAGTAGCCAAATTTTGGCAACCGCGCATCGAAGAGGTCTTTGCTGTAATCAAAATCGGCGTGCGCAACCCCCATTTGCCCCAACAAGGTGGCTGCAAGGTCGATTTGCGAACCATAACTCTCGACCGTGCGCGGCTCTTTGAGCGCTCCGCCCAGCCAGATCATCGGGATGCGGTGACGCAGCACCTCGTTGTATTGCACCCCTTCGGGATAGGCGCAGGCGTGGTCGGCAACCAAGACAACGAGCAGGTTGTCCCACGCCGCACTTGCGCGCCAGCGGTCGATCATGCGCCCCACACACTCGTCCGTAAATGCCATGGCATTGAGCAACTTATCGTCGAAACGTTTCAGGGGTACATCGAAGGGTTCATGGCTGCTGAGGGTCAGCATTCCCGCCAAAAAAGGTCTCCCCGTTTGGCTCAGCCCCTCCACCTGATCGGCAAAATAATCGGTCACCACATCGTCCGCATAGCCCCATTTCGAAGTGGGGGCATCGAAGTGCATATCTCGCTGCCAAACAAGCGTTTGCCACCCCGTACTGTACATATATGACGCCTGATTGGTAAAGTTGAGATCACCGCCATAAGTAAAGCTGGTGGCATAACCTTCACTGGCAAGCGACCGCGCCACCGAGGGCAGCGTGCG
>JAVXFC010000077.1:6941-7777 GCA_036658095.1 Alistipes sp. | reverse complement strand
AACCGTCCCCGTTTCTTGACAGAAAATCCAACTTTCCTGCAAACCCCGTCCTTTTCGCGATGCGCGGAGCAGAACAGGGCAAAGCAGGGCAGAGAACATTTTCGCGATCGTCGAGGGCTGGAGCGGTGCGTTCTGCAAGGGGTGAAGAATCACATAATAACGAAAATTATTGCGTCTTGTTTTGCAGACTCCGAACGACTTTTTCGCCCTTCGGTCGGTTTTTGGGTACCTTTTGCCGATACAAAAGGTACAAAGAAAAAGATCTTTTCGGCTCTTTTTTGGTGATTATTTTTTGCGTAGGTAGACCGTGGCGGTGCGGGAGGTGTTGTAGATACGGATTGCGGGGTGGGTGGTGCCGTCGGCATGGTTCACGACAAACGAGATGTGGTCGGAGGTCATGGCAGCGCGCTCCTGTCCACCAAAGCGACCCTCGTCGGTCGAGAGCAGCGGGACGTAGCGCCCTGCCGCCTGCACGGGTAGTTCGTAGTCGGGAATCGAGGCAGTGGGGTGCCAGTTGAAGACAAAAAGCAGGTCGCCGTGGGCAAAAGCCATGGTTTTGTTCTGCTCGTCCATCTGCAAATTCCACGGAAAGCTGTCGGCAAGTACCTTGTAACGCTTGATCAGCGCGATCATCGCCCGATCGAAGTCGCCCAGCCACGCGTAACGCAGCTTCTGGTCTGTCGCCAGTGACCATTGGCGCCGTGCGTGGGCATAGCTCCAGCCGTTGCCCTCACGCGGAAAGTCAATCCATTCAGGATGTCCAAATTCGTTGCCCATGAAGTTGAGGTAGGCATCGCCTCCTGCGGCGATAGTCACCAAACGGATCATCTTGTGTA
>JAVXFC010000077.1:3566-6931 GCA_036658095.1 Alistipes sp. | reverse complement strand
GACGATATGTTGCGAGGTGCGGCTCATGTTGTAGTACATTTCCTTGTCCATCAGGCGAAAAGCGATAGTTTTGTCGCCCACGAGAGCTTGGTCGTGCGACTCGGCATACGCCACGGTCTTCACCTCGGGTAGGCGGTCGGTCAGCACGTGCCACATCTCCCAGATGTTCCACTGTTCGTCGGGAACCTCCTTGAGTTGCTTGATCCAAAAGTCGGGAATTGCCATGCCCAAACGGTAGTCGAAGCCGATGCCTCCGCGCTCGGTGGTGGCGCACATGGCGGGCATACCGCTCACATCTTCGGCTATGGTCACCGCTGCGGGGCGCACGTCGTGTACAAGGCGATTTGCCAAGGTGAGGTAGGTCAGGGCGTCGCGGTTGACCCCCTCGTCGAAGAAGCGGTCGCGCGAATCGAAGGCGATGTAGCCGTGGTGGTGGTAGATCATCGAAGTCACGCCGTCGAAGCGGAAGCCGTCGAAGTGAAATTCGTCGAGCCAGTATTTGACATTCGAGAGGAGAAAATGTTGCACCTCTCCCTTGCCATAATCGAAGAGCATCGAGTCCCAATAGGGCTGGTAGCCCGCCTCGCCGCGTAGTGAATAGAGGTGGTCGGAGCCGTCCAGTTCGTTGATTCCCTCGTTGATGTTGCGCACGTAGTGGGCATGCACCAGATCCATGATCACCGTCAGCCCCAGTTCGTGGGCGCGGCGGATGAGTGCCTTCAGCTCTTCGGGCGTGCCGCAGCGCGAGGTGGGTGCGAAGAAGCTCGATACGTGGTAGCCGAACGAACCGTAGTAGGGATGCTCGGCTATCGCCATGAGCTGCACCGTGTTGTAACCCTCTTTTTTTATGATAGGCAGTATCTTCTCGGTGAATTCGACGTAGGTGCCGACCCCCTCCCGCTCCTGTGCCATGCCGATGTGGGCTTCGTAAATCAGCAAGTTGCTTGCGCACGCACTCTGGAGGGGTTCATGGTCCCAAACGAAGGGTTGCGGAATCCAAAATTGAGCAACAAAATCCTTGGTTGCCTCGTCCTGCACCACGCGTGTGGCGTAGGCGGGGATACGATCGTGCCAGCCGTTGTCGCCGTGGACGTGTATCTTATATAAGGAGCCGTGGATGAGGCGCTCGGCAAAAAGGGCGTCGGGGAAGAAGCCGCTCCACACCCCTGCACGATCTTTATCCAGCCGATATTGTGTGCGTTGCCAGCCGTTGAAGTCGCCGAAGAGGTAGACATCCTGCGCACCCGGTAGCCACTCGCGAAACCACCAGCCCGATAGATCTTCGTCGCGTTGCCAACCATAATAACGATAACCGTTGGCATAATCGATCAGCGAGCCTGCCGCATGGCAAATTGCCTCCAAATGGTCTGTGTAGAGCTTGTAACGTCGATTTAGCTCCTCTTCCACGGGTTGCAACCACGCGTCGCATTCGACGATTGGCAGTCTTTGAACTGGATTTCCCATAGCTATTCGTTCTATTTATACAAATATACGAATTTTTTTTGTATATTTGTGACAAACTTGATGCAAAAACTAACAATCAATAACTAATTAAACCTATTTAACAACCTAAATTCATTATGTTTAAAGGACAACCTAAAGGTTTGTATGCTCTGGCGCTCGCCAACACAGGTGAGCGTTTTGGCTACTACACCATGCTTGCGATTTTCACGCTATTTTTGCAGGCTAAATTCGGCTACACAGAGGCGGTAACCACCCAGATCTACGGTATCTTCTTGGCTGCCGTCTATTTTATGCCATTTTTTGGCGGCGTTTTGGCTGATAAATTCGGCTTTGGCAAAATGGTCAAACTCGGTATTTTCGTCATGTTTGCAGGTTATGCGCTGCTCGCTGTCCCTTCGGGTACGGGCTTCGCAGCACAGGCGATGATGTTTGCTGCCTTGGGCTTGATCGCTTGCGGTACGGGTCTCTTCAAGGGTAACCTCCAAGTCATGGTCGGTAACCTCTACGACGATCCCGCCTATGCCGACAAGCGCGATAACGCCTTCTCGGTCTTCTACATGGCTATCAACATTGGCGCTATGTTCGCGCCAACCATGGCAACCGAGATCACCAACTACTTCTTGGCGAAAGACGGATTCACCTACAACGGTCAGATCCCCGCTTTGGCGCACCAATACATGACCTCGGCAGGTCAAATGGCAGGCGAACCACTGGCGAAATTCCAAGAGTTGGCGGCTGCCGCAGGTGGCAACGTGACAGATCTCATGACTTTCTCGCACCAATATGTCGAGAAATTGGCGGCTGCCTACAACATGGGCTTCGGCGTGGCTTGTATCTCGCTCGTCCTCTCCTATGCTATCTACATGGCTTTCCGCTCAACCTTCAAACACGCCGATGTAACTGCTAAACAGCAGGCTGCGGCTGCTACGACGAAGGCTGTGGAGCTGACTCCCGCACAGTTGAAATCGCGTATCACGGCTCTTATGCTGGTCTTCGCGGTGGTCATCTTCTTCTGGATGGCATTCCACCAGAACGGTTCGACGATGACCTTCTTTGCGCGAGACTACACCACCTCCGAGGCGACGGGTATCACCCGTATGGGCTTCAGCATCTTCAACTTACTGTTGATCGTGGTGGGTATCTACTCCATTTTTGGTTACTTCCAATCGACCAAAGCCAAAGGCAAACTCATCAGTACAGGTCTCTTTGCTGCGGTCATTGCTGGTCTGTGGTACCGCTACACGCTGACACCCGATCCCGTACACATCCTGCCTCAGCTCTTCCAGCAGTTTAACCCCTTCTACGTTGTGGCGTTGACCCCGATCTCGGTGGCAATCTTCACGGCACTGGCGAACCGCGGCAAAGAGCCGTCGGCTCCGCGTAAAATCGGTATGGGTATGGTCATTGCAGCCCTTGGTTTCATGATCCTCGCCGTAGGTTCTATGGGCTTGATGTCGCCCGCGGCAGTCAAAGAGGTTGGTTCAAGTAGCGTCTTCGTGTCGCAGAACTGGCTGATCTCCACCTACCTCGTGTTGACCTTCGCCGAGCTGCTGCTCTCGCCAATGGGTATCTCGTTTGTCTCGAAAGTGGCTCCTCCGAAATATAAAGGTATGATGATGGGTTGCTGGTTTGCCGCTACGGCTGTCGGCAACTACGCCACCTCGCTGATCGGTTACTTGTGGAATAGCGGCATGGCACTCTGGATGGTTTGGAGTGTGCTGATCGTCCTCTGCTTGCTCTCGGCAACGTTTATCTTCTCGGTGATGAAGAAACTCGAAAGTGCTACCGAATCGTAGTCGATTTTCGATGAATAAGAACGCACGAGGGGCGCAGGTTGATCCTGCGCCCCTCGTTGTTTTATAGATTGCCATAAAACAAGCAGGTCGCCCCGAATCGGGGCG
>JAVXFC010000077.1:0-3556 GCA_036658095.1 Alistipes sp. | reverse complement strand
GGATTTTCGAGATTTTACTTGACCGCTATCACCTCGATCCCGTGCAGACGCTCTTCATTGATGATCGGGCTGCTAATCTTGAAGCTGCGGCTCAATTTGGCATCCACACCCAGCTTTTCGCCCATCACGACCCTGCGACGAGTTGCGATGCTCTACGTCGGCAGCTGTTGTAGGTTATTATAGCGCATAAAACAAGCAGGTCGCCCCAAATAGGGGCGACCTGCTGCGTAGAATAGGGTAGTGATTAGTTGAACGTATAGCGCACGCTAATCATTGCCGACCAAGTCGAGATAGGGTTGGCGTAACGATCCCATTTCGGTGCTTTGAAGGTGTATTTCTCTTTCGTGTAGTCGAGAATCGAGCTGGAGCTGAGACTTTTCACGTTGCCCCACGATGCACAGAGCAGGTTGGCGACGTTGTTGATGTCGACACCTACGGTGATCGTGTTGCGCTTGCCGTGTACGTTGACAAAGAAATCCTGCGCGAACTTGACGTTGAAGACGTGCTGCCAAGGCATCACAGCGCCACCACGCTGGGTGTATTCGCCGATGTGCGAACGAAGGTAGCTGTCGTCTTGGATAAATTGCCAGTAAGCCTCCTTGTTGGCATCGTCGGTGAAGGGCATGGCGTCGAGTTGCTCACGTGTCGGAACATAGAGCAAGTTCGGCGCACCTCCGTCTCCCGTGAGAGCATTGGTGTATTTGCCGCTGGTGCTGAAGCAAGTGTAGGAGTAACGCGAGTAGGAAAACTTGCCTATATAGCCATGCTGGAATGCCTCGTAGAAGAGGACGACGCTGGTACCAAAGTGCTTGCCGTACTCTTTGCGGTAGCCGACACTTGCCACGATGCGATGGGGCGAAACATAGGACGAATAGCCCAATTCGGGGGTGTTCGAACCGTCGGTGCAGAAGGTGTTCGTGTTGTAAGCCGAGGTCACCTGATCACCGATACCGTCGATCACGTTTTTCGACTCCGAATAGGTGTAGGCAGCCATCAAGGAGAGTCCAAATTTGAACTTCTTCGATGCCTGTGCCGTCACGGAGTAGTACCAGCCTTCGAGATCCGAGTTGTGGATCAAGTAGGGGTTGACCGAACGTCCATCGGCATTTTTGATGCCTTGCGACTTCCACATCTTACGTGGGCGAGGCTCGCCCGGAAGCTGCACACCGCCAGCCACTTCAGCCTGTCCGAGTTTCGATACGGCAACCGAATTGATATCTTGGTTGTAGATTCCTTCGATATTAAAGTCGATGTCACCCGGAAGTTTCAGATCAAACGCCAACGAAGTTTTCCACGTCGAGGGCATCTTCAAGTTGCGATCCATGATCGTGGGCGATTGGGGTGCAGGAAGGGCTTGCTCCTCGAACGCACCGCCGTAGAGGTCGTTCAAAATATCACCCAAACCGGGGTGGAAGCCCGGCATTTTGTCTTTCTTGCTGGAGTAGAGGATATTCTGAGCCTGTATGCAGTTGCTGTTGCCAACTGCCGAAATGATCCACACGAAGGGCAGGCGTCCCGTGAAGATACCCGTACCGCCACGCATGATGTACTTGCGTTCGCCCGTCATATCCCAGTTGAAGCCGAAGCGCGGCGAGACACTCACGCGTGCTTTAGGCATATCCGAAGTTTTGTAACCACCATTTGCCGCAAAAAGTTTAGTAAATTCACCATTCTCGTTGTTGTCGAGCGAAGGGTAGATCGGAACTTCGAGACGCACACCAATCGTCGCTTTCAGGCGAGGACTGATGCGCAATTCGTCCTGTGCATAGATCGAATACTGCATATAGTTGAACGAAGGATAGGTCTGTTTCAGATCGTTGCGATTGGCATGGGTAATGGCAAAAGCGGTGGGTGAAGCATTCTTCTTAAAGTCGTCCCATGAGTCGTAGACATAGTAGCCCGCACCACCCGGCATATATCCATTTTTGGTGTGGTTGTACTCGAACTGCATACCAGCCATGATGTTATGGATGCCCGTGCTGTAACCCACCTCGTCGGTAACGATGTAGGTCGAAACATCGCGCAGGCTGCCGTAGGTGAACGGATCGAGACCAAAAGTGGTCAGCACACCTGTTGTTTTTTCGCCCTTGTCGTTGGTGTCTGTTTGCAGAATATCTACCGTCGGGAAGAGTCCGCCCTCGTAGCTACGAGGTTCGTACTGATGCGAATAGGTAGCACGTAGAATGTTGTTCACACGACCTTCGGCAAAGCGCGAGTTCAACTCCGCAGCCACCGAGGTGAAGTTCAGCTCTTGGTAGTAACGTGCGCTCTCGAAATAGAGTGCATCGTCGGAGGTGCGTCCGTGGTTATCGTAATCGTAAACGCCACTGAGCGGGCTGATCGAATTCGGCGGAGGTGACGAATATTTGTTGATGTTCCAATCCACACGAGCCATCAATTTCCAGCCCGGAGTCTTCACCGAATAGTTCTGGTAGCGCCCCGGATCGTATCCATATTTCTCACCGAGGTATGATTTTATCTCCTCCATTTGTTGCACCGTCGGACGGTTGTACTGCGTTCCACCGCCCCATTTCTCATCCACATTGTCACGTGCATAGTTCGAGTTGCCGGGGTTGGTGTTCCAGTCGTACTCGAAGTTGGCAAAGAGGAACAATTTGTCCTTCACAATCGGCGTTCCGAGGCTCACACCCAGCGTGTTGCTGAGCATATCGCCCAATTTCAGTTTGCGCGGCGAACCGTCCTCCTGCTCCTTGCCGTAACGATTACCTTGCAGAGCGTCGCTCTTGTAATAATCGTACACCGAAATCTTCAGATCGTTCGTACCGCTCTTGGTGACGGCATTGATTGCGCCGCCCGTGAATCCGCTCTGACGTACGTCATAAGGAGTTACCGCCACCGCCACCTGCTCCAAAGCATCGAGCGAAATGGGGGTACCTCCCGAAGGAAGGTTGCCACCGATACCAAATGCGTTGTTGAAAGCCGCACCATCGACCGTGACATACGATTGACGGTAGTTACCGCCACCAATTGCCAAACCCGAGGTAGTGGACGATGCTTGAGGCGTGAGCTTCAGGATGTCGTTCATGCTGCGATCGACCGAGGGCATCAACTCGATGTCCTTGTTCGAAATACTGGTCAGCGCACCCGCACGCTCAGCGCTCATGGAGCTGTTGCGCCCGTCAGCCGTCACAACCACAGCATCAAGCTCGGTACTGGGATTCAGATAGGCATCCCGCGTTACGGTTTCGCCCAACGGAAGCAGGATGTCCGTGAACTCGACGCCACGTCTACCCACATAGGAAAAGGTCACCTTGTAAGGACCCCCTGCACGCAAACCTTGCAAGCTGTAACGCCCACTGTCATTGCTGGCAACGCCATACTGGGTGCCAGAAGGGGTATGTACCGCAATGACTGTCGCACCAACCAGCGGTTCGCCGTGGTCGTCAACAACTTTCCCACTCATGCCCGACGTGGTGATTTGCGCAGAAACAGCGCCAAACACAAAGATCAGAATACTTAATAAGAAGAGTTTCTTCATGCGTTTTTGAAGTTTAGGATTATTGATTAGTACGATCACAAAATTAGCCCAAATATT
>JAVXFC010000076.1:0-7841 GCA_036658095.1 Alistipes sp. | reverse complement strand
GTGCCGAGAAGGTAGTCGAAGCGGCCAAACGCAACGGCTACGAGGTGGTGGTGATCGCCGACCACGGCAATGCCGACAACGCCGTCAATGCCGATGGCTCCGCCAACACCGCGCACTCGCTCAATCCGGTGCCAATCATCGTAGTGTCGGGTCGGGTGAAATCGGTACACAACGGCATTTTGGCCGATGTGGCACCTACGTTGCTCTCGCTGATGGGCATCGGGCAACCGGCCGAGATGACCGGAAAGTCGCTGGTCGAACTAAAATAGAGACAGCCGTCTAAACAGCAGAAAGCCCCGATCTTTGCGATCGGGGCTTTCTGCTGTTTTATGCGAAGCCGGCTTAGAAGCTGTTTGAATTTGTTACCGAAGTTATTTTAGCGCTATTTTTGTTCCAGTTTTTGTTCTGTCAATCCGATTTTAGCAAGCTAAATGAGGATTTACAGGGCGGAAACTGGGGCAAAAAGAGCCGAAAAGAACGAAATTAATAAATTCAAAACAGCTTCTTAACTTGTTAAATCCCAAGATTTACGCTACCTTTGCACCTCATTTCGAAGAAAAACACTATGATTACCGTCTCCAATTTAGAGGTGCAATATGGAAAGCGCACCCTATTCAAATATGTAAACCTGAAATTTACCGCTGGCAACTGCTACGGCGTAATCGGTGCCAACGGCGCAGGAAAATCCACTTTTCTGAAGGTCTTGAGCGGCGAGGTCACCCCCACGAGCGGCAATGTGAGCTTCGGACCGGGTGAGCGCTTGGCTGCCCTGAAGCAGGATCACTTCGAGTATGACAAATGCACGGTGCTGAATACCGTTTTGATGGGACATCAGGTGCTGTGGCAGATCATGAACGAGAAAGATGCGCTCTACGCCAAGCCCGATTTTTCGGATAAGGACGGCATTCGCGCAGGCGAATTGGAGGAGAAATTTGCCGAGATGGACGGTTGGAATGCCGAGAGCAACGCGGCAAACCTACTCAGCGGACTGGGCGTCAAGGAGTCTCTGCACCACGAACTGCTGGGTAATCTGAATGCCAAGGAGAAGGTTCGCGTGCTGCTGGCACAGGCTCTGTTTGGCAAACCCGACAACCTGCTGCTCGATGAGCCGACCAACGACTTGGATTTGCAGACCGTCTCGTGGCTCGAAAATTACCTCTCAAATTACGAAAATACGGTGTTGGTGGTCTCGCACGACCGTCACTTTCTCGACTCGATCAGCACCCACATCATCGACATAGATTACAACGACATCAACCTCTTTTCGGGCAATTACAGCTTCTGGTACGAGTCGAGCCAACTGGCGGCACGTCAGCAGCAAAACCAAAACAAGAAAGCCGAGGAGAAGAAAAAAGAGTTGGAGGAGTTCATCCGCCGCTTCAGTGCCAATGTGGCGAAATCGAAGCAGACCACCAGTCGCAAGAAGATGATCGAGAAGCTGAACATCGAGGAGATCAAACCTTCGATGCGCAAGTACCCCGCCATTATCTTCCAACCTGAGCGTGAGGTAGGTACAAAGATCCTTGCCGTTGAGGGACTGAGCAAAATAGCCAACGGGGAGACCCTTTTTAGCGATATTTCGTTCACGGTGCAGAAGGGTGACAAAATCGTCTTTCTCTCGCGCGAACCGCGCGCCGTGACCTCGCTTTTGGAGGTGCTGACGGGCAACGAACCGCACGACGAGGGGATGATCGAGTGGGGTGTGACGGTCAATTCCGCCTACCTGCCCGTCAACAATGCCCCCTTCTTCGAGAGCCAACTTAACATCGTCGACTGGCTGGGGCAGTACTCCGCCGACACCACCGAGGTTTTCTTGCGCGGCTATCTGGGCAAAATGCTCTTCAGTGGCGAGGAGATCTACAAGCAGGTGAACGTCCTTTCGGGTGGCGAGCGCGTGCGCTGTATGCTCGCCAAGATGATGATCCAATCGCCCAACCTGCTGGTGATCGACTCCCCCACGAACCACTTGGATCTGGAGTCTATTCAGGCATTCAACAACTCGTTGACCGCCTACAAGGGCAACATTCTGATGACCTCGCACGACCACGCCTTCATCAATTCGGTTGCCAATCGCATCATCGAGATCACGCCCAACGGCATGATTGACAAATACATGGACTACGACGATTACATCTCCGATGAGCGCATCGCAGAGTTGCGTGAAAAGCTGTACAACAAATAGCCACAGAGCCAACTTGCGACAACAGGCAAGCCTCTACGAAAAATAATTTCGAATTTTCATTTTCTAATTTTGAATTTCTGCTATCTTTGTACCTATGTATATAATAGCAGATAGCGGCTCCACGAAGTGTGACTGGCTGTGCGTCGAGGGGACGGAGACGACACCCCTCCGCACGCGAGGCATCAACGCCGCACTCCACACCCCCGACGAGGTGCTAAATACCCTCGCCGAGTTGTCTCTTGCGCTGCACCCCACACGGGTTGTCTTCTACGGGGCAGGCTGTGGCGGACGTTTCCCCGTCGCCACGCACACCCTTCAACAACTTCTAACACAGCATTTTCACACGCCAAAGATCGAACTTTATTCCGATCTTCTGGGTGCTGCGCGAGCTTTGTTAGGACGCCGTGCGGGCATCGCTTGCATCCTCGGCACAGGGTCGAATTCTTGCTACTACGATGGGCGACAGATCGTGCAGAACGTGCCACCACTGGGCTACATCCTCGGCGACGAGGGGAGCGGCGCAGCACTGGGACGCACGTTGCTCAACAGATTATTGAAAGGTACTATGAGCGAGGAACTTACGGCTGAGTTTTATGCCGTCCACTCCCTCAACTACGAAGAGGTGATCCGCCGCGTCTACCGCGAGCCACAAGCCAATCGGTTTTTGGCTTCGCTTGTGCCGTTCATCTGCCAACATATTGAAATAGAAGGCATACGCACCCTCGTGCGCGATGCGTTTGGCGAATTTGCCGACCGCAATTTGCAGCACTATCCGCAAGCGGAGGTAGCATTCACAGGCGGCGTGGCGGCGGCTCTGGAGAATGAGTTGCGTGCCGCGATGCGCGAAAAAGGGTACGGCGTGGGGCGCATCACCGCCTCGCCCGCCACAGGATTAATCGAATATCATGAAGGAGAATAGAATCACCGAGCAACCGTCGGCATACGACAACCTGCAACAGATGTCGGTGCGCGCACTTTTGGAGGCGATCAACCGCGAGGATGCGGGCGTCCCCGCCGCCGTAGCACGGGCAATACCCACGCTTGAACTATTTGTCACACAGGTTGTTGAGCGCATGGCGCGTGGCGGGCGGATGTTCTACATCGGCGCAGGCACCAGTGGTCGACTGGCGGTGACCGACGCCTCGGAGCTGCCCCCCACCTACGGCGTACCGTTCGATTGGGTGATTGGACTCATCGCAGGTGGCGACGGTGCGCTGCGACGCGCTGTGGAGCATGCTGAAGACGATCGGCAAGGGGCTTGGCGCGATATGATGCCCTATGCCCCAACGGCGGACGACGTACTGGTGGGCATCGCAGCATCGGGAACAACGCCCTATGTGGTGGGTGGTCTGCATACCGCACGCGCCCATGGATTACTCACAGGATCCATCACTTGCAACCCCGCATCGCCCGTAGCTGCCGAAGCAGAATATGCCATGGAGGCGATCGTTGGACCCGAATTTGTGACGGGATCGACGCGCATGAAGGCAGGCACAGCGCAGAAATTGCTGCTCAATATGCTCTCCACGGCGGTGATGATCCGTTTGGGACGCGTGGAGGGTAACCGCATGGTTCATATGCAGTTGACCAATGATAAACTGGTGGAACGAGGCGTGCGCATGATCGTCGAGGCATCGGGCATAGCGCCCGAACAAGCCGCCGAATTATTAACTCGCCATGGATCGGTAAAAAAAGTTTTAGAGTATGTATCGAAGTCTGAATGAATACGTTGCACGGCTGGAACGCGAGGGCGAATTGATGCGTATCACCGTTCCCGTCGACCCTGTCTACGAGATCGCCGAGATCACGGATCGGATCTCGAAAAGCGCCGACGGTGGCAAAGCGCTGCTATTTGAAAATACGGGTAGCGCATTTCCCGTGCTGACCAACCTCTTCGGTTCGGATCGGCGCATGGCACTGGCGCTGGGCGCCACGTCGCTTGACGCACTGGGCGAGCGCATTGATGCGCTGCTTCACCAAGCCATGACCCCTAAAAACACACTGATCGACAAGCTACGAATGCTGCCCATGCTGGCCGAAATGTCGCGCTGGTTTCCGCAAACATCGAGCGCACGCGGGGCGTGTCAGCAAGTCGTCCACATAGGCGCAGATGCCTCACTGGCAGCACTTCCCGTGTTGAAATGCTGGGGTTGCGACGGTGGACGCTTCGTCACACTGCCCATGGTTCACACGCTCGATCCCGACACAGGGGCGCGCAACGTGGGAATGTATCGTATGCAGCTCTTCGACGATCGCACGACGGGCATGCACTGGCACATTCACAAGACTGGGGCGCGCCACTACGACGCCTACAAACGGCTCGAACAGCGGATGCCCGTGACCGTGACACTGGGTGGCGATCCCGCCTACACCTACGCCGCAACCGCCCCCATGCCCGACAATATGGACGAATATCTGCTGGCAGGCTTTCTGCGTCGCAAGCCTGTGCGGCTGGTGCGCTGCCTGACCAACGAGCTGCAAGTCCCCGCCGACTGTGATTTCGTGATCGAGGGTTATGTCGATCCCGCAGAAGAGAAGGCGGTGGAGGGTGCTTTCGGCGACCACACTGGTTTTTACTCCTTGACCGACCGCTATCCACGCTTTCACATCACCGCCCTCACCCACCGTCGCAAGGCAATCTACCCCGCTACGGTGGTCGGCATTCCGCCCCAAGAGGACGCCTACATCGCCAAGGCAACGGAGCGGATTTTTCTGGCTCCGATTCGTCTTGCCGTGCAACCAGAGGTGGTCGATCTGACCATGCCCACGGCAGGCACGGCGCACAATGTGGCGGTGGTATCAATCGCACAACGCTATGAGGGTCAGGCATCAAAGGTTGCTCAGGGGTTGTGGGGCGCCGGGCAGATGATGTTCAATAAATACCTGATCATCGTCCCCGCCGACGCCGACGTGCGCAACACGCAGGAGCTGGCGTGCCGCATTCGAAATGCCAATCTGACACGCGATTTGATCCGTAGCGAGGGGATTCTCGACGTCCTCGACCACGCTACCGCAACCCTCGGTTTCGGAGGCAAATTAGCCCTCGACTTGACGGGCGTGCAACCGACGTCCGAAGCGGTCAATGCGGATGATAGCCACGCCATGTGGGGGGTGAAGGTCGCCTATGCCGATCCCGATGCAGAGGTTGCAACGCCCAGTGGTTCAAAGTATTTCGCAATTTTTGATTCATCGGCACAAGGGCTGACGGGCGAAGAGTTGCTGTGGTTGGCGGCTGCCAATACCGATCCGCGCCGCGATGTGAGCCTGTGCGGCGAGACGCTGCGCATCGACGCACGCAGCAAGCGCCCTGCCGTGGACGGACATCCGTCGCGCTTCCCCAACGTGGTCACCGCGTTGCCCGAAACCATCGACTTGGTCGATCGTCGCTGGGCTGCATACGCGATTGGAGAGTTCATCGAATCGCCCAGTCGTCGCTATCGCGCGCTGCTGCATTCGGAAAAAGAGGCGTGGTAAAATGGGTTTTTTCTCCAATCGCGAAATTCGCGGGCTGATGCTTTTCCTGCCGTTAGCAGGACTTTTGGTGTTGGTGGTGGCGCTGGTACGCCCCAAAACCGACGCCCCCGCAGCCGCTCGCATGACCGCCCAACGCGAAAGTCGCACACCCGCGGCAACCCGCTTTCGCTTCGATCCGAATACCATTGACTACGAGGGACTTCGACGCCTTGGACTCACCAAGCGCGAGGCGGTGAGCCTGCTCAAATACCGCGCCGCAGGCAAGGTCTTTCGCATTCCCGAAGATGTGGCTATGTGCTACGATTTTAGCGATTCGCTCTATGGGCAGTTAGCCCCCTACATTCGCATCGGGCGCAAGTATGCCATTGCACCGCGCGAGTATCACATAGAGCGCATTACCAAGCCATTACTGGCACCACGCCCCTTCTTGGTCGACACCGTTTCGGCGCTCTACCTGCGGGCAATCGGCGCACTCTCGAAGCGCCAAGCCGCCACTTTTGTGCGGTGGCGCGACCTGCATGGCATCCGCGATATGGAGGAATTTCGCGACTGCTACGTAGTTTCCGACTCCATAGCCACAGCACTCGCCCCCTACATTCGCTTCGCGGTGCGGCGCGATCCGCTGCGCGATCCTGTGGAGCTGAACACCGCCGATTCCGCCACCCTACGCAGTGTCTTTGGCATTGGTGCTAAGAGTGTTATGGCAATCATCCGCTACCGCGAACGCTTGGGCGGATTCTACCGTGTGGAGCAACTCGCCGAGGTGCGCGAGGTGACAGAAAGCAACTATGAGAAAATTTTGAAACAAATTTCTTGCGATAGTTGCGAAATTCAAAAAATAGATATTAACTTTGCAACTCCAAATCGGCTGAGCAGGCATCCATACTTGCCGCCACGCATCGTGAGGAAATTACTTAGAGTAAGGCAATTGAAAGGAGGTTGGAGTACCGTCGGAGAGTTGGTGAATGAAAACATATTAACCCCAGAGGAGGCAGCGCGGCTGGCTCCGTATCTTCGATTCAGTGTACACAAGACCTCGAACAATCGAGCATCGGATTCAGAAATAGGAATCTGAAAGTAAGAAGCTGTTTTGAATTTATTAATCTTGTTCTTTTAAGCTCTTTTCGCCCCAGTTTCCGCCCTGCAAATCCTCATTTAGCACGCTAAAATCAGATTTGCAGAACAAAAATTGAGACAAAAATAGCTCTAAAATAACTTCGGTAACAAATCCAAACAGCTTCTAACAAAGAACCAAAATAAAAAAAACATTAAAAAGTAAGAATATTATGATTATCATGCCAGTAAAAGAGGGCGAAAACATCGAACGCGCTCTGAAAAAATTCAAACGTAAATACGAGCGCACGGGCGTTCTGAAAGAGTTGCGTCGTCGCCACTACTTCACCAAACCGTCGATCGTTAAGCGCGTGGCTATGCAGCACGCCATCTACGTCGAGCATATGTACGGCGACGAGGAGTAGTCCACGACACCTTATATACATAAAGAGGAAGTTCCCACACAGGGAGCTTCCTCTTGCTTTGCGCCCTCGACAAACTTCAGAATCAACGAGCAGAGGCAACCCTATTGAAACCCAACAATCTCAGGGCGGCGCGGCAGGTAGCGATATTGCTCCATGCGCGTGGCATTCGAAACGAGGAAATAGCGGCTATCGAGCCAGCCACGTTTGCCAAACGAAACGCCCAACTGGATCTGTATAGCACCGAATATCAAACGTTCGTTCTTGATACGCAGCCCGATACCAAACGAAGAGAAAAATTCATTTTGAAAGGGATTCGCGCGGTTACCCAGCAGCCCAAAATCGGCAAATCCGAAGATCGCAAAGCGGAATCCGAGGGGCTGAAAGGGGGTGAAAAGTACCGTTTCGGTATTGAATATCATTCGATTGACCCCCGTGATATGTTCATTGAGCGTCCGCAGATCGTTGGGTTTGGTGAATCGGATCAGCTCGTTGCTGCCCGTGCCGCGGTTCCACCCCTGCGTGTAGTTGAGCGAGAGAAATTGGCGAATGCGATTGCGGCGGAAGACGAAAAGATTCGAAAACCAGCGCATATTGACATCCACAGCACTCTGATCCCACGCGCCCGTCTGAAGATTGACGTAGCTACCCAACACAAAGTCGCCCATGATGTAGCCCAAGGAGGTGAAGGCACCCGACTTATAGCTCAT
>JAVXFC010000075.1:0-8090 GCA_036658095.1 Alistipes sp. | reverse complement strand
CAATTCCCCTATGCCAAGAGTGTGAAAAGGGTCTGCATCGTCCACTCGACCGTCGAAAACGTGGGTTTATTAGGGGCTTCGGTCTGCGAATAAAACAAATTATGAAAAATTGGATCACGATAGGTATGTTGTGCATGGTTATGTGCAGCTGCGGCAAGGTGGTGAAGAGCGACGGTGAGATTGCCGTCATTCCTCGCCCCGAACAGATTACAACAGGCGAAGGGGTCTTTCGCCTAACCCCCACCACCGAGGTGGTTCTGCTCTTCGACGACCCACAGTTGCCCTACGCAGCCGAGGCGCTGAACCGCCTTGTGCAGCCCGCTTTCGGGCAGTCGCTGCCCTCTGCACGCGCCGAGCAACCCCGCGAAGGGGCAATCAACATGGCGCGCGACACCACATTGGCAACAGACGGCTACCGACTGCGCATCACGCCTCAGCAGATCGAGATCACAGCAGGGGGCGCGCAAGGGGCATTCTACGCCGTGCAGACTTTGCGCCAACTACTTCCTATTGAGACGTTTACAGCGCACGATGTGCAGGCAATCGAGCTTCCCGCGGTCACTATCGACGACAAGCCGTGCCTGAACTACCGTGGCACGATGCTCGACGTGGGACGTCATTTCTTCACCAAGGAGGAGGTTAAGCAGTTTTTGGAGATACTCGCCATGCACAAGATCAACGTCTTCCATTGGCACCTGACCGACGACCAAGGCTGGCGCATCGAGATCAAGAAATACCCCAAGTTGACCGAGATTGGATCGGTTCGTCAGCAGACCCTCATCGGCAAAGATCCGGGGGGCGACTACACCCACTCGACCTTCGACGGCACCCCCTACGGCGGCTTCTACACGCAGGAGGATATTCGCGAAGTGGTGGCATACGCTGCGCAACGGTTCATCACGGTGATCCCCGAAATTGAGTTCCCGGGACACGCCGTGGGGGCTTTGGCATCCTATCCATGGCTCAGCTGCACGGGTGAGCAATACGAGGTGCGGCAGGCGTGGGATATCGACGATCGGGTCTTCTGCATCGGCAAAGAGCCAACATTTGAATTCATCGAGGAGGTTCTCAGCGAGGTGATCGACCTCTTCCCGTCGGAATATATCCACATTGGGGGTGACGAATGCCCCACAGTGATGTGGGAGCAATGTCCTCACTGCAAGGCTCGTATGAAAGCCGAAGGAATGGTGCGCCCGCGTCAGTTGCAGAACTACGCCACGGCACGCGTCGAGCGTTTCCTGAACGCCCACGGACGTCGGTTGATCGGCTGGGACGAGATTTTGGAGGGCGACGTAACCCCCACGGCAACGATCATGTCGTGGCGCGGCGCAGCAGGAGGTATTCGGGCGGCACAGCAAGGCATTCACGCCATTATGTCCCCTTCGGAATATTGCTACTACGACTATTACCAAGCCCAACCCACCGACAAAGAGCCGCTGGCATGGGGTGGTTATGTACCTCTTGAGAAGGCCTATGCGCTCGATCCATACGAGGGTCTAACCGCTGACCAACAGCGCTATATCCTTGGTGTGCAAGCCAACTTATGGACGGAATACATCCCCACCTTCGAGCAAGCACAATATATGCTACTGCCGCGCCTGAGCGCCCTCTCGGAGGTGGCTTGGAGCCTCAACCGCAAAGATTACACCGATTATATGCGTCGCGTCCGTCGACTAACAAAACTCTACGACGCCTACGGATACAACTATGCACACGCAGCCTTCGACACGAAATAACCTACTCAGCATAAAGTAGGTACGGGCGACGTAGCTCGCGAAAGTGCGCCACGTCGTCCGCCCAGCAGGCGCGGATCTCAGCTGCCGAGCAGCCCTCGACAATCATCCGCCGCACGTAGCTCACGCCGATCAGTTTTTCGAACATCGGCAGGAAAAATTTCTCACCTATCGCCAAGTTGCGGTAGGCGGCAATCACATATTCTAAATTAACCCCCATGGGACGCGTTACGCGGTCGGGCAAGCCGCTCAAATCGACTCCGTAACATAGTTGACCACAGAAAGGGGGATTTTTTGCCCCCGCAGTCGAGTGTGGCGTAAAGTGAAAGGCGCACCCCTTCATGGCGGGATGTCCGTACCACTCAAAGGGTTTCGCCGTGCCACGACCGACACTCACCACCGTCCCCTCGAACAGACAAATCGAGGGATAGAGGTAGATAGCACGCTGGGTCGGAAGGTTGGGCGAGGGGGCAATAGGCAACACGTAAGGAGTTGCGTGCGTATAGTTTCGGCAACACACCACCTGCACCTTGCAAGGCTTCGACCACCCCTCACCAACGGCCATGCGGGCAATTTCGCCCATCGTCAAGCCGTGCAGCACAGGCATCGGCAGCCACCCCACACCCGACTTGAATTTCATATCGAGCGTCGGTCCATCCACCACGCCACCATTCGGATTTGGTCGATCCAGCACCACCACCTGCTGACCATAATCGGCACAGGCGTCCATCAGACGGATCATGGAGATGTAATAGGTGTAAAATCGCAACCCAACATCCTGCATATCAACCACCAACACATCGAATGATCGCATAACGGCATCCGAAGGACGCAACGTTCGTCCGTCGTAGAGCGAGAAAATCGGAATGCCCGTGGCTCTATCCACGCCACTCTTCACCGCCTCACCCGCATCGGCCGTACCGCGGAATCCATGTTCGGGCGCGAAGATCCCGCGCACGTCAAATCCCTGCTGGTGAAGCAAATCCACCAGATGCACATCCTGCGCTACTGCCGTGTGATTCGCCAATACCGCCACACGCTGCCCGCGCAAAACGGGGAAATAAGCCGTCGTGTCGGTCATGCCGACCAGCACCTCGTGCGTGGTTTGCACTCCTTGTGCCGCGGCGCCCAGCCACACCACAAGGCAGGCAAAGATCATCGCTAATTTCTTGCTATTTATACTTCTCATCGTTTCACTTTATGGTTCATCACAAAAAACAGACGCTCCTCATTTTCATCACTTTACCTCTTTTTCCACCCCACCGAACTCCATGAGGTAGCCCTTGATGAACGGGTCTAACTCGCCGTCCATCACCGCCTCCACATCCGAGGTTTGCACCCCCGTGCGGTGGTCCTTCACCCGCCGATCGTCGAAGACATAGGAGCGGATTTGCGATCCCCACTCGATGCGTTTTTTCGTCGCCTCGAGCTGCTGCTGCATCGCCATACGTTTGTCTAACTCTCGCTGGTAGAGCTTCGAACGCAGAATGCGCATGGCATTTTCGCGGTTCATCAGCTGCGAACGCGTCTCCATGTTTTCGATCAGAAATTCCACCGCCTCGCCCGTCTCGGCATCTTTGCCGTGATAACGCAAACGCACCGCCGTCTCGACCTTGTTGACGTTCTGCCCGCCCGCACCACTGGCGCGGAAGGTGTCCCACTCCACATCGGCGGCATTGACCACAACGTCAATCGTATCGTCCACGGCGGGGGATACAAAGACCGACGCGAAGGTGGTTTGGCGCTTGTTGTTGGCATTGAAGGGCGACAGACGCACCAAGCGATGCACCCCATTTTCGCTCTTCAGGTAACCATAGGCATATTCACCCTCCACCTCCAAGGTGCAGGATTTCACACCCACCTCGTCGCCCGCTTGGAAGTCCAGCATCTTGACTTTGTAGCCGTGTGCCTCGCCCCAACGGGTGTACATCCGCAGCAGCATCTGCGCCCAATCGAGCGCTTCGGTGCCGCCCGCACCCGCATTGATGTCGAGAATGGCACCGAGTTTATCCTCATCACGCCCCAGCATATTGCGCATTTCGAGTGCTTCGATACGCTCCATGGTACGAGCATAGTGGGCGTCGATCTCCTGCTCGGAGACCACCCCCTCTTTCACAAAGTCGGGCATGAGCGTCAGATCCTCCACATCGCGACGAATGGTGTCGAAATCATCGACCCACGCCTTGATGCTTGCCACCTTTTGCAGCTGTTTGCGTGCCTTCTCAGGATCGTCCCAGAAGGCAGGTTCTTGGGTTTTTTCCTCCTCGTTTTGGAGTTCTATTCTTCTACGGTCGATGTCAAAGAAACCTCCCCAACGCATCCTGACGTCTTATAGCTTCCTTAATTTGGTCTGCTAAAATCATAATCTATTGTCTTAAAATTTCAAATTTAATTTCCGTTGTACAAACTCCAGCACGAACTCCGCCGTACCCTCCACGCCCAACACCGAGGAGTTGACACACAGGTGATAGGTCGCGGCTTCGCCCCACACCCCACTGCTATAATAGTTGTAGTAGGCAGCCCGTCGGGCATCGGTCTTGTCCATGAGCGTCTCGGCTGCCGCAGGGGTCATGTTGCGCTGAACAGCCAACCGATCGCGGCGATCAGCACGGTCGGCGGTGATGAAAATAGAGACCGCACGGGGATCGTCACGCAAAATGTAGTCGGCACAACGCCCCACGAAGATGCACGATTCGCGCGCAGCCAAATCGCGGATCACATCGCTCTGTATCTTAAACAGCGCATCGTTGTTCAACACGTTGTCCACGGCGCTGTCGTCCCCCGAAAAAGGCGAACGAAGGTAGCCAATCAACGTCGGCAGAAAACCCGCAGCCTCCTGCTCGTCGACCCGCTCGAAGAGTTCGGGACACAAGCCACTCTGCTCAGCAGCCAGATTAATGAGCTGCTTGTCGTAGATCCCAATGCCCAGCCGCTGTGCCAAAAGTTCGCCCACCGCCTTGCCGCCGCTACCCAGCTGACGACCAATGTTGATGACAAATTTATCCTGCATGATTCTCTCTATTTATTTTACACGTTGCGATGTGCGCTCTGAATTGTTTGAGTTGGTGGATCAGCATCGTAGCTGCCACCAGCGAAGCCAGCAGATCGGAGATTGGGATGCTGAACCACACGCCCCAACTACCACCCCACTCCGTGTAGTGTTCAAACACCTGCGGTAAAAAGAGAAGACACGGCAGCAAAAAGAGTAGTTGACGCGTGAGGGATAGGAAGATCGCTTTGCTCGCCATGCCAATGCTCTGGAAGAAGTTGGTCGCCACCATTTGGAATCCAATGATCGGGAAACAGAAAAAGACGATGCGCATCCCTTCGGTCGAGAGGCGGATCAACTCCTCGTCGCGTGTGAACATCGACACGGCAAAATGCGGCAAAAACATCCCGATCAGGAATCCCGCAGTGGTGACACACGTGGCGCCAATAATTGTGAGTTTCAGCACACGCAGCACACGGTCGTATTGCCGTGCGCCAAAGTTGTATCCGGCAATGGGTTGCATACCTTGGTTGATCCCCATGACCACCATGATGAAAAAGAAACCGATACGGTTCACAATGCCATAGGCTCCAATGGCCAAATCGCCACCATACTCCTTCATCCCTTTATTTATAAGGATCACGATGAAGCACGCCGCCAAGTTCATCAGAAAAGGCGACATTCCGATTGCGAAGATATCGCGCACGATCTTCCGTTGTAAATGGTAGATCCCACGCTTCAAACGGAGCAATTCGTTTTTGTTGGAGAGAATGCGCACCAACCAGACCAACGAAACCACCTGTGCCAAAATCGTTGCCACGGCAGCTCCGCGAATGCCCCAACCGAAGCCATAGATAAAGAGGGGGTCGAGGGCTGCATTGACCAACACAGTGGCAATGGTGGCATACATCGCTTGGCGCGGATGCCCCGAAGCTCGCAGCACCGAGTTTAATCCTAAATACATATGAGTGACCACGTTACCCAACAAGATGATGGTCATATAGTCGCGCGCATAGCCGATCGTGGCATCACTGGCTCCGAAGAAATAGAGAATCGGATCGAGCAACAGCAACGTCACACCACCAAAGACAATACCGATCAACAAGTTCAGCACCACCACATTGCCCAGCACCTTTTCTGCCGTCTCGAAGTCGCGTTGCCCCAAGCGCAGCGAAACCAACGTCGCCGCACCCACCCCCACCAGCGAGCCGAATGCTGCCGCGAGGTTCATCAACGGGAAGGTGAGTGCCAAGCCCGAAATCGCCAGCGGCCCCACCCCCAAGCCGATGAAGATACTATCGACCATGTTGTAGAGCGACGAAGCGGTCATGGCGATGATCGCCGGCACGGCATATTTCATCAGTAGCTTGCGAATGCGCTCTGTACCCAGCTCTGCCGCCGCCACCTTTCGTTCTGTCATAATTTATTCTTCCTCTCTGTCATACAAATATATATTCCCTTTTTGTCTGCCTCTCGACCCGCTCGGTGATCGCCACGAGGCAGCTCTATTTTATAGCGAAAAAGGTC
The DNA here is from genome assembly GCA_036658095.1 of Alistipes sp. Taxonomy (GTDB): domain Bacteria; phylum Bacteroidota; class Bacteroidia; order Bacteroidales; family Rikenellaceae; genus Alistipes. Next base: position 1,841 of record JAVXFC010000075.1, on the reverse strand, counting down.
TCACGCGACACTGCGCGGAGACCTATAAGACGCTTTCGAGATTCAAAACAGCTTTTTACTACTCCAACTCCCAGTCGTAGCCCTCTTTTTTATCTTTCACACGTACACCAGCCGCTGCCAACTCGTCGCGAATCTGATCCGACAAAGCCCAATTTTTCTCGACCTTTGCCCTCTGACGCAGATCGAGCAGCATCTTCACCAGCGCACTCACATAATCTTTGCCCCCCGCAGCACCTGCCGCCTTCTCGTCGCACAAACCCAGCACATCAAAGACATAGTGACGCACGGTGGCGGTCAGTCGCACCAAATCATCCGCCGTGATGGTCTGCTGACCGTCCGACAGTTGGTTGATGATTCGCACCCAGTCGAAGAGCGCCGAGATGACCATTGGTGAGTTCAGGTCATCGGCCATAGCCTCCGCACAACGCGTCTCTAATTCGTCGGGCTGCACGGTCGATACCGCCGCAGGGGTGATCTTGGTGAGGGTCTCCACCCCCTTCATCAGGCGATCCAGCCCCTTTTCGGCTGCCTGCAACGCCTCGTTCGAAAAATCGAGCGTCGAACGGTAGTGCGCCTGCAACACGAAAAAGCGAATCGTCATGGGCGAATAGGGCTGCGTCAGCAGTTTGTGTGTACCCTCGAAAAGTTCCTCAAGGGTGATGAAATTACCCAACGACTTGCCCATTTTCTGCCCGTTGATCGTCACCATATTGTTGTGCATCCAGTATTTCGCCGAGTCGTGACCCAGCGCTGCCGCCGACTGCGCAATTTCGCATTCGTGGTGCGGGAACATGAGATCCATGCCACCGCCGTGGATGTCGAAACGCTCGCCCAAGTAGCGCGTACTCATCGCCGAACACTCCATGTGCCAACCCGGAAATCCATCTCCCCACGGCGAAGGCCACCGCATGATATGTTCGGGTGCCGCCCTCTTCCAGAGCGCAAAATCAAACGAGTGACGCTTGTCACTCTGCCCGTCCAGCTCGCGTGTATTGGTCAACATATCGTCGAGGTTGCGCCCCGAAAGACGCCCATATTGATACTTCTTATTATATGCCTCCACATCGAAATAGATCGAGCCGTTCGCCTCGTAGGCGTAACCAGCGTCCAAAATCTTCTTCACAAATTCGATCTGCTCGATGATGTGACCACTGGCATAGGGTTCGATCGAGGGGGTCAGCACGTTGAGCGCCTCCATGGCTTGGTGGTAGCGCTCGGTGTAGTAATGCGCCACCTCCATGGGTTCGAGCTGTTCGAGCCGCGCCTTCTTGGCAATTTTGTCCTCACCCTCGTCGGCATCGTGTTCCAGATGCCCCACATCGGTGATGTTACGCACATAGCGCACCTTGTAATCCAACGATCGGAGGTAGCGAAACAGCAGATCGAAGGTCACCGCAGGGCGCGCGTGACCCAAATGCGGGTCGCCGTAGACCGTAGGACCACAAACATAGATCCCCACATGGGGCGGATTGATCGGCTCGAACTCCTCCTTGCGGCGAGTGAGCGTATTGTAGAGTGTGAATTGAGACTTCATAAATTGAAAAGTGGCTAATTTTCTACAAAAATACAAAAAAAACTGCAAAATACAAAATTAACACACACAGCTTCTAATGCTACGATCGAAATCTTCGCAGAACGCAAAAAACACATTTAGGAGCATTTACAACCCCAAAAGTTACATTTTATTAAATTATTCGCCAAATAATAGATAATCTGGAAAGAAATTCATACTTTTGTATTGCTTTTCAAACAACTAAACAAAAAACTTAAATTCAAGGCATGGACAAAACTAATGTACAAGAACTGCAAGACGTCGTAATCCGTTTTTCGGGTGACTCGGG
>JAVXFC010000074.1:0-8169 GCA_036658095.1 Alistipes sp. | reverse complement strand
TCGTGCGTGGGTAGGCATAGGTGCGCCGTGATTCGAAGGGTGCGTAGGTCACAAAATCGCCACTACGCAAGCGCCGCACACGCAACGACTCGTAGGCGGCATAGACGACTTCGCTGCTGCCGACCAAGTTACGCACCATGATCGAGAGGGTGAGCCGCGAATCGCCCACATAAAACGTTTTGAAAACCGAAGCGTCGAGCCTCACCGCATCATCGAGTTGCTCCTGCTGCATGAGGCGGTCGAAGGCTTCGGGTGCAGCGGCAGCTTGGCGCGCCACGCGTTCGGTGCGCCGCAGCAACGTCGGCTCGACAAAACGCCGCGCAATGCCACTGAATGTCGCACGAAATCCCCACCCATGCGCCCCAAAGTACCCCAACTCGGCACAGGCGCTCAACTGCGGGGCATTCCCCACGCGGCAACCGCCCATGTGGCTCGTGGCGCACAGATCCACCGCCGCATTGTCGGCATCCTTCACCACGCTCACGCGCGGATCGGAGGCATATTCATAGACCCCAGCCGCGGCTGCCACCGACAGACGCCAGCGGTGGTTTAGGCGGATCGCCGTTGCCACCTCCACGCCGTAGCTGCGCGTGTCGATGCCCGAAGCCGAAAGGTTGCAAAACGCACCCGCCAGATCGTCGTAGTAGCGCGCCGCGGCGAGGGCGTCGCGCGTCCATATTATATAGGTTGTGGCGCGCAGATCCAGTGTGCGGTTTGTGAAATGATAGTTCATCTCGGCTGCCCACACACGCCGCAACGCGGGTGCGTCAACCGCGCGATTATTGTACTGTGGCTGCAAAAACAGGTCGTCGGCATCGGGCGCCGTGGCTGCCACCATCAACACCCCACCGATGTAACTCTTGGGCGAGAAGGACCACCCTGCCGCCAGCTTGAAACGATAGGGCGAAAAGTGCAGCACCGCCGAGCGTCCATACGAGCGCCTCCCCGCAAAGAGTTCTTTCTCGAAGTAACCGCGACGGCGCACCGAGGCGTCACCGATCTCTGCCCCCACATCAGCACGCAACCGATCGGCACGGTATTGTGCCACCACCCGCACCCCGATTTCGCCACTCGTCAGGGCATAGTCGTAGCCGAAGCGATCGCCCACGCCCACACGACGATTTGGGTGGCGCAGATCGTTTTGCAACAAGTTATTATAGGTGTCATCATCCACCAAATATTGATCAATATCGGTTCTAAATTCGCCACCCAACAGATCCCGCATCTGCTTGTAGTGGCGCTCCGAACGACGGTGCGCCGCAATGCCATAGTAGAGCGTCAGACGATCGTCCACGCGCGTCGTTACTTGCACATTGAGCTGTCCATTGCAGCTGCGCCGCACCCGATCTTCCAACGCATAGACCGCCTCTCCATGCGCCATGCGGTTTTCGGCATACAGCTCGTCCCAATCGACCTGCGTGTAGCGCGGATCACCCCTTCGCCACGCTTCATCGGTCTCCCGATCACCCGTGTAGCTGGGCAGCGAGCGGTAGTTGTCGGGCAGCGGCGTGCGCGCATCGTACCACCCCAAAGTGCTGTATTTCGAGACCCCCGCCTCCACCCCCAACGTGACGGCAAGCTCCGTAGCAGCCGAAAGCGGCACCGCCGCATGGGTGATCACCAAGGGCAGAAAGTCGCGACGGATGTGGGCATTTCGCACACGCCCCGACTGAAATCCCCACGCAGGATTGTAGAGTCGGTCGCCCGTCAAGCGGAACGCCTCCTCGGTCGATGTCGAGCGCAAGCCCCGCATCGAAGGTGGCACAAGAGCGAGCAGCGACAGCCGAGCGCCACCTGCAAATTGTTTTTCCACCCGAAGCGCCCCCGTCGCGGCATTCGTAAAAACCCCCTCGACGTGTCGATCACGCCCCGTGCGCAGATCGAGTGCTGCGGAAAGATTCCAGCCACGCCCAATCGGCGCAGCATAGGATAACTTCGCACTCACCAAGTAGTTGCGATCAGCAAAAGAGACCGACGCACGTCTCGCAGAGAGCGGTTCACCCTCGTCGAAACAGTAGACGCGCACACCTTGGGTCAATCCGAGACTACCGCCCGTCATTGCCAACCCCGCAAAGCGCTGCTCAACAGCGCCAAGCGAACGCAGCGCCGCCAGCGAGTGCAGCGGCACAGCCACCCCCTCCGCCTCGATCGTACGCAGATCATAACCCTGCCCACGCCGCTGCATCCGCACGAACGAGAGGTTGTAATCGGTCATTGCAGCGTAGAGATCCGAGGAGGATTGTATGGCGCGATAAAAGAGAACGGAGTCGGTCAGCAACACCGAGGTGTTCTGTTCCGACTCCGTTTCGTAGGTATAATATGCAGGTTCTTGTGCTGCTGCCGCGCTGCTCAACAGCAGAGCGACCACCAGACAGCCGACCAGACGGCTCACGCTAAATGTGTTTCAGCACATCAGAGAGCAGATCCCAGAACTTAGGTACAGTAGCAATTTCGAGCCGCTCGCCGGGAGCATGCACACCGCGCAAGGTCGGACCGAAGGAGACCATCTCCAATTCGGGATATTTTTCGAGGAACAAGCCACACTCCAGCCCCGCGTGAATGGCACGCACCTTGGGTTCGACTTGAAAACGATCTCGGTAGCTATCGACCGTCACCTTCAGCAACTTAGACTGCGGATTAGGCGCCCAGCCCGGATAACCGTCGGAATGCGCCACATCGGCACCCGCCAACGAGAAGACCGACTCCACCATCTGCATGACATAGGTCTTGGCACTCTCGACCGACGAACGTTGCGACGAAGTGACTACAATCGTATTGTCCTCGGCAAATTTGACCGAAGCGAGATTGGTCGATGTTTCGACCAGTCCCGGGACAGCAAACGACATGGCAACCACCCCATTAGGCACCCCCACCAATGCGTAGATCAGGTCGGATTGCGTCTTGGCGTCCAGCACCGTCTCCACGGTCGGCATCTCGTTGAGTGTGATCTCGAAATTCGGCTCGCGGAACTTAAATTCGGACTTCATGTCGGCAGCAAAGAGGTGGTAGTGTTTTACAAAATCCTCCTTCAGTCGCAGCGGCACCCCAAAGACGGCATACGCCTCGCGCGGAATGGCGTTGCGCAGATTCCCGCCACAGAAGTAGCTCAAGCGCAGCTCGTAGCTCTGCAACCCGTCCCACAGCAGACGAGCCACGGTCTTGTTCGAATTCACGCGCCCCTTGTCAATATCATCCCCCGAATGTCCGCCCAGCAAGTTCGCGACGTCGAGACGGAAGTAAGCATAGTTTTTGGGTGCAGCCTCCGCGGTGTAGTGGAAGGTGGCAATCGTGTCGATGCCCCCCGCGCAGCCGATAAAAATCTCGCCCTCATCCTCCGAGTCGAGGTTGATGAGGTACTTACCCGTGAGCATTCCCTCGCCCAATTCGAAAGCGCCCGTCAGCCCCGTCTCCTCGTCCACCGTGAAGAGCGCCTCCACAGCGCCATGTTCCGATGTCGGGTCGACCAACACCGCCAGCGCCGCCGCCATGCCGATGCCACAGTCGGCACCGAGCGTTGTACCCTCGGCACGCACCCACCCACCGTCGATGCAGGTGCGGATTGGGTCGTGTTCGAAGTCGAACTCCACGTCCGAGTTCTTCTCGCAGACCATATCCATGTGTGCCTGCAAAATCACCGTGGGCTTCGATTCGTAACCTGCCGTAGCGGGCTTGCGCATCACCACGTTGCCAATGGCATCTTTTTTATATTCAATATGGTGTTTCTTGGCAAATTCGACCAAATATTCGATGATTTTGCCCTCTTTTTTCGAGGGGCGTGGCACCCGTGTGATCGCATCGAACTGCTCCCACACGATTTTAGGTTCCAAAGAGGTAATTGCTGACATATCTTTTAATTTTTGATTTTTTCACAAAAGCAATACAAAGATACAAAATTTCGGAGAGCAAAATACTGAATTGCAATTTTTTTCCCTATTTTTGCACAAATACAAAAGAGGTAAAGATGCGTTTTTTTCAAGTAAAATTTTTATTCCTACTGTTCGCCGCCTGCACAACCACTGCCACGGCAACAGCACAAGGACAATTCGATCGGCAAATGCAGGCTGCGGGACTGGTCAACATCAGCGAGATAGACACGCTTGTGCGCGTGGAATTGATGTACTCCACCGAGCAGAATTTCGTAGGGCGTGATATGTATGGCGATCTGGAAAATGGCTACCTACTACCCCATTTCGCACGCAAAGTTCTCCGCGCGCAGCAGCTGCTACGCACACGCCGCCCCGGCTACCGCTTTCTGATCTACGATGCCGCACGTCCAATCAGCGTCCAGCGCCTCATGTACGCACTGGTCGAGGGGACGCCCAATCAGGTCTATGTGGCAAATGGCGCTCGCGGAGGGCGTCACAACTACGGCGTGGCGGTCGATCTGACCATTCTCGATGCCGCAGGCAAACCCCTCGACATGGGTACGCCCGTCGATTACTTCGGCGACGAGGCGCACTTGGGCAACGAGCAGGCTTTGGTCGCCGCGGGCAAAATCACCCCTGCCGCAGCGCGCAATCGCACCCTGCTGATCGAGGTCATGCGCCAAGCGGGTTTGGTTCCCTACCGCTGCGAATGGTGGCACTTCGAAGAGCCGATGCCGATGACAGAGGTGCGCACGAAATACAAACTTTTAGACTTTTAACACGATGAATTTCAGGATAGGACACGGCTACGACGTACACGCCTTGCGCGACGGACTGCCCTTGATATTGGGCGGGATCGGCATCCCCCACGCCAAAGGTTGCGTTGCCCACTCCGACGGCGATGTGGTGATTCACGCGCTGTGCGACGCACTGCTGGGGGCGGCTGCCTTGGGCGATATTGGGCTTCACTTTCCCGACACGTCGGATGAATTTGCAGGTATCGACTCGAAGATTCTGCTGCGCAAAGTGGTCGCGCTGCTGCGCACCGAGGGCTACACGATCGGCAATGTGGACTGCACGATCTCGATGCAGCGTCCCAAATTGCGCCCCCACATCGACGCCATGCGCGCCGCGATTGCCGAGGCAATGGAGGTAAATGTAGATTGCGTGTCGGTCAAAGCCACCACCACCGAGCATCTGGGTTTCGAGGGGCGCGAAGAGGGGGTCTCAACCGCCGCCGTGGCACTCATCTATAAAGTGTAAAACGCGCTACTGCTGGTCGATGATCCAAAGTTTGGAGAGCAGATCTGTGATCTCCTGTTTTTTCACGGGCTTGGTCATGAAATAGTTGCATCCCGCCGCCAAGGCAGCCTCACGGTCGACATTGAAAGCATTGGCTGTGAGGGCAATAATAGGCGTTTTTCTGTCGAATTTCCGAATCAACATCGTCGCCTCTAAACCATCCATAATGGGCATTTTCATATCCATAAAGACCACATCAAACTGTTGTTGGTGCATCTTCTCCACCGCTTCGTCTCCCGTCACGGCGCGCGTCAGCCGATCCCTCTTCAGGATATTCTTCATCAACAGGTAGTTGCTATCGTTATCCTCCGCCACGAGAATATTCAGATTTTGGATATTGTTCGCCAACACAGTCGTTTGCGTCCCGTTTTTCACCTCGTCGACCGCTGTGGTGTGCTGCGTGCGTTCGACATATTCGACCTCTGTGTAACCTTCATACCAAAATTCGGAACCTTCGCCCTCCTTCGACGTGAAGCCGATCTGTGCGCCCGTGGCATCGGCAATCGCCTTGCAGATTGAGAGTCCCAATCCCGATCCCTGCGCAAAATCGTCCAACTTTTCGAAGCGGCTAAAGATGCGACATTTCTTCTGTTCGGAGATGCCAATCCCCGTATCCTTCACGTAAAAACGCACTCGTCCGGGGCTGCATTCATAGCCCATGACAATTTCGCCTTGAGGCGTATATTTAATAGCGTTGGTCACAAAGTTGGTGAAGATCTGGATGAAACGATGCCGATCGAAACGCACCTTGCACGTCTGGTAGGGATCGACGAGCTTCAGCGTGACCTTCGAATTACGAATGCGTTGCTGGAACGACAGATACAACTCTCGACACAGCTGCGTGAGATCCAACGTCTGCCGATTGATATCCACCGACCCCGCCTCGATCTTCGACAGGTCGAGAATGTCGCCAATCAGCTTGAGCAAAATCTCGCTATTGGTCTCAATCAGCTGCTTGTACTCGCTGCGCTCCTCGTCTTCGGTGGTGTCCGACAACAGTTGCGAAAAGCCGACAATGGCATTGAGTGGCGTGCGGATTTCGTGGCTCATGGTGGCAAGGAAGGTCGATTTCAATTTGTCCGCCTCCTCTGCTTTCTCCTTCGCCGTGATCAAATTATGCTGATACTCCATCTCCTCGGTCACGTCGCGCTGAATGAATGTGATCCCCTCGGCATCCCCTTTGTCGTTATTGCTGACGCTATAAATAAAATTAAAATAACGATATTGCTTATGCTCCTCGTCCATAATTCGCAGGATAATGCTGTTATCTGCATGATCATTTTTACGAATAGCATCCTCCAACAACGTCTCAAAACGCTTATTATCATCGGGATGCACACGTTCACGAATCGCGTCGAACGACTTGATGACACTCCTACTGCCTCGGCTGCCCAACTTCAGCAACAATTTGCTGTCGATCTGGTAGTACCACGAGGTCAGCCTGCCTGCATCGAGAGCCATAGATAACTCCCGCTGTGTGGCGCGGATTTGGTGGTAGGCATCCATGATCTTTTGCTCCTGCTCCTTCTGCTCCGTGACGTCTTCGCAAGTCAACAAAAAGCCCTGAGCCTCGCCCGCCTCATCGCGCACAGAATTGATCCTTGTGCGGAAATATTTGCGCTCCTTGATCGTTGAAGTCTTAGCGAATTGTGTGCGACAGCGATCAAAATCGTAGTCGGTTTCGAACGAAACATCTCGACCTTGCTTCAGCAGCACCTTGTCCGCTGTCAAAATATTCGGATCGTCGTAAATATTGAGACCACAAATATCGTGCAGCAGCACACCAAACATCTTCAGCGCCATGTTATTGGCGAAATTCACGTATCCATCTTTATCATAGAGAATCAACCCTAAAGGCAGGTATTCGGGGACAAATGAGAGTAGTTTATTTTGCATCATGAATTTATTTCAAACCTATTTATTATAGACAAATATAAGCAAATCTCTGCAATAAAAAAATAAAAAATGCGCGTTTTTAACATTTTGCATGACAACAAATCGCACTTTTGTCAGCAAGTAAGATCAAAAAAACAGCGGACCGAAGCCCGCTGTTCTGCACTATTCCCACTCAATGGTTGCAGGTGGTTTCGACGAAATGTCGTAGACGACGCGGTTCACGCCGCGCACCTTATTAATAATATCGTTCGACACATTGGCTAAAAATTCGTAGGGCAAATGCACCCAGTCGGCAGTCATGCCGTCTGTGGAGGCAACCGCACGCAGCGCCACGCAACTTTCGTAGGTGCGCTCGTCGCCCATAACGCCCACACTCTTCACAGGCAGCAAGATAGCTCCCGCCTGCCACACCTTGTCGTAGAGACCTGCGGCACGCAGCGAGTCGATATAAATCTTGTCCACATTCTGCAAAATCTCCACTTTTTCGGGAGTAATATCGCCCAAAATACGGATCGCGAGACCCGGCCCGGGGAACGGATGCCGCCCGATGAGGTGTTCGGAGATGCCCATCGAACGTCCCACGCGGCGCACCTCGTCCTTGAAGAGCAGTCGCAGCGGCTCGACGATTTTCAAATTCATCTTTTCAGGCAGCCCACCCACGTTGTGGTGCGATTTGATCGTCGCCGAAGGACCATTGACCGAGCAGGACTCGATCACATCGGGATAGATCGTCCCTTGCGCCAGCCACCGCACCTCGGTGAGCTGCAAAGCCTCCTCGTTGAAGACCTCGACAAAGTCGCGACCGATGATTTTACGTTTGGTCTCAGGATCGGAAACGCCCGCCAGATCGCCCAAGAATTTAGCCGATGCCTTCACGCCTTTCACGTTGAGACCCATGTTCTTATAGGATTCAATCACATCCTCAAATTCGTCTTTGCGCAGCAACCCCGAATCCACAAAGATGCAGTGCAGCTGCTGCCCGATTGCCTTGTGCAGCAACACCGGCGGCAAGATTGATGGCGGTTGTGGTTTTGCCGACACCGCCCTGTTGATTTGCAATTGCAATTACTTTGCCCAAAATATGCCTCCTGTTTCCTGTTTTATC
>JAVXFC010000073.1:0-8410 GCA_036658095.1 Alistipes sp. | reverse complement strand
CTTTCCTTTTCCCGACTATGCATAAAAAGCGCCAATAATACAGAATATTATTGGCGCTTGCGTAGTGGATAGGGGATTCGAACCCCTATGTCGTGCGTGAGAGGCACGTATCCTAACCCTTAGATGAATCCACCATTTTGATTTGGTGGTGCAAAGATAACACCTTGTTTTTAATCTCCAAAATAAACGGGTGAAAAATGTTATTTTTTTCGCAAATAGATTTGTAACATAAAAAAAAGAGGTCGTCGGAGGTATTCAATCATCCGACGCGTACCGCCTTCCGATCTTAGTAACAAAGCGCACTCCAAGTACTCTTTGTTACAACCTGCCGATTTCCTCAACCAACCTAAAACTACTAACCTAAATGAACCTTAAAACTTCGCAGCAAAGATAAAGCAAGAAATTCAATTACGCAAATATTTTATGAATATATTAAATATATTTAACCATTTGATAACATTGCCCCGCGTTGCATCTCGATAAAAGCAAGCGTCAATATGCTAACTAACAACAATATAGCTATCAGGGTTTGATTTAGATAACGCGACTCGCCGAACCCCACCGTTCGAAAAGCAACTTTATGCATGGGAAATAGGGAATTAATCACTACATTTGAATCTTAAAAAGACACTAAACAGAGAACTCATGATCGTTTCCGTCATCATTACCATCTATAATGAGGAGACATATCTTTCGGAAAGCATCGACAGCGTGTTGGCTCAGACCATGACCGACTTTGAAGTATTACTCATCGACGACGGTAGCACAGATGCTTCGGGCGCAATATGCGATCGATATGCCACTCAAGATCAACGCATTCGCGTGTTTCACCAACCCAATGGCGGCTTGTGTGCCGCACGCAATCTCGGTTTAGACCACGCGCAAGGCACCTTCATCGTCTTTGTCGATGCCGACGATTGGGTCGACCCCAACCACCTGCAACGGTTCACCGAGAACTCACTCGGCACCCAAGGGGTGGTCTTCACAGGCATCGTGCGACACGAGATCAACGGCGGACTATCCAAATATTCGTTCGCACTCCAAGAGCGTCACGGCGAACATTGCATCGAGGCAATCAACATCCTGCGACGCCACAACAGTGTCGGCTGGGTGGTTAGCAAAATGTTCGCCCGCGAGATCATCGAGCGCTACTCGATGCGTTTCTTGGTGGGGGCTATCTACCGCGAGGACGAACTTTTCACGGTCGAATATTGCAGCCACGTCACCTCGATCCGCATCATCGACGGCATCACCTACCACTACCGCCAACTGGCAACGGGGTTAACCAAAAAGCGCAAATCGCCACAGGAGATCATCCACATGGCAACGGCGCTGCACGACCACTACCTGCAACTGGGCGACAACCTCGAAAACCGCTATCTGTCGGCACGCATCCAACTTTCGCAGGCGTGCGAGGCGATGCGCGCGGTGACCGACGAAGTCGGCTTGGCTGCCGCCTACACCTATGCAATCGCGTCGTGGAAAGAGTATAAACGCGAAAAACGCAGCTCGTTTCTGACGGACAGCCGCGATCGCAAAGTTGCACAACGGTCGAAATGGGTCTTCGGTGTCGCATCATCGTCTCCGCGACTGCTGTGCCGACTGATTAAATTGATAAATATTTAGCCATGAAACAATATGATTATTTAGTCGTCGGAGCGGGACTTTACGGCGCCGTATTTGCCTATCGCGCTGCGAAATTGGGCAAACGGGTCTTGGTCATCGACCGCCGAACGCACTTGGGTGGCAACATCCACTGCACCACAATCGAGGGGATCAACGTCCACGACTATGGCGCACACATCTTCCACACCGCCAACAAAGAGGTGTGGGACTTTGCCAAGCGCTTCGTCTGCTTCAATCGCTACACCAATTCACCGCTGGCAAACTACAAAGGGCAGCTCTACAACCTCCCCTTCAACATGAACACATTCTACACGATGTGGGGCGTGAAAACACCTGCCGAGGCAGCCGCAAAGATCGACGAACAACGCCAAAGCGCAGAATGTGGTGACCCACAAAACCTTGAACAACAAGCAATTCATCTGGTTGGTCGCGATCTCTACGAGCGGCTCATAAAAGGCTACACCGAGAAACAATGGGGGCGCGACGCCACGACCCTCCCGCCGTTCATCATCAAGCGGATTCCCGTGCGCTTCACCTTCGACAACAACTACTTCAACGACCCCTACCAAGGCATCCCCGTCGGAGGTTACAACAAGCTGATCGACGGATTATTGGAGGGTATAGAGACGCGCTGCGAGGCGGACTTTTTCGCCGATCGCGCACATTGGGAGAGTCTTTGCCACAAAATTGTCTTCACGGGACGCATCGACGAATACTACGATTATCGGTTGGGCGAACTCGAATACCGCAGCCTCCGTTTCGAAACAGAGGTGATGGATATGCCTAATTATCAGGGAAATGCTGTGGTGAACTACACCGAGCGCGACGTACCCTACACGCGGGTGATCGAACACAAACACTTCGAATTTGGCACACAACCCAAGACCGTCGTCACGCGTGAATATCCCGACACCTACACGCGCGACAAAGCCCCCTACTACCCTATCAACGACCAACGCAACACCGCTTTATACCTACAATACAAAGCTTTAGCCGATCAGGACGCCAAGGTGATTTTCGGCGGACGGCTGGGCGAATATCGCTATTACGATATGGACAAAGTGATTGAAAGTGCCTTAAACACCCCGATTGATGCGTAAAACAATCCTTTTGGTCTGTGCCCACAAGCAGGACGCCTGCCTCAACAAAGCCCCCTACATGCCCATTCAAGTGGGCAAAGCGTTGTCGAAGGTCGATTTGGGTTTTCAGGGCGACAACACGGGCGAGAACATCAGCACCCGCAATCGCAACTACTGCGAGTTGACCGCCCACTACTGGGCATGGAAGAACCTCGGCGACGCCGATTACGTCGGACTGAACCACTACCGCCGCTACTTCGACTTCGGCAGCAGTAGCTGGGCGAACGTGAAGACCGTCGGCACAGCGGCATTTTTTTGCAAAGAACACCCTGTGCCAGACATGGATACCCTCTTTGCACACTGCGACATGGTCATGGCACGCCCAAAGATCTACCCCTACAACCTCTATACGGACTACTGCCGCTGTCACATCAAAGAAGATTTCGACCAGTTGCGGCAGGTGGTCGCCGAGAAATACCCAAGCTACCTGAAGAGCTTCGACCACGTATTTTTCCACAACAACCGCCTCTCACACTTCAATATGTTCGTCCTCCCACGCGCGCAATTCAACGACTACTCGGCGTGGCTGTTCGACATTTTGTTCGAGGTGGAGCGACGCATTCACATCTCCAACGACCCCGTACAGGCACGCGTATTTGGCTACATGAGCGAACGATTATTGGCAATTTATGCCCGCCAAAAAGGATTTAGAATTTGCTACAAGACCGTGCTGATGATCGACGATCATAAACACAAAGGGCTGGCGAAATATCTTTTTCACGCAGCCATCAACAACATCTTATATGGGGTGACCTGCCTGTTCCGCACCCGCAAACCGCAGGCTACCAACGGATAAAAGCACGCCAAAAACGCCACATACGCGGTTTCGACCAACTGTGACAACCGAAGGGTAATTGCTTGTTGCACCGCTTGAAACAGTAGGAAGGGTTCGTATCGAAGGCGAAGCGGAGTGCCTCGTGGCATTCGGGATAGCGAAAATCGGTGGGGATAACGGCCCAAAAAACATCTTCATTATAGAAGTGGTGGCGTTCACCATTGTGGCGTAGAACCACCTCTTTGTAGGTGTCGCACGCGGCGCGAAACGACGCCACACGGCGCAACGAAAGTCCACCATTACCCACTCGACCATAGAGCATATCGCGCACAAATTGCTTGTTGCGCGCCGCCCAACTCCGTCGCCACGCCATCCACTGCCGCACGATCGGCAACTCATAAATCGCACGGCGCACCCACGGTGCTGCCACGCAATCGTAGCCGCGCGCACACCATGCCGACAGCTCATCGCGAAAGATCCACGCATCGGTATGGCAGATGAGGATGTACTCCGCATCGGCAAAAAGGTCGTAGAACGCCGCCGAGAGCATCATGCGGTTATAGCCAACGATGCCATTGCGCCGCCCCAGCCACTCGTCGGAGACCTGCACCGACTGCAACATTGGGAACTCCCGCGAAATTGCCGAGACATCGACATCCCGCGGGCAGAGCATCACCAAGGGGTAGCGCCCCAACACACGCACGGTTTGCGCCAACGAAGCGCGCTCGCACTCCGAGAGCGTCGGTTTATAGATTGGGATGACGACCTTGACCTGTTCCATGGCTCTATTTTTTCACATACAACGTTGCTGCATCGGCAATGCGCTCACCGTCGAGGGCTGCGGAGATGATGCCACCCGCATAACCCGCCCCCTCGCCCGCGGGAAACAACCCCAACACTTCGGGGTGCATCAGGCTCGCCGCATCACGCGGAATGCGGACGGGTGTCGAGGTTCGCGACTCCACACCCACAAGAATCGCCTCGTTGGTCACAAAGCCGCGCATCCGCTGATTGAACGTCGTAAGCCCTTGACGCAGAGATTGTGCGATGAAACGTGGCATCCACGTATCAAGGCGCGAAGCGGTAACGCCCGGAATGTAGGAGGTGGCAGGCAGGGGTCCACTTGCGCGCCCCGCAACAAAGTCAGCAACCCGCTGTGCAGGAGCTATTTGATGCTCACCGCCGCACTGACGTGCCAGCTGTTCGAACTCCTGCTGAAAACGCAAACCCGCCAGTTCACCCCACTTGGAGCGTAGCGCGGCAACATCTTCGAGCCGCACCTCCGTCACAATACCCGCATTGGCATAGGGCGATGTGCGACCACTGGGCGACATCCCATTGACCACCGACTGCGAAGCGTTGGTCATCGCAGGGACGATGAAGCCACCCGGACACATACAGAATGAGTAGACACCACGTCCACTTTCCTGACTTACAAGCGAATAGGACGCAGCAGGCAGGTATTCACCTCGCGTTTCGCAACGGTATTGAATCGAGTCGATCAACGCCTGCGGATGCTCAATACGCACCCCCATGGCGAAGGCTTTGGCTTCGAGCCGCACCCCTTTGGCGTCGAGTAATTCGTAGATATCATGTGCCGAATGTCCCGTGGCAAGGATCACTGCCGCGCCTTCGAAACGTTCGTCACCGCAGACCACACCCGTCATCCGTCCATTGGCTAACTTAAAGTCAGTCACCCGTTTATCAAATAGAAATTCACCTCCCGCATCGAGGATCGTCTTCCGTATCGCCGAGATGATGCTCGGCAATTTGTCGGTGCCGATGTGCGGATGTGCTTCGAAAAGGATCGAAGGGTCGGCGCCGTGGAAGACCAGCGTCTGCAAAGCTTTGTTGTAATCGCCACGCTTCTTGCTACGTGTGAAGAGCTTACCGTCGGAAAACGTCCCCGCACCACCCTCGCCAAAGGCGTAGTTCGAATCGGGATTCACCTCGGCATTGCGGTTGATCTGCGCGATGTCCTGCTTGCGCTCCAACACCGCACGTCCGCGCTCCAAAATCACGGGACGCAGCCCCAGCTCGATCAGACGCAGAGCGGCAAAAAGCCCCGCAGGTCCCGAACCCACAATCACCACCTCGGTACGCCCCGCCACCGACGGATAGTCGAAATGCACAGGGGCAGGCTGCGGCTCAAGGTCGGAGTAGATCTCCAGCGTGAGGTTCACTTTGGGCTGTCCGCGGCGAGCATCAATCGATCGTTTCACCACTCGCACCAGCGCAATATTGCTCTGCTCAAGCCCCATGCTATGTGCCGCCTGCGCGGTGTAAAATTTCGCATCGGCTGCTTGCTGAGGCGTGAGAACAAGGGTAATATTTTGTGGCATATTGTTTTTATTAGGCGGTGATCACCGATCATCGCACTATTTTGATACAAATGTACTAAAAAGAGATAGATTTTCGGGATTTGAATTTCTATTTCTTATTTATTTCGTATCTTTGTCCCATCCTAATGCGGATATGGTGTAATTGGTAGCCACGTTAGACTTAGGATCTAATGCCTCACGGCGTGGGGGTTCGAGTCCCTTTATCCGCACCAAAGCCTCCTTTTCGGGAGGCTTTTTTGGTCAACAAACCCAATCAGGACAGCGCCTGATACCCAACAAAGGGGAGCGATCTGCAATAGATCGCTCCCCTCCCCATTAAGAAGCTGTTTTGGATTTATTAATCTTGTTCTTTTCGGCTCTTTTTGCCTCAGTTTCCGCCCTGTAAATCCTCATTTAGCTCGCTAAAATCGGATTTGCAGGACAAAACAGAGACAAAAATAGCTCGAAAATAACTTTGGGAACAAATTCAAACAGCTTCTAAAATGAGATACTTCATAGAACTTCAATATAGTGGGGCGGCATACTGCGGATGGCAGCGCCAACCCAACCAGCCGTCGGTGCAGCAGACGCTTGAAAAAGCGCTCTCCACACTTCTGCGGCAGGAGATCGAAGTAACGGGGGCGGGGCGCACGGACACGGGCGTTCACGCCCTCTACTATGTTGCCCACTTCGATGTGGCGGAGGAGTTGACCGATACGGTGCAGCTGATTCGCAAACTCAACTTCATGGTTCCCGACGGCATTGCGATCTTTTCGCTGACGCGTGTGGACGACGGGGCGCACGCACGCTATGGCGCGCGCGAACGCGAATATCGCTACTATCTCGAACCACGCAAAAATCCATTCACGCGACCTCTGTCGTGGCAATACTATATCCCACTGGATGTTACGCTGATGAATGAGGCGGCAGCTACCCTACTGTGCTACGAAGATTTCACCTCTTTTGCTAAGCTCAATTCGGGCAATAAAACCAATATTTGTCACCTGTTGCGTGCCGACTGGACGGTCGATGCGCAGGGGGTGATGTGTTTCACCATTCGTGCGGATCGTTTTTTGCGCAATATGGTGCGGTCGATTGTCGGCACTCTGGTCGATGTGGGACGCGGGCGCTACACGGTGGCGGAATTTCGCACGATTATTGAGAGCCGTGATTTGGCACGGTCGAGTGCGGGCGCTCCAGCACAAGGGTTGTTTTTGAGCGATGTGGTCTACCCGCCAGAACTGTTTGAACGCAAACTATTCACTAAAAACTAAATATTATGTGGGCTGAAATTATCTATTGGTTGGGCGTTTTGGTATCTGTGTGGTGTCTTTACGACCTCTTCACAACCAAAAAAAGTACGGAATTGCTGATGAAGGTGCTTGTGGCACTCATCATTTTATTCTTTAGTTGGATTGGATTTATTGCCTATTGGCTCTTTATTCGCAATCAGTTGAAATAGGAAAAGCGGCAGGTTATAAAACCTGCCGCTTTTTTGTGCTTGGATCAAGCGATAATTCTTGTTTGTCATTACGGACAAACAAGCAACCTACAAATGGATCGCGGCTCCCAAGGCAGCTTCAGCCGCCTCCATCAGACCCTCATTCATCGTGGGGTGCGAGTGAATTGTGCGGGCTATTTGATGCGCTGTGGCACCCAGCGTGCGTGCCAAGGTCGGCTCGGCAATCATCTCGGTGACGTTCGCACCCACCAAGTGAGCGCCTAACAACTTGTCGTCCTCGCCAAAGAGCAGTTTCACGAAACCGTCGCGGTCGCCTGCGGCGGTCGCCTTGCCCGATGCGGTGAAAGGGAAACGCCCCACGGTGTAGTTCAATCCCTGCTTCTGTGCCTCTTGCTCGGTCATACCCACCGATGCCACTTCGGGTGAGGTGTAGACGCACGAGGGGATCGTGGTGTAGTCGATAGGGGTGGGTTGCAAGCCGCAAATAGCTTCCACACAGCATATTGCCTCTGCCGAAGCCACGTGTGCCAGTGCGGGTCCTCCCACGATGTCGCCAATGGCATAGATGCCTGCGACGGGTGTGCGGTAGTATTTGTCGACAACGATCTTGTCGCGTTCGACAGCGATGCCCAACTCTTCCAGTCCTATGTTTTCGATGTTCGACTTGATACCTACGGCGGACAAAACGACCTCGGCGGTGAGGGTTTCAGCCCCCTTCTTTCCTTCAATATCCACTTCGCACACCCCTTCGCCATTCACGCGCACCGCCTTGACTGTGGTCGAGGTCAGCACCGTAGCGCGGAGTTTGCGGAACGAGCGTTCCATGGTTTTCGACACCTCCTCATCCTCGAGGGGCATCATCTGCGGCAGGTACTCCACCACAGTCACCTTTGTACCGAGGGCGGCATAGAGGTAGGCAAATTCACTGCCGATAGCCCCCGATCCGACCACAATCATCGTTGCGGGGAGCTTGGTGAGGGTTAACGCCTGCTTCGAGGAGATGATATGCTCGCCATCCACAGGCATGAAGGGCATCTCACGCGGACGCGCCCCCGTGGCGAGGATCAAATGATCCGCCTCGTAGAGG
>JAVXFC010000072.1:0-8443 GCA_036658095.1 Alistipes sp. | reverse complement strand
AAATCCTCATTTAGCTCGCTAAAATCGGATTTGCAGAACAAAAACAGAAACAAAAATAGCTCTAAAATAACTTCGGTAACAAATTCAAACAGCTTCTAAGCGACCAACATTGCAACAACACAAAAGCCGAGAAAATATTTTTCTCGGCTTTTGTGTGTCTGGAAGAGACTTTCAGATCGCAACTGCGCTTTTATATAAAACAGAGGGGCAGAAGCCAACCGCAAAACGCCCCCTGCACGATGTTCGTGCAGGGGGCGTTTATGTGAAATGCGATCTGTGATTATTTCACCACAGCAGCAGCAGGTTCAACCACCGCTGTCGAATCTGCCACGGGAGCAGCCAAAGGAGCTACGTAAGGAACCACGTCGATCACCTCGACCTCGAAGCACAGTGCCTCGTTAGGACCGATGTCGCGACCAGCACCGCGCTCGCCATAAGCCAACTCGGCAGGCGCCCACAAAGTGATCTTGCCACCCTTACCAACGAGCTTCATACCCTCGGTCCACGCAGCGATCACGCCATTGAGCGGGAATTCTACGGGTTCGTCCTTAGCATAGTTCTCAGGATCGTATTGTTTGAGATACTTCTGAGCCTCTGCTGGTTTGTCAGCGAAACGCGAAGCGTCAAAAACTTTGCCCTCGCGGGTCATACCTTTGTACTGTACCTTCACGATGTCGTTATCGTTCTTGGCGATCGTATCGGCATCACCCTTCTTGGTGATCTTGTAGAGCAGACCCGACTCGGTCTTCTTCACACCCGATTTCTTCTCGATTTTCTTCAACCACTCTTCCGAAGCAGCCTTGTTCTCGGCAGGACGTTTTACCATGAAGTAGTACTGAAGGTACTCATTGACAGCATTCTCGTCCATTTTTGCATTGCCTTCGCGAACGTTTTTCATACCCTCGAGCAACCAAGCCAAGTTGATCGGCATGCCGCTTGTACGAAGGTTGTAACCGATGTTAACACCGAAAGCATACGAAATTGAATCACGCTCTACGTCCGACTCAAACATCGAAGGATCTGCGGGGTACTCCATTTTCGTCGAGTCACCAGCAGCCAAACGAACGCTGTCGGCAGCTGCACGCTGTGTGTCCAAAGCCTGCGCACGCACGCCACGTTTGGTCATGAAGTAGTCACGGAGCATCTCCATGGCGCGATCGTTATCGATCGACGATTTTTCGAAAGCGCTCTCCGTCAGACCCGTAGTCATACGGTCAAAATCGAACGGAATGTCCTTCATCTCGTTGTTGATGCCATTGCAGACATTGGCACCGATGACATACGACAGCGAGTCGAAATCATCAGAGAGGCTACCCATACGGATGTTCCCTTTGTCGCCGCCACATGCAACGAGCAATACTGCGCAAGCGATTGCTGCGCTTAAAAGAATCTTTTTCATTGTTTTAGCTATCATTTAATTGTTCCTAATTTTATCTAACAGAGCGCAAAGTTATAAAATTATTGCACATTGTACACATTCCACCTAAAAATCATTTCGAAGAATCACTTTTCTATCCGAATCTTTCTGCACATCAATCAATTCAATCTCAAAAAAGAGCGTTGCATTGGGCTTTACGCCCAATTTGGCATCGCCCTCGACCCCATAGGCGGAGGCGGCAGGCACCCAAGCCTCCATTTTACCCCCCTTGCCAATCAGCCGCACACTCTCCTGCAACCCCTTGATCAGTTCACTCAGCGCCGTGCGGAGTGTATCTTTACGGTCGTAGGAGGAGTAGAGCTGCTCGCCGTCGGAGGTGCGCATCACATAGCGCAACGCCACCGTATCCAGATCGCTCTTGGGAGTTTTCTTCTCATCGCCCACCTCTTCCACGGTGTAGGTCAAGCCCGATTCGGAGCGTGCATACGAGCGACTTGACTTGACAATATCCTCCAAAAACTGCTCTTCATAGCGGCGGATTTTTTCGGGTTGCTCGTAGGTGATCACGCGCAAATAGTAGGTACGCGCCTCTTCGGGTGTGAAGCGGGTCTTCCCACCAAACACATCGCGCACCCCTTGGCACACCACCTCCACATTCAAGGTCGAATCCATTTTCTGCAAATTCGCCCCCACATTCATACCTATAATATAAGCCAGCGAGTCGGAGGAGTCGTGCAACTTCACCCCACTGTGCTTCGAACACCCCGTGCCGAGCAACGACAATAGCCCCACAAGGGTCCAACCAATTATTTTTTTCATTCTTTGATATTTTTATCTTTTTTCGGACACAAGATGATCAGCACCGAGCCTAAAATAGCCGCTGCCATAGAACCCATGAGGATCGAGATTTTACCACGGTCAATCAGCTCAATATCGGCGAAGGCAAGTCCATCGACAAAGATCGACATGGTGAATCCGATACCGCCCAAGCACGCCACAGCAAAGAGCATACGCCACGACGCCCCCTCTGGCATGACAGCGAGCTTGGTCTTCACCGCCAGCCAGCTTGCCAGAAAGATGCCCGCAGGCTTACCCAGCAACAAGGCGAAGAAGATACCCATTCCCACCGAGCCAATTTCGGGAGAGTAGTGGAAAATATTGAGGTACTCCAGCGAGCTGATATGCACCCCCGCATTCGCCAAGGCGAAGATCGGCATCACGACGAAGGTCACATAGGGCGCCAGTCGGTTTTCCAGACGATAGCTCAGCCCCACCGAGTGGGAGGTCAGCTCCGACATCATCCGCAGGTAGCAGCGATGTTCCTCGTTCGGAAACTCCTCGTTCGACCCCGCCACCTCGCGCATCGACTGCCCCAAGTTTTGCATTTTGTGCAGGAAGTAACCCTTGCTATAACGTGGGCGCATGGGGATCAGCATCGCCATTGCCACCCCCGAAAGGGTGGAGTGTACCCCCGAATAGTAGAACAAACTCCAGACCACCACCGCAGGCACCAAATAGAACATGGCGCGCGTTTCGCCGATCTTATTGAGGAAGTAGACAAAGAGCATCACCACCAGCGCCAGTAGCAGGTATCCGATCTGGATCTGCCCACCGTAGAACATGGCAATGACGATGATCGCCCCCAAGTCGTCGGCAATGGCAAGCGCTGTAAGGAAGATTTTGAGCGACACAGGGACCCGTTTGCCCAACATCGAGAGGATGCCGATCGCAAAGGCGATATCGGTCGCCGTGGGGATACCCCAACCGTTCGCTGAGGAGGTTCCCGCATTGAAGGCGGTGTAGACAATGGCAGGCACGAGCATACCGCCCGCCGCTGCCAGCACAGGCAGAATGGCTTGCCGCATCGACGAGAGCTGCCCACAAACCACCTCGCGCTTGATCTCCAACCCCACCGAGAAGAAGAAGATCACCATCAAACCGTCGTTGATGAGCTTCTCGACGGTCATTCCGCGCGGGTAGATCCAGTCGATCGCCCCACCCGGACCCTTGACCATGAGCGAAAGATCGGTTTCGAGCAGGTATTTATAATGGCTTGCCGTGAAGGGCAAATTTGCCAGCAACATCGCAATCATCACGCACGCCAACAGCACCAAACCTCCTGCCCACGGAGCATTCATAAATCCGCGACTGCGGAGGGCAAGGATGTGTCGTTGATGCACCCAGCTATACATTGAATAGAGTCTCATTTTCTTATTTTTTAGCAACCAAAGTCAACAAACATAATTTATAAAGCACCCGCGCGCCTACCGCCGCATCGACAGACTCCTCGGCGTGCGAAACCACCTCCACCACATCGAATCCGATGAGCGTTCGTCCCGATTCGACCACGCATTCGACCAAGTAAAGGGCTTGGTTGAACGACAATCCACCGGGTACAGGGGTACCCGTATGAGGGCAATTTTCGACCGTCAATCCGTCAATATCGAAGCTCACATAGACCTCCTGCGGCAGCTGCTCGACGATCTTGCCACACTGCTCTGCCCACGAGCAACCTTCGAAGGCAGCTCGCGACAAGGCGCGGTCGTTGAACAACACCACCCGCTCCGACGCCGCAGCCAACGCCGCCTCGGCAGCGCAATAATCGCGCACACCCACCTGCACAAGTCGCTCCACCTGAGCCACATCGCGCAAGACGTTGAACATGATCGAGGCGTGCGAATATTCGAACCCTTCGTAGGCCTCACGCAGATCACAATGGGCGTCGATGTGAAGAATACCAAATCCTGCATGACGCTCACCCAAGGCGCTGATCAGCCCGTAAGGGGTCGAGTGGTCACCACCCACCAGACCGACGACCTTGCCCGCCGCCAGCCAATGGCGTGCCTGCGCTGCAATCGTCTGGTTCATCTGGACGCACCCCTCGTTCACACGACGGAGCTTACGCACCACCCGCTCGTCGGAGACCTTGCCACCCCCTTCGAGGTGTTCGATGACCTTGAAAGCATCCGCCCGCAGCCGCTGCGACGCCTCATGCAGGGCGTAGTCCACCTCGGCAGTGGCGATACCCCGCCGCCACACATCGGGCGCCATGGGGTCGTAGAAATCGAGTTGCGTCGAGGCATCAATCAAGGCATCGGGGGCATACGCCGCACCAGCACCATAAGAGACCGTGACGTCCCAAGGTGCCGAAATCAGCACCAGCTCAGCATCGTTCGGATCGAATGGAAAGCCAAAATAAGCTCCATTATCCACCCCTACTGCGTCGGGATCAAACTCTTTCACATCCATCTCAAACAAATCTTTAATTGAACAAAGGTACAAAAAAAATAAAAAACAGTTACCTTTGTTCCGAAAAAGAAGAAGATTCACTACAAATGAAGATTATAGCAGACAGCGCAATTCCATTTCTGCGCGGCATACTTGAACCCTACGCTGAAGTACAATACCTCGCGGGCAACAAAATAACGGCTGATGATGTGTTTAATGCCGACGCACTAATTATCCGCACCCGCACCCGTTGCAACCAAGCCCTACTCTTGGGTTCCTCGGTGCGTATGATCGCCACGGCGACCATCGGATTCGACCATATCGATCGCACATGGTGTTCGTCACACAACATTCGCGTGGTGACCGCCGCAGGGTGTAACTCTCGCGGCGTGCTGCAATGGGTAGCCGCCGTATTGCGACACCTGACCCTGCATCTGAATAAAAAACCTGCCGAGCTAACCCTCGGAGTCGTCGGCGTGGGACACGTCGGAACGCTCGTGAGTCAATATGCCGAGGCATGGGGCTTTCGGGTTCTCTGCTGCGATCCCCCGCGTGAAGCACGCGAACACGGGGATTTCGTGTCACTGGAAACGATTGCCCAGCGAGCCGACATCATCACGTTCCACACCCCGCTCGATAGCTCCACACGCCACATGGCAGACGAAGCATTCTTCACACAACTGAAACCCAATGCCGTGATCATCAACTCGTCACGAGGTGAAGTGGTCGATAGCGCCGCCCTTTTGCAGAGCGGACACCCTTATGTTTTAGATGTTTGGGAACACGAACCCGATCTCGACGCGGCACTCCTCGAACACGCCCTGCTCGCCACCCCTCACATCGCGGGCTACACCACCCAAGGCAAAGCCAATGCCACCGCCATGTCACTGCACGCGCTCTCGAATCTCTTCGGGTTTCCGCTGGGCGACTGGTACCCCGCAGGCATCAAGCCCTCCTCGCCACAGCCTATCACGTGGAGCAAGATGAGTACCACAATCCGTAAACATTTCGATATTGAAGCTCAAAGTGCCGCACTGAAGGCTGCCCCAGCCGACTTCGAAGCCATGCGCGACAACTACCGTTACCGCGAAGAGTTCTTCTAACCACCCGCAGCAACCGCTCCACAGCCAGACAGGCTCATGGATCGCTGAAAAGATTATTTGCCTCCTTTGCGCAGCAACGCGTCGAAGTAGGCGATCGTGCGCTCCAGACCTTCGCGCAACTCGATGGTTGGCGACCAACCGTTGAGAACCTCCTTTGCCAGCGTGATGTCAGGGCGACGCTGCTGCGGATCGTCCACAGGCAGGTTGCCGAAGATAATTTTGGATGACGATCCCGTCATTTCGATCACGATTTGTGCCAAATCGAGCATCGTAAATTCATGCGGATTACCGATATTGACAGGTCCCGTATAATCTTTTGGGGTGATATTCATCAACCGAATCATCCCTTCAATCAGATCGTCAACATATTGAAACGAACGTGTTTGCGAGCCGTTACCATAGATCGTCAGATCTTGGTGGCGCAGTGCCTGCACGATGAAATTCGAAACCACACGACCGTCATCGACATTCATGCGCGGCCCGTAGGTATTGAATATGCGGACAATCTTCACGGGCAGCTGATACTGATCGCGATAGCTCACAAAGAGCGACTCGGCGCACCGCTTTCCCTCGTCGTAGCACGAGCGCGGTCCCAGCGGATTCACATGCCCCCAATATTTCTCCGATTGAGGGTGGACGATTGGATCGCCATAGACCTCCGAGGTGGAGGCTTGGAGGATCTTCGCTTTGTTATGCAGCGCCAGATCGAGCATATTGATCGCTCCAACCACCGATGTGCGGGTGGTCTTCACGGGATCTTGTTGATAGTAAATGGGCGAAGCGGGGCAGGCAAGATTGTATATTTCGTCTACGACGGCATCGTATGGATCCACCACATCGTGGCACACTAACTCGAAATGGGGATTCGAGAGCAAGTGTTTTACATTATCCTTGCTTCCTGTGAAATAATTATCGAGGCAAATGACGTGGTTTTCTTCTTTCAGTAATCGTTCGCAAAGGTGCGAGCCTATGAATCCGGCTCCGCCAGAAATTAAAATACGTTTCATGAACAGACTGGTTTATATATATATGTATTGCAAAGTTAACTTTTTTTTCGCATTTTAGCCATTTTTATTGCTATATTTGTAAGATAAAATATTGATTGTATTTATCAATGGGACGCAAAGCCACACTTTTACTGCTGGATAACCTGCTTGTTATTAGCACGATCATGATACTTGCTGTCACGGTAATTTGTCGTAGTCTACCCGCAGCACCTATCTCAGGCGAATTGCAGCTCATGCTTCTCGTCGCGCCGGGGCTTTTCGCTCTCAACGCAATGCTGCTGCTGTGGTGGCTTCTGCGTCGTCGCTGGATCGTGGCACTGATCCCCTTGGTGGCGCTCTTCGTGGGGGCAAGTCAGATCGCTCCCCACGTTCAACCCCCTCATTTTCAAACCCCCTCGCCCAGTGACCTGCGCGTGGCAACACTCAATGTTCACTCCTTCATGCAACAGCCCTCGCGCGGACTCTCCGTGGATCGCATCGCCGCCATGCTGCGCAGCGAGCGGATTGATATTGCCTGCTTTCAAGAGACGGTCGATGATCCCGAACACCCCTTCAACTACCTCGCCGACCGCTTCGCCGACTATATGCCCTACCGCGTGCGCGAGGAGGCAATGTCGTGCTTCAGCCGCTACCCAATCCTCAGCCACCATTACGTACAATTTCCCCATAGCAACCAATCCTTCATGAGCGTCGATCTCCGCGTCGGCGAACGCACGGTGCGGGTGCTGTCGGTTCATTTTCAATCTTCGGGCATCTCCATTTCGCGCAGACGCATCCGCCACAACTACCAGCGCGAAATGCCCTTGGACACCCTCTGCCGCCTACTTGCCGACAACAGTGCCTTGCGCGCCACACAGGTCGCCATGGTGCAGCAGGTGATCGACACCACGCAGCTGCCACTGCTCGTCATGGGTGACTTCAACGATACCCCCGCCTCCTACACCTACCACGCCATTAGTCGCGGCTTGACCAACGCCTTCAACAGTGCTGGACGCGGCTGGAGCGGCTCCTACCGCAACCTGCTGACCATCGACTACATCTTCCACGACACCCATTTCGAAGCCACCGAATGTTACGTGTGGCGAGACGAGCGGCTGAGCGACCACTCCCCCATTTTGGCAGGCTTGCGCTTCGTCCCCTGATCCCACAGACGATACAGCCCTCTTCTTCTGCCAAAAAACGCTAATTTTAATTGTAGAAATTGGTGTATTTTTTGTTCATATTGAAAAATAATTCACCCAAATAATTTGTTATTCAAATAACAATACAGTATATTTGCCTTTGCATCTGGTAAAGCTATACCGCCGCGCCCCCGCCAAAGGAGAAATAGAAGGTGATATATATTTATTTTTTACTTTTTCATCGCCATTATAAATATAATTTATAGGATATAAAGCCCAAATAAAATAATTAAATTACGATTTATAGTTGTTGATCACAAAAGAATCATTTAAGTTTGTCTTGTCATAAAGAGTTACAATAAAATTGTTTCACTTAAAAAACTTTTTTGTATGAAACACTTCTCCATTTTTTCATTTTTAGCAGCTTTTCTCCTCTGCTTCTCGTGTACGACCGAACAGGTCGAACCCAATCTCACAAAACCCGACCCCACACCCGAACACCACGTGGCGGTCGCGTCCCAGAAAATTACAATGAGAACAATCGAATAATATTGTATAACTTATAATCTAAAATAAAACCTATGAAACGGCTATTATTTTTACTAA
>JAVXFC010000071.1:0-8455 GCA_036658095.1 Alistipes sp. | reverse complement strand
CGCCTCTCACTTCTACTTCGATATGCGCCAGACCCCGCGCGAGGAGGGACACGACTGGGCAGCAATTTTCGATGCTAAAAAGACCTACGAATTTGACCTTGTCAAGGCAGGATTCACGCCTCAGCAACTTCAACACGTGATCGGTATGCAAGGGGCATTCTGGAGCGAGACCTACGTCTCACACACCCCCGAATCACCCGATCACATCGACTTTCTGTGCTTTCCTCGCCTCTGCGCGCTCGCTCAGATCGCATGGCACGGCAACGCAGAGGGGTGGAACCATTTTTACGACGAGTTGCAACATTCGCACTACGACCGCATGGCTGCCATGAATATCTGCTTCCGACTTTTCCCGCCACAGGTGACCTACGAGCAGGGGCGACTCCGTGTGACCACCTCCGACCGCGCTGCACAAATCGTCTACACGCAGCAGGGCGACACCACCGAATATCACTACACACATCCGATCACGACCGACGCGCCGCACCGTTATCTCTTCCGCACGCGCTACAAGAGCGGTCGGAGTGCCGAGGTGGCTGCCGAAGCGTACTACCGCACAATCACCCCAGCCGTGAAGCTATCGACTTCGATGGGCGAGGGAACCATCCCTTATGCCAATGTCAATTCGTATAAGACCTTCGCACGCACAGCGCGCACCTGTCTCCAAGGCGACTGGATCCGCTACGACTTCGCCAGCCCCGTGCGCTGCCGCGAGATCTATCTGCGCACAGGTAACCTCCAGATGCCCAAGCCAATCGTCACCACAGGTTACGTCGAAATATCCTACGACGGGGTGAATTTCGAGCGCACAGCCGATTTGGAGCAGGGGAGCGTAACCCTCTACCCGACACGCCCCGTGCGCGCTCTGCGCGTCATCTCGACCTGCGACGACAACGGCTGGGACTTTGTCACCATACAGCCACTCCGCATCAAACCCGTGCTGTGATCGCCACATCCACCAACAACAAGCGACCTGCCCTTTTGGGTAGGTCGCTTGTGTATAGTAGCTGTGGTGATGTTATCTCACAACGGTTGAAAAATCCCAAAGACGAAGCTTAGGCGCGCACCTGAGCGCCACAAACGCTTTCGAAACGAGCTGTGAGGGTGGTCATTACGCGCTCAATCGTCTTCTCGTCGAGTGTGCGTGTCTTGTCCTCCAGCACGAAGCCCAAAGCGTAAGATTTCTTCCCCTCAGGGAGTTTATCGCCCTCGTAGACGTCAAACAACGTGACGCTCTTCAGCAGCTTCCGTTCCGAGGCAAATGCCAGTTCGCGCAGCGCAGCAAAGGTCACCTGCCGATCGACCAACAGCGCCAAGTCGCGACGCACCTCAGGGAATTTCGACAGCTCCTCGGTCGTGATCGTATGTTTTTTGGTCGCCTTGACCAATAAATCAAAGTTCAATTCCATGAAATAAACCGCCTGTTTGACATCGAGTTTGCGCGCAATTTTAGGGCTGACAACACCGATTTGCAACAGCTCCTTGCCGTTGATACTCAGCGTCAAAGCCTCCGCAAATAGATCGCTTTGCAGCGTTTCGGTCTTCAGGTCGTAAATATTGATTCCAAAGCGTCGCAACAATTTTTCCGCCATGGCACGCAACGTAAAATACGACGCGGCTTGCGGCTTCTCGTTCCACGACTGCGACACCGCTGCACCCGTCACCGCTACCGCCAAACGATAGACCTCCGAGTAGGGCGCGAGGTGGTTGTCGACATTCGCATCGGACGCATGAAAGAAGTAGCAATTACCAAATTCGTATAATTTCAGATCACCATTGCGGCGATTGGCATTCAGCTCCACAGCCTCCAACGTATTGAACAGCAATGTTTGACGCATGACATTCAGGTCGTTACTCAGCGGATTAACAATGCGCACGCAATGCTCTGCAGGATAGCTCGCAAGCCCCTCGTAATACGACGCCGAGGTCAACGAGTTGGACATGATTTCGGTGAATCCATTGGCTGTCAGGAAGTCGGCAGCAAGGTTCATCAACCGATTCTTATCGGGTTTGGGCGCATACGAAAGCGCCGAATTTACGTGTGACGAAATTTCGATATTGTTGTAGCCATAGATGCGGAGAATCTCCTCTACGAGATCGGCTTCACGCTGCACATCAACACGATAGGGTGGAACTGCAACGCTCCATATGCCCTCGTTCTCAGCCACAACGCGCACCTCAAGTGCTGCCAAAATCGTGCGAATCATCGCTTCAGGAATTTGCTTACCGATGAGTGCTGTGGCACGTGCCAACGAGAAATCAAACGTAAAATCAGCAATCGGAGCAGGGTAGTGGTCGAAGAGTTCACTGGCGATCGTTCCTCCAGCCAACTCCTTCATCAGCAGCGCAGCACGCTTGGCTGCATAGACCTGCATATTGGGGTCGATGCCGCGTTCGAAACGAAACGAGGCGTCGGTATTCAGTCCAAAACGCTTGGCTGTTTTGCGCACCCACACAGGGTTGAAATAGGCGCTTTCGATGAAAACATCGGTCGTGGTGTCGCTGATGCCCGCATCCAAACCGCCAAAAACTCCAGCAATACACATCGGACGCTCCGCCGAGCAGATCATCAAATCTTGATCCGTCAACGTGCGCTCCACGCCGTCCAGTGTCACAAAAGACTCTCCTGCGGCGCAGGTTTTCACAACAATCTTATGCCCCTCGATCTTCGCCACGTCGAAAGCGTGCAAGGGTTGTCCCAACTCAAAAAGGACGAAGTTGGTGATATCCACCAAGTTATTTTTGGGATTAATGCCCGCCGCACGCAGACAATTCTGCATCCATTCGGGCGAAGGAGCAATCTTGCAACCCTTGACCGTTATGCCCACATAGCGCGGCGCAGCCTCCGAATTTTCAACCGTAACATCGACCGTAAGATCGTGATTATCAACCTTGAATGCCGACACATCGGGCATCTTCACCTCACCACACTCACCGCGACTCAGGAGCCACACCGCCAGATCACGCGCCACACCAATGTGCGAGGCAGCATCTACTCGGTTGGGTGTCAAGCCAATACCAATCAAATAATCATCCTCGACGTGCAGGTATTCCTTGGCTGTCGTGCCGACTTTTGCATCAGCAGGTAGCTCCATGATTCCCTCGTGCGAAACGCCGATACCTAACTCATCCTCAGCGCATAACATTCCGAGAGATTCGACGCCACGCATCTTGCCGCGCTTGATTTTGATCGCCTCATCGCCCCCATTGGGATAGAGTACCGCACCAATAGTGGCACACAGCACCTTCAGTCCTGCACGGCAATTAGCTGCTCCACAGACGATTGACAACGGTTCAGCAGCTCCCACATCCACCGTAGTGATGTGCAGGTGATCCGAATCAGGGTGGTCTATGCACGTCAGCACCTCACCCACCACGACGCCTTGCAGACCGCCTTTGATCGTCTCAATTTTTTCGAAACCCTCGACCTCAAGACCTATATCGGTCAGTATGACAGCAATTTGCTCGGCAGTAAGCGTCGTATCGAGATAACGCCGCAGCCAATTATAGGAGATATTCATAATTTGATAGTGTCTAAAAAACTGAACAAAGATAGGTATTTTTTTACAAAATACACTTGCTAAAAACTTAGAAGCTGTTTTGAATTTACGAATCTCCTCTTTTCGCCCCAGTTTTCGCTCTGTAAATCCTCATTTAGCTCGCTAAAATCGGATTTACAAGACAAAAACAGAGACAAAAATAGCTCTCGGCAACAAATTCAAACAGCTTCTAAAACAACAACAGATCGGCAACGACCGCTGTCGCCAGCACCAAGCTCGCCACGCCATTGAGCGTGCCGAAAGCGATGCCAATGTTCTTTTGCCGCGTCGGAGTCACCAAAATATGCTGCAACACGAGCAGCACCACGAAGACCGCCTCGCCACTCCACAACAAGAGCGTTTGGGGGCAATAGGAGCCAAACCACAGCAACGACACGACGCTCACCACGTGCAGCATACAGCTGATAGCAAGGGCTTTCGTGGCTCCAAAGTGCGAGGGTATGGAGTGCAAACCGCGCGTTCGGTCGAACGCAGCATCCTGCAAGGCATAGATGATATCAAACCCGCCGCACCACGTCAGCACCAACAGCGCGAGGATGCAGGGGGCGACAGCAAACTGCCCCGTGACAGCGATGTAAGCTCCAACAGGAGCGATCGAGAGCGAGAGTCCAAGCACCAAATGAGCCGCGGCGGTGAAGCGTTTGCAGTAGCTATATGCCATGATAACTAACAGTGCCACAGGTGACAGGAGTGCCGTAAGTGAATTAATAGTCGAGGCTACGACCACAAACAGCAGTGCATTGACAACCACGAACGCCAACGCCGCGCGTGCCGAGATGCGCCCCGCAGGAATATCACGATCAACGGTGCGAGGGTTTTGCGCGTCGATATAGCGATCCGCCCAGCGATTGAATCCCATTGCCGTGTTGCGCGCCAGCACCATACACAGCACCACCTGCACCAACAGCCAGCCCCACGCAGTGGTCGGCGCGGAGGTCGTGACATAGCCATAGACAAAGCCCGTGAGGGCAAAGGGCATGGCAAAGACGGTGTGGGCGAAGCGCACCAGCGAAGCATATTTCGAAATGGCATTCATCATCTAACTTTTTGCGACTACAAAAGTAGGCAATTTACGGCACAAAAAAAAGTTGCACAACCAAATGATTGTGCAACTTTCTATGGAGTTATTTATTCTTAGAACGCCTTATTCAAAAATGGAGTGCGTACAAACATGGAAGCTT
Source organism: Alistipes sp. (assembly GCA_036658095.1). Taxonomy (GTDB): domain Bacteria; phylum Bacteroidota; class Bacteroidia; order Bacteroidales; family Rikenellaceae; genus Alistipes. The sequence continues at coordinate 3,714 of JAVXFC010000071.1, read as the reverse complement.
TCGCAGCAGGCTTCTTATCCTGATTATTGTAAGTAACCGTACCAGTCCAAGTACCTGTAACTTTGTGCTGTACAGGAGCGGCATCATCTAAACCATCCAATACAACGGTGTAAACGTCACCTTCTTTTGAAACTTTGACCGTACCACCTACTAAAGGTGTGCCACCCAAAGCGGTTCCCCCTTTTACTGGGAAGTGTACATACCAAGAGTGTAGCAAGCTACCCTTGCCGTCAGTACTTACTGTACCAGGCAGAGCGATATATTCTCCAGCTTCGAACTCATCCTTAATATTGTATGTACCAACGGGCATACCAGCTGTGAAGATAAAGCTATCGGGAGCAAGTAATTCCAGAATAGTAGCATCTGTATCAGGCTCACCCTCTTTGCCCGAAGCAGCCATTTTCATAACACTTAAATACCATACGTTTGCAGGGATAGGAGTCTTGTCGCTGTATGCGTAAGGAGTTGTAAAGTAATCAACTGTACCAGCATAACCAGTTACATTCATAACTTTATCCTCCTTCAAAGTCGACTGGAAGATAGGCATAAACTCAATTTTGCCTTCATATGAAGCCGTCAACGTCAATTTATTAGCCAGAACGACATCTACCGAAATCGTGTAAGTTGAACCCGTGCGAGTGATCGTGATAGCACCCGACTTGAAAGCCTGACCATCCTTGTTAGGAGTACCGTCCTCTTTCGTCGTCAAATAGCCACAGAATCCACCAAGACAAGCACCAGCCTTAAAATCAGTCTCAGCAATAACCACTTTGTAAGTACCTGCAGGTAGTTTGCCCGGATCCTTCATGTTGGCCATCACCTGAACCAACATCACTTCGCCTTTACCAGCAACGGTCGGGTCGATAGCCTGACCTGACATTTTAACATTAGCAAGAGCGAACACAAAGGTATCGGTACCGTCCTCCAAGGTATCCTCTTGATACGACCCCAGCGCTGAGATTGCCGCAACACGAATGTCACGAACGTCATCGCCGCCGCCGCCGCCGTTGTCATCTTTGTTGTCATCACTACCGCAAGAGGTAGCACATAAGCCTGCTACGACGAGCAAAGCCATTGAAAAATACTTTTTCATTTGAAATAATTTATAATTAATATTTGTAAAACTTCGATATACTTTGCAAAAATAGTTATTTTGCAGCATAATCCAAGCAATCAACATCATTTTTTATATTTAAGATAATAATTTATCACTTTTCATCTCCTATCGGAAACAGCATAGCCTAAAATGATAAAGCATACTGTATCAAATAAATAGCCACGGCAAAGGGGATCGTAATAAGCAAGAAGAGATCGTAAATTTATTTTTCTGCTCTCATATAATTATGCACGCTTTCGTGAATATTACGCATACCTCACCCAGCCCTCCATACGGCAACACACAATAAATATACGTATCAAGCAGCGGAAATCAATTCATTTTTCAAAGAAATTCTTATCTTTGCGCACCGAATAACTATCACTATGAAAAACATACGCAATTTTTGCATCATAGCCCACATCGATCACGGCAAATCGACCTTGGCAGATCGTCTTTTAGAGAAGACCAACACGCTCAACCAGCGCGAAATGCAGGCTCAGGTACTCGACGACATGGAACTCGAACGCGAAAAAGGCATTACGATCAAGAGTCACGCCATTCAAATGGACTACCTCGCGCCCGACTCACAACACTATATATTGAACTTGATCGACACCCCGGGTCACGTCGATTTCTCATACGAAGTGTCGCGCGCAATTGCCTCGTGCGAAGGTGCGCTACTGGTGGTGGACGCCACGCAAGGCATTCAGGCTCAAACCATATCGAACTTATATCTTGCCGTAGGACACGATCTGACGATCATCCCCGTACTCAACAAAATCGACGTCGAATCGGCAATGATCGACGAGGTGAAGGATCAGATCATCGACCTGATTGGCTGCAAGGAGGAGGAAATTTTGCTCGCTTCGGGCAAGACTGGGCTGGGTGTCGAGGAGATACTTGCCGCCATCATCGAGCGCGTGCCTGCTCCGTCGGGCGATGAGAATGCTCCGCTTCAAGCCTTGATTTTCGACTCGGTATTCAACCCATTTCGCGGCATCATTGCCTACTACCGCGTCTTCAACGGCACGATTCACAAAGGCGAACATGTGAAATTTCACAACACAGGGAGTGAATACAACGCGGACGAAGTCGGCGTGCTGCGGCTCAAGATGATCCCCCGCACGGAGATCAAGGCAGGCGACGTGGGCTACATCTGCTCTGGCATCAAAACTTCCGCCGACGTGAAGGTCGGCGACACCATTACCTCCATCGAAAATCCGACCAAGAACGTCATCGCAGGCTTCGAGGATGTCAAACCTATGGTCTTCGCGGGTGTCTATCCCGTCGAGGCTGATCAATACGAAGATCTGCGCGCCTCGCTCGAAAAGCTCCGTCTGAATGACGCTTCGCTCACCTTTGAGCCAGAGAGTTCGTTGGCTTTGGGTTTCGGATTTCGCTGCGGATTTCTCGGATTACTCCACATGGAGATCATCCAAGAGCGTCTCTATCGCGAGTTCGACATGGATGTAATCACCACCGTACCAAACGTTTCGTACCGTGTGACCACCACGCAAGGCGCAACCATGGAGGTACACAATCCGTCGGGACTGCCCGAAGTCACCAAGATCGCCATCATCGAGGAGCCATACATTTTGGCACAGATCATCACCAAAACTGATTTTCTGGGCAACGTCATCAAACTCTGCATCGACAAGCGCGGCGTGTTGAAAAACCAAACATTCCTCACGCAGGATCGCGTGGAGGTCAATTTCGATATGCCACTCTCGGAGATCGTCTTCGACTTTTACGACAAACTCAAGAGTATCTCGAAGGGCTATGCCTCATTCGACTACCACCGCACTGATTTTCAAGCCAGCCGCCTTTCGAAGTTGGATATTCTGCTCAACGGCGAACCTGTCGACGCCCTCTCCGCACTTATTTATGCCGACCACGCCTACGATTTCGGACGCAAGATGTGCGAAAAGCTCAAAGAGCTGATCCCACGTCAGCAATTCGACATCGCCATACAGGCTGCTATCGGCGCCAAGATCATCGCTCGCGAGACGGTGAAGGCTGTGCGTAAGGATGTGACTGCCAAGTGCTACGGTGGTGACATTTCGCGTAAACGCAAGTTGCTTGAAAAGCAGAAGGCGGGTAAGAAGCGGATGCGCCAGATTGGTAACGTCGAAGTACCGCAATCGGCGTTCCTTGCGGTGCTGAAAATGGATTAAAAGACCGCTGCGTCGAAAAAACTATGGGCGCAAAGGTTGCAAATGTTCAGAATTACGCGTATATTTGCATTCGCAATTCTGAACGAATGCGGAAATAGCTCAGTGGTAGAGCACTAGCTTCCCAAGCTGGGGGTCGCGGGTTCGAGCCCCGTTTTCCGCTCACGAAAGGTCTCTTTTTTAGAGACCTTTCTTTTTTTACGTAAATGTACATAGTAAACAAAAACGTCGGAAATTTTGGAATGTGGAAAAATTGAAGTACATTTACATCATACAGCAAATTTAGCTTGAGGATATGCAAAAAAAAATAGACAGGAACAACTACATCAAGGGATTGTTAAGCACCGCCAATATTTTAGAAGCCACCTCATCCTCCTTTATTGTGGTGAATCGGAATTTGGATGTCATCTTCAGCAATACGGATTTCAAAGATGTGACGATCGA
>JAVXFC010000070.1:0-8615 GCA_036658095.1 Alistipes sp. | reverse complement strand
CCACCTTTCGCCCCAATATACCACCCTGTGGAGCGACATCATCACGGTGAAAACCGAACAAAAACCAGAACAAAAATAGCGCGAAAGTAATTTCGGTAACAAATTCAAACAGCTTCTTAGTTAATAATAATAATAAATGAACGCGGCTCGAAGGTGTTTCGGCTGCAACCCCCCCCCTTCGAACCGCGCACAAAGATAGACGATTTCTCGATTGAATCAATAAAATTTATTCAAAAAGCGTATTCACCTTTTCGACCACTGCATCCACCTCCACATCGAGTGGGAAGGTGAAGGTTGGTTTGAGATACCAAAGCGTTTTGCCCTCCTTGAAATGCTCCTCACCGCCGCCTGTGATGTTGAGCATCACGGTGGCGTCTTTGGCGATTTGTCCTGCCTCGACACATTTGATCAACGAAGCCAGCGCAACGCCTGCTGCCGAGTAGATGTCGACCCCTTCCAACTCGTGGAAGAGTGCGCGTGCCTTGCGCGCCTGCGCATTGGTGGCAACCATCACCTCGCCCTGAGTAGCCTTCAGTGCGTCGAACAGACCGCCGATGATCCCATATGGAGGACGTCGGTTGGAGAGTACTTTGGCGTCGATGATCTCGGCGTCGCGACGCGCGCGATCCTCATCATAGGGCAGCATCTCGCTCGATCCGACGCGCCAAGCATTGAACATCGGGACGAAGGGTGCATTTTGCGACACCATAAGGTGCATGATGTTTGTACCATAACGACCGTCGGCAATCAGACGTAAGTTTGCCTCCCATGCCGCAATGGCGCCCGTGCCGCTGCCCACTGCTTGAAAATAGTAGTCGGGAATGCGACCAATGGTGGTCACAGCCGAGAGAACCGTAGTTCCCATACCGTCGCGGCGCGCGATGTTCTTCGCACCCCCTTCGGCGTAGAAGTTATTGCCTTTCAAAGCCATGTTACCCAAATGGATCGCATCGAAATAGTCGCCGCCTTTCTCGCAGCAGATCAACTTCACGCAGGGGCTGAGCGGCTCATCGAACCAGAGTGCGTCGAGGTTCTCGGCAGGTACGGTGAGCAGCAATTTGATGTTGTTGTCCGAGCAAACCTTGGCAAAAGCACGCGCCGTGTTGCCTGCCGACGAGACGACCATGATCTTCTCTGTGTTGGCTTCTGCACGACCGCAAACCGCGTATGCTTCGGTCTCCTTGAACGAGCAAGTGGTCATCGTGGCGCCAATGGCGGGATAGTAACCGTTGAAGGTGATGTAGAGATTCTCCAGCCCAAGGTGTTTTGCCAGCCCTTTGCTCTTGTAGGTCACAGGAGCTGATGAGCCGGGTAACATCCGTTGTACGGGCAGCCAGTCGCAGAACTTGTAGAGGCCCAGTGCATCGTCACGGACTTCGAGCTGTTTTTGCGCATATTTGGCGCGCACGAGCGACGGCGATTTGCAGGAGTGATCCTCCATCATCCAACCCTCGTCGTTAAATTCGCGTCCAGAGGCTACACATTCGAGCGTGTAGGAGGTAGGGGTAAAATCTTTCATTATCTTAAGTTTTTGTTATGACATACGGTTGCGGAAGTCCTCGTAGCCGAACTTCCGGATGATCTCTACCGTCCCGTCGCGATGAGCAAGGGCGATTGAGGGGTGTGCCACGCCATTGAACATCGTGGTTTTGACCATGGTGTAGTGGATCATATCTTCGAAAATGATGCGCTCGCCGACTTTCAACGCATGGTCGAAAGCCCAGTCGCCACAGTAGTCGCCTGCCAAGCAACTGTTGCCTCCCATGCGCCACGCAGTGTCGCCCTCGGTAGCATCGCGCGCCCCGACGATCGCAGGCTTGTAGGGCATCTCCAGACAGTCGGGCATGTGGCACGCAAACGAGACGTCGAGCATGGCGGTGCGAATATTTTCATGTTCTACAATATCTTCAACTGTCGAGACTAAATAGCCTGTGCGCCATGTGAATGCACTTCCCGGTTCGAGGATCAAGCGCAGGTGTGGATGACGCGCTTTGAAGGCGTTGAGCAGGGCGATCAGTGCCTCGCAATCGTAGTCGGCGTGCGTCATCAGATGACCGCCGCCCATGTTGAGCCATTGGATCTGATCGAGCAGGTGACCGAAGCGTTTTTCGACCGCTTCGAGGGCTAATTTTAGGTGTTCGGGGCGCGATTCGCAAAGCACGTGAAAGTGCAATCCCTCCACGCCACGCGGCAGGGTTGGCAGCTGATCGGCTGTGATCCCTAAACGCGAACCTGCCACACAAGGGTTGTAGAGATCGGTCTCCACGGGCGAATATTGAGGGTTGATGCGCAGTCCGCACGAGATGCCGCGCAGCAGCGCCATGGCGCCGAAACGTTCGAATTGTGCGACGGAATTGAAGGTGATGTGGTTGCTACAACGCAGGATCTCCTCGATGTTTTGGTCGGTGTAGACAGGGGCGTAGGTGTGTGCTGGGGATCCATACTCCTCGAAGACGAGGCGTGCTTCGGCAGCGGAACTTGCTGTGGCACCGTCGGAGTGTTGTGCCAGCGTGGGGAAGATACGCCACATGGCACACGCTTTGAGTGCTACAATAATCTCGGCACCTGTTGCCGCCCTCACTTTGTCAATCTTTGCCAAATTAGCCTCCAACAACTGCTCGTCGAGGAGAAAACAGGGCGAAGAAACCTTTTGGAAATTAATCATTGAGTTGATTTCTTTGCGTTATATGGTCACAAAATTACGAAAAGTCCGCGAGCTTTTGTCATAGATCGGAATTCGCACCTTAAAATAAGTATTTATACGTAGCGCGGGGTCTGTTTGGATTTTGGGTGTACCCCAAAAAGAAGAAGCCCTCAGTATCTGTGGAAATACTGAGGGACATTCTAAATAGACCTTGCGGTCTGTGAACTCGCCGGGGCTCGAACCCGGGACCCCAACATTAAAAGTGTTGTGCTCTACCAACTGAGCTACGAATTCAGCGTTCACCAAGACGGTGTTTCTCGTTTTGGTGGTGCAAATGTAAGGCAATATTTTTGTTTTACCAAATTTTAACTCTATTTTTGTGACCTAAGAACATTAAAATTATTATACCTATATTATGAAAGCCTTAATTATTGGCGCTGGAGGCGTCGGAACGGTGGTCGTGCAGAAAATTGCAGCCAACCCTGTCTTTACGGAGGTGATGCTTGCCAGCCGCACCAAATCGAAATGTGATGCCGTGGCGGCAGCCATTGGCGGAGGTCGTGTGAAAACCGCGCAGGTCGATGCCGACAATGTGGCTGATTTGTGCCAGCTTTTCCGCACTTTTCATCCCGACATCGTGGTCAACGTGGCGCTACCCTACCAAGATCTGACGATCATGGACGCTTGTTTGGAGTGTGGTGTCAACTACCTCGACACGGCGAACTATGAACCCAAAGACGAGGCGCACTTCGAATATTCGTGGCAATGGGCCTATCAAGATCGCTTCAAAGCCAAGGGCTTGACCGCAATTCTTGGTTGCGGTTTCGATCCGGGAGTGACTGCTATTTTCACCGCTTATGCCGCCAAACACCACTTCGACGAGATTCACTACCTCGACATTGTGGATTGCAATGCGGGTAACCATGGCATGGCGTTCGCGACAAATTTTAACCCCGAAATCAATATCCGCGAGGTGACCCAGAAGGGACGTTACTACCAAAATGGCGAGTGGGTGGTCACAGAACCGCACGAGATTCACCGTCCGCTGAACTACCCCGAAATTGGGGAGCGCGAGTCGTATGTGATCTACCACGAGGAGCTTGAGTCGCTGGTCAAGAACTACCCCACGATCAAGCGCGCACGCTTCTGGATGACTTTCGGGCAGGAATACCTTACGCATCTGCGTGTGATCCAGAATATTGGCATGGCGCGCATTGATCCAATTATCTACAACGGAGTCGAAATTGTCCCTATTCAATTTTTGAAAGCGGTGTTGCCCGATCCCAAATCGCTGGGCGCGAACTACCACGGTCAGACCTCGATTGGCTGCCGTATTCGAGGCATCAAAGATGGCAAAGATTGTACCTACTACATTTACAATAACTGCGATCACGAACAGGCGTTTAAGTCCACAGGTACTCAGGCTGTTAGCTTTACAACGGGCGTACCTGCTGCGCTGGGTGCTTCGATGTTTGCCAAAGGACTTTGGAAGGGGGCTGGTGTCTATAATGTGGAGGAGTTTGATCCCGATCCATTCCTCGCCGAGTTGGGCGAGCAAGGGTTGCCGTGGGTCGAGAAATTCGATGTGGATATTGAGCTGTAATTCAGTATAAGTCCCGTATTTTTACGAATACGGGACTTTTTTTTTATATTTCGAAAAAGTGTTTGTAGATCGAGGTTTTTTTCCTTACTTTTGTATGATAATTTGAAGTCTATCTATAAATAACAAGATATGAAAGGTATTGTTTTGGCAGGCGGGTCGGGTACACGTCTCTATCCGATTACGAAAGGTGTCAGCAAGCAGATGCTACCCATTTACGACAAACCGATGGTTTATTACCCCATTTCGGCGTTGATGCTGGCTGGTATACGCGACATTTTGATTATCTCGACCCCTGTCGACTTGCCCGGATTCCAACGTTTGTTGGGCGATGGCTCGGACTACGGCGTGCATTTCGAATATGCAGAGCAACCCTCGCCCGACGGCTTGGCGCAGGCCTTCATCATCGGTGAAAAGTTCATCGGCAATGATTCGGTGTGCTTGGTGTTGGGTGATAATATTTTCCATGGATGGGTTTTTTCGGAGCTGCGGCGTGCCGCGTTATAACATGCCGAGAATTATAAAAAAGCGACCGTATTTGGCTATTGGGTCGACGATCCGGAGCGTTATGGTGTGGCGGAGTTCGACAAGGTTGGTAATTGCCTATCGATCGAGGAGAAACCCCTGAAACCCAAATCAAACTACGCAGTGGTGGGTCTTTATTTTTACCCCAACAAGGTAGTCAAGATTGCCAAACAGATCAAACCGTCGGCACGCGGCGAGTTGGAGATCACCACGGTGAATCAAGAATTTCTGAAGGCAAAAGAGCTGAAGGTTGCAACTCTTGGACGTGGCTTTGCGTGGCTCGACACGGGTACGCATGACTCCCTCTCCGATGCTTCGATTTTTGTGGAGGTGATCGAAAAACGCCAAGGTCTCAAGGTGGCGTGTCTGGAGGGTATTGCCTACCGTCGTGGCTGGATCTCGGAGGAGAAAATGCGCGAACTGGCACAGCCAATGATTAAAAATCAATATGGGCAGTATCTGCTCAAGGTGATTGATGAATTGAAACGATAAAAATGAAAATTGTAAAAACAGCGATCGAAGGGGTGGTAATCATCGAACCAGATGTGTTTGGCGACGATAGAGGTTACTTTTTCGAGAGCTATTCGCAAGCTAAATTCGATGCCGAGGTGCGCCCCGTACAGTTTGTGCAGGACAACGAATCGAAATCAAAATACGGTGTGTTACGCGGTCTCCATTTTCAAAAAGGAGAGGCTTCACAGTCGAAATTAGTGCGAGTTGTGCAGGGTTCGGTGCTGGATGTGGCGGTGGATATTCGTCGCGGCTCGCCCACTTTCGGGCAGTATGTTGCTGTGGAGTTGACGGCTGAAAATAAAAAACAATTTTTTGTGCCTCGCGGCTTTGCACATGGATTCTCGGTGCTGAGTGCAGAGGCTGTTTTTCAATATAAATGCGACCGTCTCTACGCTCCGCAGGCGGAGGGGGCGATTGCTTGGGACGATCCCGATATTGGTGTCGACTGGCGGCTCGACCCCAAGGATGTGCTGCTGTCGGCGAAAGATCGCACCCATGCACGGCTGAAAGATGCAGCCGATTTGTTCGACTACAAAGTTGACTACTATGCTTAATATACTAATTACTGGTGCTAACGGTCAGTTAGGTAACGAGATGCGACTGTTGGGTGCTACGTCGAAAAACCATTATATTTTTACCGATGTGGCGGAATTGGATATTACCAATGCCGATGCCGTATGCCACATGGTGGTAGATGAAAAAGTGGATGTGATCGTCAACTGCGCCGCCTACACCAATGTGGACAAGGCGGAGGATAACTACGAACTCGCTGATATGCTGAATAATCGAGCGGTGGCGAATTTGTCCGCGGCAGCCAAGGCGGTCGATGCGACGTTGATCCATATTTCGACAGACTATGTGTTTCAAGGCGATAAAAATTGCCCCTGTCGTGAAGACGAACCGACCAACCCGCTGGGTGTGTATGGCAAAACAAAGTTGGCAGGTGAACATTCGGTGACGCAATCGGGGTGTAAGCACCTCATTTTCCGCACAGCATGGCTCTACTCGCAGTTCGGAAATAATTTTGTGAAGACCATGATGCGCCTCACTGCCGAGCGCGAGCGGCTGACGGTGGTTTTCGATCAGGTTGGCACGCCGACCTATGCAGGTGATTTGGCAGCGGTGATTTTTGATATTATTGAACAACAACGCTATACGGGCAATGAGGGCATCTACCACTTCTCGAACGAAGGGGTATGCTCGTGGTTCGATTTTGCGCACGAAATTGCGCTGCTCGCGGGCAACACTCGTTGCAATGTGCAACCTTGCTACTCGTCGGAATTTCCGTCGAAAGTGCAGCGCCCAGCCTTCTCGGTGTTGGACAAAAACAAAGTAAAACAAACATTTGGCATTGAAATTCCCTACTGGCGAACTTCGCTGGTGCGGTGTGTCGAACAATTAAAAAACCAAGCATAAATTATGAAGCGTACTATTTTAATCACGGGCGGCGCGGGCTTCATTGGCTCGCACGTTGTGCGTCTTTTTGTGACAAAATATCCTGAGTATAACATTGTAAATCTCGATAAGTTGACCTATGCGGGCAACTTGGCAAACCTGACCGATATCGAAAAAGCACCGAACTACACCTTTGTAAAGGGCGATATTTGCGATTTCGATCTGGTGAGCGATCTCTTCAAAAAATACGATATTACGGGGGTTATCCACCTTGCCGCCGAGAGTCATGTCGATCGTTCGATCAAAGATCCATTCACCTTTGCGCGTACCAATGTCATGGGAACATTGACGTTGTTGCAGGCTGCAAAGCTCTATTGGGACGGTAATTGGGACGGAAAACGTTTCTATCACATCTCGACCGACGAGGTTTATGGTGCGCTGCCTTTCGACGGCTCGTTCTTCACCGAAACCACCAAATACGATCCGCACTCGCCCTATTCGGCAGCCAAAGCGTCGTCTGACCACTTCGTGCGTGCCTTCCACGACACCTATGGGATGCCAACTGTGGTGACGAACTGCTCGAACAACTATGGGCCGTATCAGTTCCCAGAGAAGCTGATTCCGCTCTTTATCAATAATATCCGCCACAGCAAACCCCTGCCTGTCTATGGCAAAGGTGAGAATGTGCGCGACTGGCTCTATGTCGTCGACCATGCACGTGCCATTGACCTGATTTTCCACAAGGGCAGAATTGCCGAAACCTACAACATCGGCGGCTTCAATGAATGGTCTAACATTGACCTTATTAAGGTGATTATCAAAACAGTGGATAAGTTGCTGGGGAACCCTGCTGGTACGTCGGATCACCTGATTACCTACGTCACGGATCGTGCAGGACACGATTTGCGCTATGCGATCGACTCCTCGAAACTCAAAAATGAGTTGGGCTGGGAACCATCGTTGCAATTCGAAGAGGGCATCGAAAAGACGGTTCGTTGGTATCTCGACAACCAGTCGTGGATGGACCACATCACTTCGGGCGAGTATGAGAAATATTATGAAAGTATGTACCGCAATAGATAATATTTGGCATCGTTATTTGGTTACCTATGTATAAAATAGTATAATATGAAGAAATTTATAATCCTTTTGGCTGTGGTTTTGCTTTGTGTCGAAACAGGTTTAGCACAGAAAATCCCAGATACACAGGCGATTGAATACGCCAAAGAATGCTATGCGCAGGAGATGCCTATCGAGCAAGCTGTGAGGGTATTGCAATCGAAAGGTGTGTCGATTGAGCAGATGAAACGCTTGAAAACGCAGTACGAAAATGGTACGCTTGACGTGACTGATGCCTCCAAAAAATCAGACAAAGAGCGAACCAACTCCTCGATGACGCGTACGCAATCCGCCAAGAAAAACGAAAAGGATGCTTCGATGGATTCATTGGCTATGGAGACGACCGAGTACGATAAACAAAAAAAAGAGTCTGACGAAGCGAAAAAACCAGTGATGACCAAGCAAGATTCGTTGAATCGGATCTATGGACACGATATTTTCCAGAATAAAAAGCTCACTTTCGAGCCGAATCTTCAGTTGGCAACCCCTACGAATTATGTGGTTGGCGCGGGCGATGAGCTGGGAATTGCAATTTTTGGATCCTCGGAAGTTGATCTTTCTCAAACGGTTACCCCCGAAGGACGCATCTATGTGGATGGTTTGGGTCCCGTCTCAATCAAGGGTTTGACGATTGAGCAAGTGCGTACTAAATTGCGCCGCGATTTGAGCTATATCTACGGTGGACTGTCGGACGGATCGGCATCGCTCAACGTCACGGTGAGCAACATCCGCAGCATTCAGGTCAACGTAATGGGCGAAGTGGTCACCCCCGGAACTTATACCATGCCTTCGTTAGCAACAGTTTTTCATGCGCTGTAT
>JAVXFC010000069.1:7836-8628 GCA_036658095.1 Alistipes sp. | reverse complement strand
GCTCTTTTTGCCCCAGTTTCCGCCCTGTAAATCCTCATTTAGCTCGCTAAAATCGGATTTGCAGAACAAAAACCGAAACAAAAATAGCTCTAAAATAACTTCGGTAACAAATTCAAACAGCTTCTTATTAAAAAAGGCAAAAAACAAATGTATGAATTTTTTTGTAAAATTTCTTTGTAAATGCAAAATAAAGTTTTACATTTGCATCACCAAAACGGTACTGAGCTATGGTGTAATGGTAACACTACAGATTCTGGTTCTGTCATTCTAGGTTCGAGTCCTGGTAGCTCAACAAAATTTATTCCATCCCGCAATTTTTGCGGGATTTTTTTTGCGCTCTGTTAAATCAAATTATTCTACTTCTTTTGATATATTTTACTTATAAGTGAAATATATTGATTTTTTTTGTATCTTTGCACTACGAAAACCGTTGGTAGTGAATTTTACACTTGTCGAAATATCTGATTTATCAGGAGAACATTGCCAAATATTCTCGGTCTTGTTGGACGGTGACAAACAAACATTATACGAACAGTTTTTGGAGAAGAATGCAAAGGCTCATGGCGATGAGGTTCAAGATATTTATGACCGATTAAAATTTATAGGCAAGGAGGGTGGTGCGCGTGAATATTTTTTTAAGCATCATGAAGGCATTCCGGGGGATTTGGTCTGTGCTTTGTACGATCAACCAAATTCGAATTTAAGGCTGTTTTGTATACGATTTGGTCAGGTGACGGTCGTTTTGGGATGTGGTGGTTATAAATCAAAAAAAATTAGAGCTTGGCAGCAAGA
>JAVXFC010000069.1:0-7826 GCA_036658095.1 Alistipes sp. | reverse complement strand
ATCAATCTAATAAATAAAAAGGATAATAATATGCCTAACCATAAAAAGCATGAACTAAACAATGGAGATATTGTTTGCACTGACGATGGATTATCAGGCGACTTTAATATAACAGACAACTATGAATAACAACTCACAAGATATGATGAGTATTTTAGATACACTGAAACAAAAAAGTTTGTCTAATTACGCGAAGGTGGCGAGACGTATGCGTACTGCTGTTCAGATCGCAGATGCTATGGAAGCGGCTGGCTTGTCGAAAAAACAGTTTGCGGAAAAATTAGGTAAGCAGCCTTCCGAAATAACAAAATGGTTAAGTGGAACGCATAATTTCACTTCCGATACACTCTCGGATATTTCGATTGTCCTTGGCGTAGAGATTACTGGGGCTGATAAACATTCGTTGTTATACAAAATTGTTGACACTTCGTATAATGTACTGGCAAAATGCAGCCAGCCACTGAGCAAAACAAAGACGGAAGTGGCAGGGCGAAAATCAGAATGGAGTGATATTCCATATTCCCTATTAATCAACAATACAAATAGAGCAGGTTATGGATGCAAATGCTAATATACAATTTGGATTGAAATTTATCCAAGAAAAGGCGTTCTCGTTGACGAATGACCAAACATTCTTAAATTCACTTACCGCAGAAAACCTCGAAGTTCAATTCATGGCTCAAACGTTCATTAACTTAGAAAACGATGAGGTTAAAATTTTGGTGGGAGTTAAATATCTTTCGCAATCGACAGATATTTTGCAGATAGAAATGGTGTTTACGTTTGTGATTGATCAAATTACGAATGTGGTTACGACGGATGCAGATAATAAAAAAATCACCTTTAAGGTCGATCTTATGTCTACCTTCTTGACGGTGGCGATGGGTACGTTACGGGGAGTTCTTTTTGAAAAAACATCAAAAAGCGTGTTGACAAAATATCCATTGCCTCTGATTGATTGCAAATTACTAATGGAACGAAATACATTTCACATCGAGAAAAAGTTATGAAACGGTTCAAAATCACCCAGCGTGATTACATCAAAGCAAATCGCAAAGCAAGTCGAGAAGAGGAGCTTGAACGCTATGGGCATCCCTTAAATTTCCGAGCGGTGCATCTGTCGAAGAAGATATATAACCGCAAACGTGATAAAGCAGGTTCTTTTGAACCTGCTTTTTTCATGTCGTTTTGCCTACCGTAGCGAGTTTTTGCGGATGCTGACTTTGACCAAGGCAATGGCGCGTATGTGGCTTATTTCTAAATCCTTGTCGGCATGGTGGACGTTTTGGCTCACCAGCTTCACGTAGCCTTCACGCTCCGATTTCTGGAGGTATTTCACCGTGACGTACTCTTCGCCGTCGAGGTCGATCGACAACAAATACATATCGCCCCAGAAAACATCGTCGATGCTCGATAGCTGTTTGTACAGCACAATATCACCGCTTTTGAGCAGCGGATACATCGAGTCACCCACAATATAGATCGCCCCGTCGCACTTCGGCATGTTGGGTATGTGGATGAAATCGAGTGGCTTGGACGATTTTTGATCGGCAAATAGTGGCACCAAGCCTGCCGTCCCCTCGATCGAGTAGAGCGGCACACTTTGCAGCGGCAGCGAATTGTCGGTGCGGTGCATATATGCCGTCAAATTGGGTTCGGCATTGAATAGATTGCCCTTACCCTCGTCGATCCAATCGGGATTGACGTTCAAATCTTGAACTAAAATATTGCGATTGCGAGTCGAAAGTCCCGATTTTCCTGTTTCGATCATCGAAAGCGCTGCTTTTCCTATACCAAGACGCTGTGCTAATTGCATTTGCGTCAAATCAAGCTCCTTGCGTATAAGTTTTAACCGTTCCCCTATCGTCATGCTATTAGAATATTTGATGTTAAATAATTTGATTCTACGGTATCAAATCCATTAATTGGACTTACCTTTGTCCTGCAAAGTTAAGTAATTTATCATTAACAGCAACTATTTCAGCAAAAAAATGTATACACAATCCATGATTATTTCAGTAACCCCCGAACTTTACCGCCAGATGTCCAATCGTCTGTGCGAAGCGATTGGTGCGTCCGACTACTTCTCGGACACGATTTGTTTCGTCGAGCAGGAGGTCGAGAGCCGTCTGACGGCGTCGATCCTTGTCTATCACCGCACCGAATGCGCCCCCGACGGCGTGTGGCGACCGATCACCGATCTGGTGCCTGTGTGGTGGGAATTTCACACTGTGGTGGAGGGCGTGGAGGTGTTGAACGATTTCGATTTCAATGAATTGAAAACATATATCCTCTGATTCATAACGTGTTGCGCGCATCCAACCTCCGAACGGCGTTTCCTGCGTAACCAATCTCTCATTCGATCCTTCCTGCCGCGACGCCGCGCAACTGAGGGTCTCGAAAAAATTATTTTATGTCCAAAAAATTGAATCAGACCTCTGTGGAGCTACCCTCCACGGAGGTTTTTCTTCCCTTCGACGCCTTTGCTATGGGCGTCTACCCATTTCTCGAAATGCAACCCTTTCATCTTGCCTACTACCGTGTCTTAGAGGCTTTTGCCGCGGGGCGCATCCGTCGCCTGATTGTCACCATGCCTCCGCAGCATGGCAAAAGTGTGGGGGCTTCGACGTTGCTTCCCGCCTATTTATTGGGGCTTGATCCCGACCTGCGCGTGGCGATCGCCTCCTACTCGGCATCGCTGGCGTCGAAGTTCAATCGCCGCGTGCAGCGGATTATCGAGTCGGACGAATATGCCGCGGTGTTCCCCGCAACGACGATTAAGAAAGGGGCGAAACCACCCAGTTACATCCGTACAGCCGACGAGGTGGAGATCATCGACCACCGTGGCGGGCTGCTCTCGGTGGGGCGCGAGGGGTCGCTCACGGGCAACCGCGTCGATTGTTTCATCCTCGACGACCTCTACAAGGATGCCATGGAGGCAAATTCACCGTTGATTCGCGAAAATTGTTGGGAGTGGTACACCTCGGTCGTCAAGACCCGAATGCACAATTCTTCGCGCGAATTGATTGTCTTCACGCGCTGGCACGACGAGGATCTGATTGGAACGCTCATGCGGCGCGAACAGGTCACCGAGTTCACAGCATGGTCGCAGCTCGAAGGTCTGCCCGACAACGCGTGGTTACACCTTAATTTCGAGGCGGTTAAGTCCTCCGAAACGTCCGAGATAGATCCGCGCGCCTTGGGCGTGGCACTCTGGGAGGAGCAGCACAGCGCGGCGTTGTTGGCAGCCAAACGACGGCTCGATCCGCTGCAATTCGAGTGCATGTATCAGGGGCATCCCACGGCGCGCGAGGGGCTGTTGTATGGGGCGAATTTTGCCGAGTACGATGAGCTACCGCGCGAGCTGGTGCGGCTGTCGAACTACACCGATACGGCAGATATGGGCGATGATTACCTCTGCTCGCTTTGCTATGCGGTCGATGCCGACGGTGTGATCTACATCACCGATGCGGTCTACACGCGTGAGCCTATGGAGGTGACGGAGGGGTTGGTAGCCACCATGTTGCGGGAATCTGGCACGCGTCAGGCGACGGTCGAGAGCAACAATGGCGGGCGCGGATTTGCGCGTGCCGTGCAGGCTTTGGCGCCTGCCGTGCGCATCGAATGGTTCCACCAAGGAGCCAACAAAGAGGCGCGCATACTCTCCAACTCTGCCACCGCACTACACGCCGTGCGTTTCCCGCAGGGCTGGGCGCAGCGGTGGTCGGAGTTGTATGCCCACCTGACGGGCTATCGGCGGAAATTTCGGTCGAATCGTTGGCACGATGCCGCCGATGTGGTGACGGGCATCGTCGAGCGCGAGACGGTCGATCGTAAGGCAGCGAAGATCAAGGGTGTACGGTTTTTTTAACGGGCTAAATGCGTTAGGGCGCGGAACCAATGTTCCGCGCCCTAACTTTTGTGGATCTATTCGCCTTATTTCTTGAATGACGAGAGTTTTTCTTTCAACTTTTCTTTCAGCGTCACTTTGTCTGGGATCTTCTCATATTCCGTTTTCAGCGTATTCATCAAATCCTTGACACTCTGAATCTTATCTGCACGCCATGCGTTTGCACCGCAGAAGGCATAGCCGTTCTGGAATTTGCCGCGGAAGGCGTTGTAGAGTGCCAGCATGATGCAATAGGGGCTGTGGGTCATGTCGCACGTTTTGATACAGTTGAATGGGCAGGCGGTCGGATGTTTCAGACCAGCGGTCACCCGTTCGAGGAACGAGTTGTGGATGGCGCGACCGGGCATCCCAACGGGACTTTGGATGATCTCGATATCCTCTGGTCGGGCGTCGATGTAGCTTTGTTTGAATGCTTCGTCGGCATCGCACTCGTCCGTAGTGACAAAGCGCGTACCCATTTGCACCCCTTCGGCACCCAACTGCATGATGTTGTAGATGTCTTCGCCGGTGTAGATACCACCCCCTGCGATGACCGGAATGTGGCAGTTATGCGCTGCTGCAAAGGCATTTACCTCGGCGGCAACTTCGGGTACGATGTGTTCCAGCGAGTAATTCTCGTCGGTGATTTGTTCTTTTTTGTAGCCTAAGTGTCCGCCTGCTTTGGGCCCCTCGACAACGATGGCGTCGGGGATGTAGTTGTATTCCGACAACCATTTGTTGCACAGCAATTTGGCTGCACGTGCTGACGAGACAATGGGGGCAAGTTTCGTTTTTGTATCTGCGGTGAGGAACGAGGGGAGGTTGAGCGGCAGTCCAGCGCCAGAGAAGATGATGTCCGCCTTCTCGGCAATAGCTGTTTTGACCATATCGGCAAAGTTCGACATAGCGACCATGACGTTCACGCCGATGATCCCTTTGGTTGCTTCGCGCGCTTTGCGTAACTCCTCTTTCAGCCCGTGGATACTTGCTGCGCGATAATCTTTCGAGAAGTCTTTATAGATCGCTCCCAGACCTGCCGACGAGATCACACCGATGCCGCCTTGGTTTGCGACGGCCGACGCAAGTCCCGATAGGGAGATGCCAACGCCCATGCCGCCCTGAACAATGGGGACGGGGGCGAGGAGGTTTCCGATTTGTAATGCTTTCATTTTCATAAGAATTGTAGAATCTGGTCGTAAAGGTAGTGAAAAAAAGAAGATTCTACGAAAATAGCCATGAAAGATTATCATCTTGCCCTTTATAGGGCGCTATTGGTCGATTTTCCCTGAATTTTGTTTTATAATTCTTCGAGACGAGCTATGGGTGCCACATCGAGCGACGAAAAGTCACCGTGCTGGTAGTGGTAGTAACCTGCCATGGCGATCATGGCCGCATTGTCGGTGGTGAATTTGAATTCGGGGATGAAGGTGCGCCAGCCGCGGCGGATGCCCATTTCGGCAACGCCGTTGCGCAGACCCGAATTTGCCGAGACGCCGCCCGCAATAGCTATATCTTTGATGTTCAGATCTTTTGATGCTTTGACGAGTTTGTCTAACAAGATCTCGATGATCGTGGTTTGCAGCGAGGCGCAGAGGTCGGCTTTATTGTTCTCGATGAAGTTGGGATCGAGTGCCATGGCGTCGCGCAGCGTGTAGAGGAACGACGTTTTCAGCCCCGAGAAGGAGAAATTATACCCTTCGATGCGTGGTTTTGCGAAGCGAAAAGCTTTTGGATTGCCCTCTTTCGCCAACTTGTCGATCACTGGACCACCGGGATAGGGCAGCCCCATGACTTTGGCACATTTATCGAATGCCTCTCCAGCAGCGTCGTCGATCGTCGAGCCGATGATCTCCATGTCGAGCGGGGAGTTCATCTTCACAATCTGGGTGTTGCCACCGCTGACAAGCAGGCAGAGAAACGGGAAGTCGGGGTGGGGCAGGGTGCGGTCGGGCAGGTCGAGGAAGTGCGAGAGGATGTGACCCCGCAGGTGGTTCACCTCGACCATGGGGATGTTGTGGGCGATCGAGAGACCCTTGGTGAACGAAACGCCGACCATGAGCGACCCTAAAAGTCCGGGACCGCGGGTGAAGGCTATGGCGTCGATTTTGTCGGCTGTGATGCCCGCCTCCTTGAGGGCGGTGTCGACCACAGGGATGATATTTTGTTGATGCGCGCGTGAGGCTAATTCGGGGATCACGCCGCCGTATTTGATGTGAACAGCTTGAGAAGCAATGACATTGGACAATAGAACGTTGTTGCGGATGACGGCTGCAGACGTGTCGTCGCACGAGGATTCGATGCCTAAAATTGTAATATCCATCTCGATTTTCGTATTTTTAACTATATTTTTTTAACTTTGCAAGTTAATAGCCACTTACAGTGTACAAAGGTATAAAAATATTGGGAAAGGTGTTGTCGGCTGCGATTTTGTTGCTGATAATTTTGCCCATTATCCTTTCGCTGCTGCTCGACATCCCTGTCGTGCAGAACTATGTTGTGCAGCAGGCGGCGGCTTTTGCTTCGCGCAAACTCGAAACCACGGTCAGCATCGGACGAGTCGATATTGGGCTGTTCAATAAACTCAAAGCGGATGACTTCTATGTTGAAGATTATCAGGGTGATACATTGCTCTATGTGGGTCATGTCGAGGCGTATGTAGCGGCTTATGGTTTCGGCGGTGGCGGGTTGGTTTTGGGGCGTGCAGAGGTTCAAAATGGCAAATTTCACCTCCACGAAACCCCTTCGGGCGAGATGAATATCAAGCAGATCACCGACCGCATGAGTAACCCCAATAAACCCTCGACGGGCAGCTTCAAGTTGACGATCACCTCGGCGTCGGTCGAGGGGCTGGAGTTTTGTCTGGAGCAGATGCAGCACAATAATCCCCCCTATGGCATCGACTTTTCGCATATGCACCTCTCGGATATTCGTGCTGAGGTTAGCAACCTGACCATCGACGGATCGACCATCGCAACGAATATTCGCTCGCTCGCTTGTCGCGAGCGCAGTGGATTTGTACTCAAGGATTTGTCCGGTCATTTTTATCTCACGAGTGGCTGTTTGGGCTTTGAAAATCTCAACATCAAAACTCCGCAGTCGCAGGTAAGAATGCCCCACGTCTCGTTGGTGGGTGATTCGTGGGCTGAGTATAAAAACTTCATCAGTGCGGTGCAACTCGATGCTGCCATCGAGCAGTCGCGTCTTTCGTCCGACGATGTGGCGTTCTTCGCCCCTGCACTGCGCTCATGGCACACCACGTTGACCAACATCAATGTGGCGGCGGTGGGTACGGTGGATAATTTTGTGGCTTCTACGGCAACATTGAATGCAGGACCTGCCACACAACTTGTTCTCGAAGGGAGTGTGCGCGGGTTGCCTGATTTGGCGCGTACACACTTCGATGTGGATGTTCGTAAGCTAACCTCATCGGCTTCGGATATAAATAAAATAGTTTCAAATATAGGGCGTACTCATCTGTCGCAAAAGCTGTTGCGTATTCTTGATAATGCGGGGCGTATTGATCTTGCCGGCTCGTTTGTTGGAACGCTCAAGTCGTTCCGTATGCAATCGGCACTCGCCACCAAGGCGGGGCTTGCTAAATGCAACCTTTCGATTACGCCTCTGACACGCAGTCGCAGCCGTGTGCAGGGCGATGTTTCGGCTCTTGGAATTCGTTTTGGACAACTGTTGGATGTGCCCAAACTCGGTGAGGCGACCCTTACGGCGCAAGTGCAGGGCGAAGTGGGTGCCGATTTTGCTGATGCGGATCTTTCGGGGCAGGTCACAAGATTGGTCTATGCCGGTTACGCCTACGACTCGATGAGGCTTGATGGTCACCTCTACAATAAAAAATTTAATGGTCGAATCTCGGCGCGTGACCCCAATTTGAAATTTGATTTTGACGGTGTGGTTGATTTGAACGATTCGGTGCCACGTT
>JAVXFC010000068.1:0-8739 GCA_036658095.1 Alistipes sp. | reverse complement strand
GGTGATCATCTGGTGCGACAGAGCTTCGAGTGCCGTGATCGGACGGCACAGCAATACCCCGACAGCCATACCCAGCGGCATGGCGATCGTTTTGACATTGCGATGTAAATCTTCTAAAATATGCATCGTTTGTTGCGAAGTTTTAGAAACTGTTTGAATTTGTTAGCGAAGTTATTTTAGAGCTGTTTTGTCTCTGCTTTCATCCTGTAAATCCGATTTTAGGCGAGCAGCTCTCTCACTTTTGCCGAAATATCCTTGCCGTCTGCCTGTCCTGCAAGCTGTTTCGATGCCACGCCCATCACTTTCCCCATCTCTTTGAGAGACGTTACGCCCGTCTGGGCGATGATTGCTCGCACGGCAGCGGTCAGTTCGTCGGCAGTGAGCTGTTTGGGTAGGAATGACTGAAGCACAGCCACTTGAGCCTGTTCCTCTGCGGCTAAATCTGCCCGATTTTGCTCGGCATAGATCGCAGCAGAGTCGCTTCCTTGTTTCGCCAATTTGGTGATGATCTTCAACACGTCGGCATCCGAGAGTTCCGAGATCTCGACCCCAGCGGTCTTCGCCTCGATGATGTATTTTTTGATATTGCGCAGCACGCTCAAGCGCACCGTATCTTTGGCTTTCATGGCATCCATGATACCCTTTGAAATGGTCTGTTCTAACGACATAGTCCTAATTATTTAATTGGTTTAAGAAAATTCATCACATCACGCATCAGACAACTCCGTCGCGCAACATCGGTCAGCGACTCGAACGGGAAGCCGATGATCACCGTGCGACCTGCACCCGCACCCGCCCATGCCACTCCAGCTGTGCGGTTGTTCTCGGCATAATGCAGCACTGCAAACCCCTCACCTACAGCGCGTAATGCGTCTGGCGATTCGACAGCATACCTCTCCTGCGAAAGTTCCGTTTGGTAGCGATAATCGCCACATAGGAAGCCTGCTTTTGAGGCTATTGCCAACACGCGACCTGTGGTTGCAGCGCAGCTGCTCTCGTAGCCGCAGTGCAGCACCTCTTGCGCGAATTGGCGGTCTCGTTCGGTTGCCCCTTCGCTCGCCCAAAGGTCGGTCGCCACGTAGCTGCCTGAGACAAAAAGTGCGCCGCCGCGCTGCGCGAAATTGCGTAAAACATCCTGCATGGCGGGTGTGAACGTTTTGAATTCTATGCCCCGCGTGCCGCTTCCTGCGGCGCAGGAGCGTTGTTTTCCAAGGATAAAATCAATCACATCATACGCCGCCAGCGCTATTTCACCTTGCTCCACCGCCTTAGCACTTGTCGAGCAGAATGACCAGCCCGCATCGGCAAGAGCGCGTCCATGCAGCGCAGGATAATCGAACGAGTTGCCTGCAATGACCTCCGTTTCGTAGTCATTGCAGCACGCTCCAAGGGCGATGCAGTCGTCCTCAGAGCGCGCCATAGAGCGATCGAAAACGCGTTGTTGACCGATGAACGATATGTCGGAGAGGTAGGGGACTCCACGGTCGAGATCGCTACGAAACCCAGCCAATGAATCATCACGCAGACTTAGGGGTGCATTTACGCGATCAAATCCATTGATTATCATCACCTTACCATGTTCATTACTCGCACGATAAGTGGTTAATATTTCACTCGGGAAACTCTCGCCACCGTCGTTCACCGCCGTGACCTTGAAGCTGTATAGTTGTCCACGCTCGATGGGTAGCGTACACGAGGTCCCCTCCACGAGATGTCCATTGTCGAAATCCTCGCCTTGCTTGCGTGTGTAAACCACATAAGCTGTTGGTACAGCAGTTGTTTCGAGTGAGTCAACCCTCGGATTCCAACGCAAGAAAACCTCCTCGTCACCTGCAAATTCGACACTAAAAGCCTCCACAGGCAACGGCTGTACCACGTAAGGCGTATCATATTGTGTCGCGAGGTGGCGCAAAATACCCTTGTAAACGGCGCGACTGACAACAAATCGGAAGCGCGGATCCAGCCCATAGCGCATATCGGCAAAATTCTGGTGCGAGAGTAGCTCCAAAAGCATGGTTGGTGCGCTTGGCACGCGTGCTTCGTAGTAGGAGCGGTTCCAAAGTCCACGACGCATCCAGTTGGGTTCGAAAGTATTACGTATGTCACCCACGATCTGTGTCTGCACTAAATCAGTCAGATCACGCGACAAATAACGATCCGCACCTCCATGAAATACCCCTGCGTTATCCTTCGTATAAAAAATGCCTAACGTGCCGATGATTTCGTCGTTATCGCGCACGCCAGCATCCGAGTGGAACGCCAAAGCAAGATCTATTGGCACGCCCAAGCCGTGTTCACTGGGCAGCCGTTCGGAGCCTCCCATCAACGCGTTGACCCAATGCGCACGCGACATATAATCGTCGCGATAGTCGTCTACATCGGCTTTCGGGGAGTATATATCGTGATCAAAACCAGCCCATTGCAACCAATATCGCGCCCCCTCGCAGAAGCGAGGATAACCGCTCGGCTCTTCGGCGTAGGTGATGTCATTTTTGCGAAGCGAAGCGCAAACCGTACGCGCCATATTGCCAAAACCACCACCAATCTTCACCGCATCGGCCGTCACAACGCCCCCTTTTTGTGCCGAACGATTGGTCAACACAACCCTTGGCTGCTCGGCTCCCGCAGCAAAGCGGAAACGTCCGAGGTAGATCCACGTGCCGCCACCCATGGTTTGATTGACCGTAAAGAGACTTTCGCCCCCCATGTGATGAACGGTATAGAGCGCATCTTGAGCGCTGTTGCTCAATGTTTTATACGAAACATAAACGGCATATTCGCCCTCAATCGGAATGGCTGCCGACCACGTGGCAGTACTCTCCTTGCCCGAAGTCACGGTCTCCACCTTGCGCACGGTGCCGTCCTTGAAGGGATTTTCTCCCGAATGGTAAATCTGCTGCTTATGCGCGAAACCAATGCCACCCACCTTCCAAGCCTTGACGCCCTTGCATTCGAGGTAATGCGTCGAAAGATCGACCCCCTCGTCGTTGTCGGCAATCAGCTCTGTTTTCTGCACATCGCGCTCACGCGGAAGCAGCACATTTGCCCCTGCATTTTCGAGCATGGGGACTAAAAAGGGCAGCACATAACTCTGTGTATAGAGATCCTCGCAGGTCTCCCACAGGCGCGAACGTTGCCAACGCCAACGATTTTCACGCTGGTCGAAATAGCGCCCATGACTCTGCCAGACAGCGATATGACGGTCGTGCAGACCACCCGAAGGCATCCACGCTGCCGACTGCCGTGTGACGAGCGGTCGCGAGGCGGTGTTGGTGAAAAAGTGGGTTTTCCGCCTATCAACCGTGCGCCGCAACGCGAGGGGAATCAACTCCTCGATGCGCCGCGTATCGGTGTAGAGTTCCAAGGCTGCTTGGCGGTATTCGGAGGGGAGCAGCGCGCGCACCGAATCGTACATCGCGCGCACATTTTCCTCACGGAAAGGGTAGTACGACAGCCCGATCGAAGCGTAAAGCGTCACTTTGCTGCGGGTTGCCTCCGAGCGTTCGACCTTCACCCACCCACCCGCAATCTCGCGGGCAGTGATGCGCGTCAGGGCGCGATTGATCTCTTGTTGTTGCTCCTTAGGGATCGACTTGGCGAATGCGTGCGGCAAAACGCCAAACAACGACAGGCAAAAAATCAGACAAAAAAACTTATTTTTCATGGCGTTTTATCAAAAGAGACATTCCGATGACGGTGAAGAGTGCGTTATATATAAGCAACTCGAAACCAATGTGATAAGCAAACTTATCTAAAGCAATGATTTGCAACGCAGCACTCAGCACAGGGGCAGCAATCGCCACCAGCGGAATCCACCGATCACGCACCGCGCAGCGGGTAAACATTCCAAAGGCAAACATACCCAAAATAGGTCCATAGGTGTAACTTGCCACCTTGTAAACCAAGTTGATGACGCTGTCGTTACCGAAGGCATCGAAGCCCAAAATCACACACGCCATGACCACCGCCATGACCACATGAACACTGCGGCGGGTGCGAGTAAGGCGACGCTCGTCGTGGTGGCGGGTAGCATCGAGAATATCGACCGTGAAGGAGGTGGTGAGCGCTGTGAGTGCCGAACCTGCTGCCGACCAAGTACTTGAGATCAGCCCAAGGACAAACAGAATGCCGACATAGAGGGGCAGCCCGCCGTTGACCGCCACTTGCGAAAAGACCTGATCGCCCTTGGCAGGGAGGGCTATGCCCATGCGTTGCAGATATATATATAGGAGTACGCCCAAGACGAGGAAGAGAAAGATCACCACCATTTGACTGAACGCCGTCAGGATAATGTTCTTTTGTGCATCTCGTGGCGTGCGGCAACTCAAGTTTTTCTGCATCATATCTTGATCCAGACCCGTCATGGCAACCAAGGTGAAGATGCCCGCAAAAAACATCTTCCAAAAATAGTGTCCCGAAGCGGGATCATCGAAGAAGAAGATGCGCGACGAGGGCGAGGCGGCTACCGTCTGCACCATCGCTCCGAACGAAAGGTCGAGGGACTGAACGATGAAAACAATCGACAGCACAAGGCTCGAAACAAGACAAAAGGTCTTCAGCGTATCGGTCCATATGAGCGATTTAACACCCCCTTGCCGCGTGTAGAGCCACACCAAAAGCATCGTGACCGCAGCGTTCGACCAGAGGGGCAATCCGTAGTGATCGAAGACCAGCAACTGCATCACGGCGCAAACCACATAGACGCGAAGAGCAGCGCCTAACATCTTGGATATGAAAAAGAACCACGCACCCGTACGGTGCGATGCCACGCCGAAACGCGTGTCGAGATATTCGTAAAGTGAGACCACTTTCAAGCGGTAGAAAAGGGGGATCAAGACAAAAGCAATCACGAATTGTCCCACCGTAAATCCCAGCACCATTTGCATATAGGAGAAGGCGTCGACCGCCACCGAGCCGGGAACGGAGATGAACGTCACTCCCGACATGGCGGCACCGATCATGGCGAAGGCAGCCATGTACCATGGGGTGCGTCGGTTACCCGAAAAGAAGCCTGCATTGTCGGCTCGTCGACCCGAAAGCCATGCCACCAAGAAGAGAATTGTGATATAAACCGCCACGGTGGCGATAACTGCTGTCGGAGTCATAAGTTGAGGAAAATAGATCAACAAAGGTACAAATTTCTCCTAAAAAAGCACCTTAAATTTTGAACGAATTGAGAAAGTGTAAAAATATTCAAAAAAATAGTTGATATTGCATATTATTCATTAACTTTGTTAGTCGAATAACAATGGATAACACTCTAAAATTATAATAATAATGGCAAAAACTCTTAAAATCAGAGATCTTACGTTGCGTGACGGTCAACAATCGTCTTTCGCAACTCGTATGAATCAGGCACAAATTGATCGTTGCCTGCCCTTTTACAAAGAAGCCAACTTCTACGCAATGGAAGTTTGGGGTGGCGCCGTTCCCGACTCGGTGATGCGCTACTTGAACGAAAATCCTTGGACTCGTCTGGAGTCGATCCACAAAGCGATCGGCAACGTGTCGAAGCTCACAGCACTGTCGCGCGGTCGTAACCTCTTTGGCTACGCCCCCTACACCGACGAGATCATCGACGGCTTCAGCCGCAATGCAATCCAGAGCGGTCTGGGCATCATGCGTATCTTCGATGCACTGAACGACGTGGACAACGTGAAGTCGACCGTGAAATATGTCAAGCAATATGGCGGTATCGCCGATTGCGCGGTCTGCTACACCGTCGATCCGAAATATCCTGAGCTGGGCTTCATGGATCGTCTGCGGGGTAAGAAAAATCCGCAGCCCGTCTTCACCGACGAATATTTCATCGACAAAGCCAAGCAAATGGCTGCACTGGGTGCCGATATGATCACTATCAAGGATATGTCGGGTTTGATTCCGCCCCGCCGCGTGAGCAACCTCGTGAAACTCCTCAAGAAAAACATCAACATACCCGTTGATTTCCATACACACTGCACACCCGGCTACGGTTTGGCTTCGGTACTCTCGGCAATCGTTGCTGGTGTGGACGTTGTGGACACCAACTGCTGGTACTTTGCTGGCGGCACGGGTGCGCCCGCTATCGAGTTGATCTACATATTCTGCAAGAAATTGGGCATCGACACCGGCGTGAATATGGAGGCTGTGGCAAAAATCAACACACAGCTAACCGATATCCGCAAGGAACTCGAACTGTCGGTATTCGGCAAAGAGAAAGCGCAACCTAAACCATTCAACCCGCTGACTGACAAGTTGCCCGCTGACGTGGAAGCACTCTTCGATCGCGCTATTGCCGCCGTCAAAGCCGACGACGAAGCAACGGCGATCGACCTCTGCCGCAAGATCGAGGCACACTTCGGCTTCCCCGCTCCCAACGAGCTGGTGCAGAAGGCCGAGATCCCCGGAGGTATGTACTCCAACATGGTGGCACAGCTCCAACAGCTCAAGGCTGAAGAGATCCTGCCCCGCGCCATGGAGCTGATTCCCTCGGTTCGTTTGGCTGCAGGTCTGCCGCCACTGGTGACTCCGACCTCACAGATTGTGGGCGCTCAGGCTGTGAACTGCGCCCTCGACGAGAAGGCTGGTCGCGCGATGTACACCAACAAAAGCTCGCAATTTGTCGGCTTGGTGAAGGGCGAATATGGTCACACACCCGTACAAATTGATCCCGAATTCCGCTTCAAGATCTGCGGCGTACGCGAGGAGACTCCCTACGACACTTCGAAATATCAGATGCAACCCAACCCCGCTCTGCCCGAAGCTGGTGGCGTGAAGTTGGCTGCAAACGAGAAAGAAGTACTGCTGCTCGAACTCTTCCCATTGGTGGCGAAAACATTCCTTACAGACCTGAAAGTCAAGGCATACGAGGCAAGTAAACCCGCTGAGGCGAAAGTCGAGAAACAAGCTACCGAGGAGAAAAAGGCAACGAAGATCACGGGCAATACCGTCAATGCTCCACTGCCCGGACGTATCATCGAGCTTAAAGTGAAGGTCGGCGACACCGTGAAAAGTGGTCAAGAGGTCATCACACTGGAGGCTATGAAGATGGAAAATGCCGTTACCTCGAATTACAAAGGTACGGTAAAACAGATTTTTGTCAAGGATGGCGACACCGTTGCAACCGACGCCCCGCTGATGGAGATCGAATAAATTCACTCAATTCCTATTAAAAATAGTCCAAGCGGCAAAGCTTGGACTATTTTTTGCTTCATAGATGAGATAAATCGTAAAAAAAAGTCTATATTTGTAATGCAAACCCCTAAAAACAAGCTATATGGCATTTTTTCAAGAATTCAAAACCTTTGCGCTCAAAGGGAACGTAATGGACATGGCGGTCGGTGTGATCATCGGCGGTGCATTTGGTAAAATCGTATCGTCGTTGGTAAACGACATTCTGATGCCCCCAATCGGCGCGTTATTCGGCAACACCGACTTCTCGAAACTACGGCTCGACATCTCGAAAATTCGCGATATCAGCTCTGAGGCAACCCATGCAATCGCCAGCGAGGCGGACGCGCTAACTCCCGACTCGGTGCATATTGTCAATGCGGTAGCTGCGGTTCCTGCCGATCCAATCTATTGGAACTATGGCGCTTTCATCCAACAATGCGTCGATTTCACAATCCTCGCGCTGTGCGTCTTCTTGATGGTCAAACTGATGAACAAGATGATGAAAAAAGAGGAGCCAGCCCCCGCGCCAGCAGCTCCGACAAAAGAGGAGACTCTGCTCTCCGAGATCCGCGACCTGCTCAAAAATCAGCAAAAATAACGAGCCGCAAGGTTCAAAACAGCTTCTAAAAGGCTCTGTCGTAATTGCGACAGAGCCTTTTTTGTCACCGCTTGGGATGCTGATAAAACGAAAGGATGTAGGTGGTGAAGATCGGGAACATCATCATCCCCAAAATGGGCAGCAGCACGCTAATAACCTTACCAATAGCCGTCACGGGATCAATGGCCGCCCCAACGGTCGTAATGTTCATCCATGCCCACCAGAGAGCGTTGCCGAAGCCGTGTAGCGCAGGGTTGACCAGCGCCTCGTAATCGAAGAAGATCAAGGCGGAAATGTAGGTAAAAAGGACGACCGTGAAGAGGTAGGCGGCAAAAAGTCGTCGGATTTTATTGACGACAAACCAACGGATAACGACATAAAGTGCAAGAAAAGCGCGCAGCAGCGGCATGATGCCGATCAGCATCGCGGCATCGCGCGGCAGATCGAGCCAGCCGATAAGGTTGAGGTAGGGGATAGAGATCACCAAAAACCAAACATTCCACAAAAAGAACTTGGTGCGGCGTGCTGCGGTGGCAAATCGCACGAAGAAATCGAGCAGGAATAGCACGCAGACGATAAATTGGATGACCATGTAGGCGTGCGAAAAATGGCTGTGATCGCCCGTGATAATCTCCCACGACACCGCCACAAGCAGAACTACACCGCCCATGAGCGTTGCAATATCCAAGGTGTGTCGCAGCGCACGACTCGATATTTTCGAAATTCGCATCTGATAATTTTTGACATAGACGTTTCAAAATCAATGCCATAACGTATCATCCGAATCCGTTCGAAATATTGGTCGGTGGATTTATTCGATTTTTTGTTGGATCAAGTGCGAGATTCTGTGGAATGCCCAAGCACAACGCGAGGTCTGCTCTTGGCAGGGCAAACCGTAGGTTGAATTAGAAACTGTTTGAATTTGTTACCGAAGTTATTTTAGAGCTATTTTTGTTTCTGTTTTTGTCCTGCAAATCCGATTTTAGCGA